>NZ_JBQFXO010000002.1:0-406226 GCF_056540865.1 Ruegeria sp. AL11
CTAAAACTCAACCTCAGATGCCCCCAGTCTATCCTGAGCGTCCCCGCCGCCTCAGCAGCGCCCCAGCGCCTCAGCAGCGCCGGTGAAGGGGGTTCTAAGGTTTACCCCACAAAGCCGCAAGCGGAAAAAGCAAAAAAGTGGAGAAAAGTTTGAAATCTCCATTTTACAACATAAAAACAAAAACTTAATGGATGCAATTACCGCGCAGGCACACCCAATCACCGCTCCAACTACCCGGAATCACTGCCACCAGATCATTGTCCACACAGTTACCCACAGACTCGGTCAAAGCTCACGCGGAATCGGCCTGCCTCAGCCGGGTCAGCAGGCCCGGTATCGGCAGACGCGCGAGCAGCAGCCCTATGATCGCGGCGAGATAGAGAAGTGGCTCCAGCTGGAAACCCTTCGCCAACATCACATAGTGGATACCGCCAAGCAGAACGGCCGGATAGACCAGTTTGTGCAGCTTGCGCCAGCGCGGGCCAAGTTTGCGTACTGACCAATTGTTCGATGTCACGGCCAAAGGCAGCAGCAGAATGAACCCGGCCATGCCGACAGTTATATAAGGACGCTTGAGGATATCAGCCCAAATCTGGCCAAGCAGCTGAACGTCCAGCACCAGCCAGACCAGCAGGTGCAGCGCAACATAGGCAAAAGCCAGCACGCCGATCGCTCGACGGAACTTCACAAGGCTCAAGCCAAGATGCTGGCGTAGCGGGGTTACCGCCAGACCAAGAATGAGCAGCTGCAGGGCCAGCTCCCCCAGCTTATGTTCGAGCGCTGTGATCGGCTCGACCCCAAGCCCCCCTGTGAGCGCAAGATACAGGAACCAAGGGGCCGGAAGGGCCCCAGCCAGATAGACAGCCCAAATGGGGATCTTGCGTATGGCCTGGTTCACCGCCTGCATGGCTCAATAGTATTCCTTGAGGTTCATACCTTCATACAGGCTGGCGACCTCTTGTTCATAGCCATTGAACATGAGGGTCGGGATACGCTTGGCAAACAGACCGCCGCCGATCTGGCGCTCGGACGCCTGCGACCAGCGCGGATGGTCCACATTCGGGTTCACGTTACTATAGAAGCCATACTCACGGGGCGTAGACATGTTCCAACTGGTGGGCGGCTCATCCTCGGTCAGAGTGATCTTCACGATCGACTTGATCGACTTGAACCCGTATTTCCACGGCACCACCAAACGCAGCGGAGCACCATTCTGGTTCGGGATCGGGCGGTCATAGATGCCTGTCGCCATTATGGTGAGCGGGTGCATCGCCTCATCCAGTCGCAGACCCTCGCGGTAGGGCCATTCAAGAATCGGGAAGCGCGTGCCGGGCATCTCATCGGGACGGTAGGCGGTTTCAAAGGCCACGTATTTAGCGCCCTCCTGCACACCCGCCATATTCAACAGGTCGGCCAGTTCGAACCCGTTCCACGGAATCACCATCGACCACGCCTCGACACAGCGGAAGCGGTAGATGCGTTCTTCAACTGTCATCTCGGACATGATGTCCTTGAAGTCATAGGTGCCGGGGCGATCCACCAGACCTTCGATCTCAATGCTCCAGGGTTCAGTCACGAGGGTATGGGCATATTTGGCTGGGTCGTCCTTTCCAGTGCCGAATTCATAGAAATTGTTGTAGCTGGTGATCTCTTCCCAGGTGTTCGGCTCCAGCGCCTCTTGCGCCGTAGCGGGGCGGGCCATCGCGGTCAGCCCGACACCTGCCAGCCCGGCCAAAACCTGCCGCCGGTTCAGAAACGCCGCCCTTGGGGTGACGTCGGCATGTGTCAAAGTGTTGGTCCAGCGATGCGCCATTTGGGTCTCCGTAATGAATCCGCCTCAGAGTGAGGTAGTCCGCTGATAACACAGAGCCAAGGAAACAGGCGTCACGATTGAGCGAACAGACTGTAACGCAACTGCGTCAGCCCGCGACTAATGCGTTTTGGGCGGCTGGTTCTAACAGTCTCAATTAGGTATGCGGGAATCATCCAATAGTTGATCAGAGTTGATCCCGTGCTCGTATTTCAGGCCTTTCCTTTTTCGCTGTCCGTTTTGTGGCGCTATATCATTGTCTTTCCCGTCCTGCTGGTCGCGCTTATCGTCTACGGGTTGATAGGCGGGATACTGAGCGCGCTGATCGGGCTGCTCATTCCGGGACTGTCGGTTTTGATTTCGTTTTTTGTAGGCGCATCCTCAGGCGTCATCCCGATGTTGGTCGGCAGCCGTTTGGGCCTGCAAGCCTGCGAGGTTTCTCCGAGTAACAGTTACCGCAAGTTTGTCTTTCCGGCGGTTATCTACGGCGCCGTCGAAGCCATTGGGATCAGTGTGGCCGCCGCGCTAATCGCCGCGCTCTCCATCGGTGCCGTCAGCGTAGGGGGCGGCGTTCCCGAGGACCCGGCCGCGTTCTTCGCGACCCTGTCGCCCGTGCATATCCTGATGTTCTCGGGTGTTGTGATCCTGCTCTTTGCAGCGATCTGCGCGCTAAGGGCCGGGTTTCTGGTGCCAATTGCCGCGGCCTCGATCGGGCGGGACCCCAATGGCCGCCCTTATACCCCATTCAACCATTTCGGTGCTTTCTTTCTGCAGCTTTTCGCCGTGGTGGCGATCAGCTTTGTCGGTGCTATCTTTTTCTTTGCTCTGTTTATCGTTGGACTTACCGCAATCTACGGTCCGAGCACACTGGTCAACGACGTTCAATTGATCGGCGAGATGACGGCCGGGACAGCCCCGTTTTCCGTCACTGCGCCGATGATCGCAACTGTCGTGGCCTATATCCTCCTTGCCAGCTGGGCCTTCAGCTATCAATGCGCAGGCGGGGTTCTGGCTTATCTGCGCCTCAGCGGTGGTGCCGCGCGCAAGACCCCAAGCACCGAGACATTGATTCAACCCACGCCGCAGCCCACGACCAGCTCAGGCCCCAAAATGAGTTCGGAAGAGCTGCGCGCCCTGCGTAAAAGCCGTGAGTTCCGCTAGGACGCCCCGTACGCCACAACAGACAGCACCCTTTACACAGAAGGGGTCAGCGCGGCACTCTACTTGACAGGTGGTACGGTCTGCGACACCGGTCGCCCGACCCTGCCACCCATCAGGGAGGATACCGTATGTGTGATATCTGCGTAATGAATGCCGTCAAAGACAAGATGCTGTCCCGTCGGAGCTTCTTCAAAGCCGCCGCAGCCACTGGCGTGGCAGCCGCCGCAACAGGCGCGAGTGCTCCGGCGGCCTTGGCCGCAGGGCATGGCGGGGTCGAGGACATGACCCACACCCTCAGCCCCGAGTTTCCGACATGGGGAGGAGAACCCGGCGTCTCCGCCGAACAGGCGTTCAACTTTGCGGATCACGGGTTCAACCTGTTCAACTTGTCGATCAACGAACATACTGGCACCCATATCGATGCGCCCCTGCATTTCTCGGCCGACGGAACCTCAGTCGATGAGATTCCAGTGACAGATCTGGTTGCGCCGCTCTGCGTCGTGGATATCGCCGCCCGCGCCGCCGAAGATGCCGATACTCGCGTGACGCCCGATGACCTCAAGGTGTGGATCGCGGCGAACGGAGACATCCCCGACGGCGCCTGTGTCGCCATGCATTCCGGCTGGGGTGGAAAAACGGCGACCGACGAGTTTCGCAATTTCGACGGAGAAGCGCAGCACTATCCCGGCTTCCACGTCGAGGCCGCCCAGATGCTGATGGAGGAAACCGGCGCGCGATCCTTGGCGGTCGACACGCTGTCGCTGGATCACGGCATGTCCGCCGATTTCGCCACCCACTACGCCTGGCTGCCCACCGGCCGGTTCGGGATCGAGTGTCTGGCCAATCTCGACCGCGTCCCAGCCGCCGGGGCCACCCTGGTGATAGGAGCGCCCAAACACAAGGGCGGCACCGGAGGCCCCGCCCGGATTTTCGCGTTGATCTAGAGGCATCTAAACGCAGAGACTTGTTCGACCTTCTCTTGTAAGCCGGGTGGATCTGCATCATCGTCCAAAATCCACCCGGTTCCTTGAGAAGACGCAAAACCAATGATCACAAGTCAACAAATGATGGATGCAACGGCCCTGCCCCCCGTGGCCGAACTCTGCTTTGATGCTTTTTCCGAACAGGATCTTGTGAACCTGATCATGCAAAGATCCAGGATTATTTTCGACCAACCTCGCTCTGGTAGAATAACCAAGGCATGGAGCGCCGGAAACACTGACCCCGCTCTATCGCTGGTCGAAAAACACGGTATCGAGTTGGCCAAACGAGCCGCTGCTGTCATTTATCTTGAATACCTGCAGATCCGAGACACGATCCAGGACCTGAATCCACGATCTGTCGCCGACATCGGGTGCGGCTACGCCATGTTTGATCTGTTTTTGTGGAAAGATCGCCAATGCAGCCTGAACCTCATTGATCTAGAAACCTCTGAGGAAAGGCATTTCGGTTATCAGGAAAAGGGAGCAGCCTATTCGAGCTTGTCTGTCGCTCATTCGTTTTTGACACAAAATGGCGTCGACAGTAGCGACATAACTTGCTTGAATCCCAGAACAGACGATCTGGGCGAGGTTGGAACGATCGACCTTGCCATGAGTTTCATCTCCTGCGGCTTTCACTATCCGGTAAAAACCTACGAGACGTTCTTCAAGACCGCCGTCAAACCGAACGGTGCCATAATTCTTGACCTGAGACCGCGTCAATCAAGAGAGGGCAGGCGAATCCTCAAAGAACTTGGATCAGTTTCTAGCCTTATTGACACTGAAACAGGTGGTACGGATCGGGTGCTGGTCAGAAAACAGTAGCAGATTGCCAATCTTTTGCTCATCTGCGTGACTATGAGTAGATCCGCGAACCTTTTGTTTTACGGTCCAGATTGAACGGTTTGGAACTCAACACCTTAAAGTGGCGACCCGCCGCGTTTGGCGGGTCGCCTTTCACTCAACGTATTTAATGCACTACGGCATCATCCGGGCGGGGCCGGTCGGAGGTGCCCAGCCGATCGCCGATGATCAGGCCTTCAGCGCCAGCGGTGACGGGGACGGTCTCGCCATCCTTGATCTCACCGGCCAGCAGTGCCTCGGCCAAGGGGTTCTGCAACGCACGCTGGATCACGCGCTTCAGTGGGCGCGCACCGAAGACCGGGTCATACCCTTCATCGGCCAGCCACTGTTTTGCGCCCTCGTCCAGAACCAGCTCGATCTTTCGAGCGGCCAGACGTTTTTGCAGACGTGCCATCTGGATATCGACGATACCATCCATATCGGCCCGCTTGAGCCTGTCAAAGATGATCGTTTCATCGAGTCGGTTCAGGAATTCCGGCCGGAAATGTGCCCGGACCGCGTCCATCACGTCGCGCCGCGCCTGCGCGCTGTCTGCACCTTCGGGCAGTTGGCTGAGCGCCTGAGACCCGAGGTTCGACGTCAGGATGATCAGCGTCTGCTTGAAGTCTACTGTACGGCCCTGACCGTCAGTCAGTACGCCATCATCGAGAACCTGCAACAGCACGTTGAACACATCCGGATGCGCCTTTTCAACCTCATCGAACAGCACGACCTGATAGGGTCTGCGCCGCACGGCTTCGGTCAACACACCGCCTTCGTCATAACCGACATAGCCCGGAGGGGCACCAATCAGACGCGCAACCGCGTGTTTCTCCATGAACTCGGACATGTCGATGCGCACCATCGCATTGTCGTCGTCGAACAGGAAGTTCGCTACGGCCTTGGTCAGTTCGGTTTTACCTACGCCGGTGGGCCCGAGGAACAAGAACGAGCCCAGCGGGCGGTTTTCATCGTTCAGGCCCGCGCGCGCGCGGCGCACGGCGTTGGACACGGCGGTCACGGCGGCATCCTGGCCGATCACACGGGAGTGCAGATCGTCTTCCATCCGCAGCAGTTTCTCGCGCTCCCCTTCCAGCATCTTGGCAGTCGGGATACCAGTCCAGCGTTCGACCACGGATGCGATCTGTTCCGGGCGCACCGTTTCCTCGGCCATCATGGCGTTGCTTTCGGCGTTTTCGGCCTCGGTCAGCTTTTTCTCAAGCTCGGGGATGATGCCGTAGGACAGCTCACCTGCCTTTGCCAGATTGCCTTCGCGTTTGGCGATTTCCAGATCAGCGCGCGCCTTGTCGAGCTGTTCTTTCAGATCACGCGCACCCGCGAGCTTGTCACGTTCGGCCTGCCACTGGGCGGTCATCTCAGCCGATTGCTCCTGCAGATCGGCCAGATCCTTTTGCAGGGTTTCCAGACGATCCTTCGAGGCCGCGTCGTCTTCCAGTTTCAGCGCCTCTTCCTCGATCTGCATCTGCAGGATCTGGCGATCCAACTGATCGAGCTCTTCCGGCTTGGAGTCCACCTCCATCCGCAACCGCGACGCCGCCTCATCGACAAGGTCAATGGCCTTGTCGGGCAGGAACCGGTCGGTGATATAACGATGCGACAAGGTCGCCGCCGACACCAATGCGGAATCCGAAATACGCACGCCGTGGTGCAGCTCGTACTTTTCCTTGATGCCACGCAGTATGCTGATCGTGTCCTCGACGGTCGGTTCGGTGACCATCACGGGCTGGAACCGGCGCGCAAGGGCCGCGTCTTTTTCCACGTACTTGCGATACTCATCCAACGTGGTCGCGCCGATACAATGCAGCTCACCCCGAGCAAGCGCAGGCTTGATCAGGTTGGCGGCATCCATCGCGCCGTCAGATTTGCCGGCACCGACCAGCGTGTGCATCTCGTCGATGAAAAGGATGATCTCACCAGCGGCCTCGGTCACTTCGGTCAGCACCGCCTTGAGGCGCTCTTCGAACTCACCGCGATACTTCGCACCAGCAATCAGCGCGCCCATGTCAAGCGCCAGCAGCTTCTTATCTTTCAGCGATTCCGGCACGTCGCCGTTGATGATGCGCAGGGCCATACCCTCGGCAATCGCGGTTTTACCAACGCCGGGTTCCCCGATCAGAACAGGGTTGTTCTTGGTACGGCGCGACAGAACCTGCATCGAGCGGCGAATTTCCTCATCCCGCCCGATGATCGGATCGATCTTACCCTCGGCCGCGGCCTCGGTCAGATCGCGCGCGTATTTCTTCAGTGCATCATAGCCCTCTTCCGCCGAAGCGGTGTCCGCAGTGCGGCCCTTACGGATATCATTGATAGCTTCGTTCAGTTTCTGAGCAGAAACGGCCCCGGCCTCCAAAGCGTCCTTGGCTTTGGATTTGACCATGCAGAGCGCCATCAGCACCCTTTCCACGGGCACAAAGCTATCGCCCGCTTTGGTGGCAATCTTCTCGGCCTCGTCCAAAACCTTAGCGGTCTGGCCATCCATGTAAATCTGGCTAGCGTCACCGCTGACCTTCGGGATTTTCCCCATCGCGGCATCCAACGCCTCAACCACGCGGTTCGGCGCTCCGCCCGCGCGGGTGATCAGGTTGCTCGCCAGCCCCTGATCATCGTCCATCAACGCCTTAAGTATGTGTGTAGGCTCCAGCCTCTGGTGCCCCTCGCGCAGCGCAATCGTCTGCGCCGCCTGCACGAATCCCCGTGCCCGCTCGGTGAACTTGTTCAAGTCCATAGCATTCTCCTTTTCTCAAGCGCCCCGTTTTGATGCGCCCGCTTGGCGGCACGCGTCGATTGAGGCCTCACATTCAATTTGGGTAATGTCGGCGTGTATTCAAGATTGTCTTGGCAGAATAACATGATGCATGCTGGGAACCTGAATGATCTCGGTCAATTGCGAAAAAAACCGTCTTGGGAGCGCGCCTCTATGATCTCAGCCACCGCGCTACGCAGCTGCATTGCAGAACAATGGTCGCCCACCATTGGCGACCCAAGCGTGATCGGTTGGCTCACGGTTGCCGCATACGGTTTCGCCGCACTGCTATGCCTGCGCGCAAGGCGCAATTCCCACGTCCGGTGGTTCTGGCTGATCCTCGCGCTGCTGTTGTTTGCTTTGATGATCAACAAACAACTGGATCTGCAATCCGCGCTTACGGCCAGCGCCCGCTGTCTGTCGCAGATGCAAGGCTGGTACGAGGATCGCAAGTCTGTCCAGATCGGCTTTATCATTGTTGTCGTGTTCAGCGGCTTCTGGATCTCGCTTGTCAGCCTCTGGTTCCTTCGTAAACACTTGCGAGAGGTCGGCATCGCCCTGATCGGCTTTGTCACTCTGATCTGTTTTGTGATGATCCGCGCCGCCGGGTTTCACAACTTCGATGCCTTTCTGGGCGCCGAGATCATGTCGATCCGAATAAACTGGCTTCTGGAACTGTCCGGAATCACCCTGATTGCGGCGAATGCAGCATGGGTGGGCAGACGCCGTCAGCCGCGCGGAATGGAGTATACCGAATAGCCGCCGGTTTGCGCCACCGGCTCTAACGTATATGTCTCGACCAAGGATTGTTCGGCGCTGCTGCCGGTCGGGCACGAGACAAGATCGGCGGTGTGATCCAGAAATTCGACGGTAAAGGCGCTCTCACCTGTAAGCTGGCACCAATCATCCTCGGATCGGTAGCCGCGAACCAAAGGCAGGTTGTCATTGGTCGGCGCGGGCGCCGCGCCTGTGTCCGATGTGCCTGAGGCGGGTTCGTCGCAGGCGCCCATCATCAGCGCCACTCCGAGCAAGGCAAGCTTTCTCATCTTCTGTCCCTTCATGTGACCTATTGATCGATTTGAGCCACTGTAACACAGATCATCCTCTTTCGATTGGGCGGACCCGCATGGACAGTTGCGCCCGAACCCGCTAGGAGGCAGACGTTTGCCAGCAAGGAGACCCAACATGTCCGATGACCGCCTGATCGTAGCCCTTGACGTCCCGAACGCTCTGCAAGGTTTGGCGATGGCCGAACGGTTGGGTGATGCGGTGTCGTTCTACAAGATCGGGCTGGGAATGCTGACGGGCGGCGGTCTGGCTTTGGCCAATGAGCTGAAACAGGACCATGGCAAGCGCATCTTTCTGGACATGAAGCTGTTCGACATCGGCAACACGGTAGAAAACGCGGTGCGTGGTCTGGCGCAGTTCGATCTTGATTTCCTGACCGTTCATGGCGACCCGCATGTGGTGCGCGCGGCGAAAGAAGGCGCATCCGGCAAGGACCTGAAGATCCTTGCAGTGACTATCCTGACCTCGCTCAACCGTGATGATTTGGATGCCAGCCTGTTGAAGGCAGGCGATGTGCAGGATCTGGTGGTTGAGCGCGCGGCCAAAGCGCTGGAGGCCGGAGCCGACGGTGTGATCGCCAGCCCGCAAGAGGCCGCGCTGATCCGCGCCCTGCCCCAGGCCGAGGGCCGCTTGATCGTGACACCGGGCGTGCGCCCTGCCGGGGCCGCTCTGGGCGATCAAAAACGCGTCGCAACGCCGGCCAGTGCGATCGGAGATGGGGCGGATCATATTGTTGTCGGGCGTCCGATCTATCAGGCGGAGGACCCGAAAGCCGCAGCCGAGGCCGTTCTGGCCGAGTTAAAATCATTGACAAGCCATTGATCGCAGACGGGCATTCAACGCCTCAGACCTCCGAAACAGCAGTGATTTCTTTACCTTAGGTCAAGAGGGGGAATGTTCCCCTGGTTTCCCCCTGTGCCCGAAAACACACAAACCCGGCACAAGTTTTAGGGAATAACGCGGCCACCTATCTAAATATAGCGTTTTGAGCGATTCTGGGGCGGAGTTACTCCCCAACGAACTACCTCTTCCTGTGGTTCGTTACCTTCCCCCCGCCCCAAGCGGGGGGTTTTCTTGACAGTGCGACTCTCAGCTCAAACCACTAGATTTCTGAAGACTGTCCAAGCCTCTGTTGCGTTCACACGAAAGCCGATAGACACTATAGCTTCGAACACCCAGAGCCACCCTTTTCGGGTCGCGAAAAGTAGCCATGCCCACGATCTGCCGCGAATGCCTGACCAGTTTCCCGGACGCGCCGCGCTGCCCGTCCTGCGGTAGCCCGCGGCTGAAATCGCACCCTGAGCTGTTTGACCTTTCGATTGCGCACATGGATTGTGACGCGTTCTATGCCTCGGTTGAAAAGCGCGACAATCCTGAATTGGCGGACAAGGCAGTGATTGTGGGGGGCGGGAGACGCGGGGTCGTTTCAACCGCTTGCTACGTGGCGCGCATCCGGGGCGTGCGCTCGGCCATGCCGATGTTCAAAGCGCTGCAACTGTGTCCGGACGCTGTGGTGATCAAACCGCGCATGTCGGTCTACGCCGAGGTATCTCGTCAGATCCGCGCGATGATGGATGAGCTGACGCCCAAGGTCGAACCACTGTCGCTGGACGAGGCTTTCCTCGATCTGTCCGGCACCGAACGCCTGCATGGCGCGCCGCCTGCGGTGATGCTGGCGCGTTTGGTCAAGCGCATGAAGGATGAATTGGGGCTGACAGGCTCCATCGGTTTAAGCCACAACAAGTTTCTGGCCAAGGTCGCCTCGGACCTCGACAAGCCGCGCGGGTTTTCCGTGATCGGGAAGGCCGAAACGGCTGACTTCCTGCACGACAAACCTGTATGGCTGATCTGGGGCATCGGCCCGGCAGCGCAGGAATCGTTGGAGCGCGCGGGGATCCGTACCTTCTCGGACCTGCTGCGCTGGGATCAGGAGGCGCTGACCGCGCGGTTCGGATCGATGGGGTATCGCCTGTGGCATCTGGCACGCGGCCAGGACAAGCGCCGGGTCTCGGCCCACGAACCGATGAAATCGATCAGCAACGAAACCACGTTTTTCGAAGACACCTCCAACCTCGAGATTCTGGATGGGCATCTGTGGCGCATGGCGCTGAAGGTCTCGGACCGGGCCAAGGCCAAGGATCTGGCGGGTCGGGTGGTGACGCTGAAGCTGAAAAAGGCCAATCACAAGATCATCACGCGCCGCGTTTCGCTGCGCGATGCGACGCAAATCGCGGATCGCATCTACAGAACCGCGCGCGGGCTGTTCGATCAGGTGGGAGATAAGGGTCCCTATCGCCTGTTGGGATGCGGGCTGTCCGATCTGTGCCCAGCGGAGCAGGCAGACATCTCAGGCGACTTACTGGACCCTAACGCGACACGCAGGTCTCAGGCCGAACGCGCCACGGATGAGATTCGCAAACGGTTTGGAACCGATGCAATCGTTAAAGGCCGCGCGCTGCGGTGACGCCTATTCCGCCGCCAGCCGCTGCGGTTCGGAACCGATCTCGGCAATCTCCGCGATCACTTGCCGCAGTATCTTGGAGAACGCCATGAAACTGGCATTGGGCGAGATCGTGTCTTCGTTCATGTAGATCGAGCGGTCGATTTCAACCTGAATCGCGTGTTGCTGACGACCAGGGCGACCGTAGGTTTGGGTCACATAAGCCCCAGCAAAGGGCGCGTTCCGCGCGACGACCAATCCCGCCGAGGTAAAGGCAGCCTCAATTCGGTCCACGATCTCGGTTGATGCCGATGCACCGAAACGATCGCCCAGCACGATCTCGGGGCGTGTGTTGCGTGCGGTACTGGCCATGGCCACCGCCTCATGCGGCATCGAATGGCAATCGACCAGAATCGCCTGCCCGAATTTCGCATGTGACTCCGCCAGCAAGGTCTTGAGGCGGCTGTGATAGGGGCGCCAATAGGTGTCGATGCGCAGGCGCGCCTCATCCATGGTCAGTTTGCCACGATAAATCGCACGCCCATTTGCCACCACGCGGGGAATCACCCCAAGCCCCGAGGCCACGCGCGGATTGTGCCCTTGCCGTTTTGCGCCTTGAATCAGGGCTGGGTCCAGTTCATCCGCGCTGCGGTTGAGGTCCAAATAAGCCCGTGGCATTGCCGCCTTGATCAGCGGCGCCCCGAAATCCGAGGCCGAGGCAAAGAGCTGATCTACAAAGGCATCTTCCGAGGATCGAATCACATCAGACCCCAAAACCGAGCGCTTCAGAAACGCTTCTGGATAGTCACGGCCACTATGCGGCGATGAAAAAACAACGCATGAACTGCGGTTTTCGGGCATATCCAGAAAATAGGAAGGGTTCTTCATGGTCTCTCCGTGTTCAGGATTAACATAGACTGGAAAATAGTTCTTCCAAACCCCTTGAACCCATTTGCGACTCCTTTTATAGACCCCGCTACCGGCGCGGGTATCCGCGCCCCATTTCGTTATGGGGCAGGACACGCAAAGGGACGTGGGCGGTTAGCTCAGCGGTAGAGCACTTCGTTGACATCGAAGGGGTCACAAGTTCGATCCTTGTACCGCCCACCATCTATTCACTGCTTCGGCTTGCCGGGGCACCCGACAAACCCAGGCGCTGGCCACGTCTTTGATGAAGGCGCCGCAGATTGGAGACAGACCCATGAAGGTCAAGAACTCGCTCCGCTCGCTCAAGAACCGGCACCGCGATTGCCGTATTGTGCGTCGCAAAGGCCGCGTCTACGTGATCAACAAGACGCAGCGCAAGTTCAAAGCTCGCCAGGGCTAAGAACTGCACTTATATCCTCGAAAGAACCGCGCCTTTGGGTGCGGTTTTTTTTGTGCCTGTTGGCTTTGTTCACCGTCGCTGCCCAAAGCGCTCCATATGTCGCACGATTTTTGTCGGGTTTCGCTTGCAAACGAAATCCAATGCGTTAATTGAGTGTTTAACTCGGGTTTACCCCGGTGGAATACTCAATGTTGGGAGCAATCATGTTTAAATCCACGACCTGTATCGCGGCTGGCCTTGCGGCCATGGTCGCCACGTCCGCAGCAGCAGAAGGCGAGCTGAACATCTACTCTTCGCGCCACTACGACACCGACGAGCGCCTTTATTCGGATTTCGAGGATGCAACCGGCATCACCATCAACCGAATCGAAGGCAAAGCAGACGAGCTGATCGCGCGTATGGAAGCCGAGGGTGTGAACTCCCCTGCTGATATTCTGCTGACCGTCGACACCTCGCGGCTTGCGCGCGCGAAGAACGCGGGCGTACTGCAGACAATTGACAGCGCCGTATTGGAAGAGCGTATCCCGTCGAACCTTCAGGACAGCGACAACCAGTGGTTCGGTTTCTCGCAGCGGGCGCGCATCATATTCTACAACAAGAACGCGGTCTCTGAGCCGCCGCAAACCTACGCTGATCTGGCAGACCCCAAATACAAAGGTCAGCTGTGCATCCGCTCCAGCACCAATGTCTATAACCAGACCCTGCTGGCTTCGATCATCGAAAACGCCGGATCCGATGCCGCCAAAACCTGGGCTGAGGGCGTAGTAGCCAACATGGCGCGTGACCCGCAAGGCGGTGACACCGACCAGCTGCGCGGAGTCGTTTCGGGTGAGTGTGACCTTGCCGTGTCCAACACCTACTACTTTGCCCGTGCGATCCGGAAAGACGTCGATGGCGTCTCGGCCGAGCGGGACGTGATCGGCTGGGTGTTCCCGGATCAGGACGGCAATGGCGCGCATGTGAACCTGTCGGGTGGCGGTGTAGCAGCCAATGCGCCGCACAAGGACAACGCCATCAAATTCCTTGAGTATCTGGCAAGCGATCAGGCGCAGCAGTATTTCTCGGCCGGCAACGACGAATATCCAACGGTCGAAGGTGTCGCGGTATCCGAGTCCGTGGCCGAGCTGGGCGATTTCAAAGCAGACGATGTTGATCTGTCGGCCGTCGCCAAGAACCTGCCCGAAGCGCAGAAAACCTTTAACGAGGTTGGCTGGAAGTAAGACGCCTCCAAACTCAAGAAGTACAAAGGGCGCGGTAAATTTCGCGCCCTTTTTATTTTGCAATATTATATTTCAGAGCTATTATTCTCACATACGGAAACTATTCTCACAATTGATCAATGCTGGATTCCCTCTCAAGCCGCCTTGCCATCCGCCTAAAGGAGCTGCGCCAAAGCCGTGGCTGGTCATTGGATCAGCTGGCGGACAACAGCGGCGTCAGCCGGGCAACCCTGTCGCGTATGGAAAAGGCTGGGGTCAGCCCGACGGCAGAAACACTCGGCCGACTTTGCGCCGCGTATGGTCTGCCCATGTCGCGTTTGCTGATGATGGTCGAGGACAGTTTCGACCCCAAGGTCCCGTTTGAACGGCAACCCGAATGGAGCGATCCGGAAACAGGCTTCACGCGCCGATCCGTCTCGCCCCCTTCCACCGGGTTAAGCGGTGAGGTGCTGGAATGCCACCTGCCGCCGGATACGGTGGTTCGGTACGAAACGCCTCCGAAACCGGGGCAGGAACACCACCTGATCGTTCTGGATGGAAGCCTAACGCTCACCGTGGACGGCACCGCGCATACGCTCGGTGGAGGTGACTGCCTGCGATACCATCTGTCCGGCCCAACACAATTTGAAACCGGCGCCGCCCGAGGCGCGCGCTACATGCTGGTGCTGATATGATCACACGACTGACCGATGCCACCTTCGACGCGGCGCTCAATGACCTGACCGAGATCCTGCATGGTTGCGTGCATGCAGGCGCGAGTATCGGGTTCATCTTGCCGTTCCACCACGCAGACGCCCAGCGCTATTGGGAGACTCGCGTTCGCCCTGAACTGCACGCAGGGGCCTTGGACCTGTTTGTTGCGGATAGCGGAGGGCGTATCCGTGGGACGGTACAGTTGATTCCGGCCTCAATGCCCAATCAGCCGCACCGCGCCGATGTCGCCAAGCTTTTGGTCCATCCCGATGCGCGACGCCAGGGCCTGGGGCGCAGCTTGATGAACGCGCTCTTCGCTCGCTCATCTGAGCTGGGCAGAACAACGCTTGTGCTCGATACGCGCAGCACCGACCCATCGCGGATTCTCTACCAAGGCCTTGGCTTTCAAACCGCAGGAGAGATTCCGAACTACTGCCGCAACCCGTTCGAACCCGCGCTGGAGCCGACAACTTTCATGTTCAAGGACCTCACCCAAGCGCCAAAGCCATAGACCGGAGACGCACTTTGAGTTGATCTGTCCAGGTCGTCAGGTTTTCGGACGGAAAGCAGGCGACCCTCGCGACAGATCAAGCGGGACTATTTGAACAGAGGCCATGGGTGCCTCGTATCAAGAAATGAGCGAACCGTGCTTGTGTGACGCAGTCACCCCGCAGTTCACTTTTCGATCTTGGTGATCTTAGTGCCCTGAAGACCAGCGCCTGCCATAAGCCCTTCTTGCCCAAAGATGATCGGCACGATGTCGCCCTGCAGATCGTTAGTTCCCATCGATGCCGACCAGCCTTCATCACCGCCAACGAGCGTGGGACCACTACCGACCTCCCACCCATCATTGTTCTGCATATAGGCAAGGGCGTCGGAGTTGAGGAAAAACAGCGCGTAGGAGAAATGCTGAATACCAGCCTGAAAACCATAGGACGCACCGGCAATATTGTAGTACCCGGTCGTGACGCCGTTTTCACGCATCGCGCCTTCTCCAAACTGACCCCCAACCATCAGGCCGCCTTTGGTGATCCTGGGGAAAACCAAGACAGCGGCTGCCTTGTTGGACAGATCCGCCGCCTCAGGGGAACTCGCGAGAAGTTGCGCCAGTGCTGCATCTACACTGGCGTCGATCTCGGACGCAGTCGCCCCGTCCGTCGCATGCAGTACGGTCTCGCCTGCCGATTCAGCGACATCCCCAACCTTTTTGGCCGCATCAGAAACCCCTTCTGTCACTTTGTCCAAAAAGTTCTGTGCGTTGGCAGCTGAGCTGTTTGAAAAGTGGAAAAAACCCACCATCGCGATGAAAGCCAGAGGCATAAAGCGCAGCATTTCTTCCTCCTCTCGGTTTTGTTTTTTGCAGAATCGTACCTGAGACCCTTGGCGGTGAAAACCCGTTGGCTGGCAAGTGGTACGAACGCTTGCTTCGCACCGCTTTGGTGTCCGAAACCGCCAGCCTTCGACCGGTTGTTTTCGCAAGTGAATTTTCCCGACCGGATTAGTTCAGATACCGGTTGCGGAGGGTTTCAAAATCCGCGTCCGTCAGCCCTAGCCCCTGGCGAAGGTAGTCCTCCACCGAGCCGTAGCTTGCCTCAACGCTCTTGTAGAACTCATCAAGATAGGTCTCTCGCACCCCCAACGACGGCCAGACTGCTTCCGGCGTCATATTTGTCCCTTCGGCCGCATTGACTTTGGCCGCGATCTGTTGGGCCTTGTTGTCCGCGTCCTTGAGCGTATTGCTCATCATGAAATCCGATTGGATCTCGTTTTTGGAAACACCAAGCGCTGTCAGCACAAGCGCGGTCGCGACACCGGTACGATCCTTGCCGCCCGAACAATGATACAGAACCGCCTCACCCTCGGGCTGGTCCAGCAACACGTCGAACAGATCTCGATACTCTTCGGTGTAGTTAGTTGCGATATAGCCAAAGGCCCCTAAGAACAAACCATCTGTTTTTGCTTCGGTTGCCGTGCCCGCCCTGATGCTGGCACGCATATCATCAATCATCTGGCTTTCATTCTCCATCACTGGGAAGTGATGGCGCGCAGGCCCCTCTCCTTCGGGCCATTGCGCGGGATGCGCCGTTGCCTCGGACGTTGTTCGCAAATCAACGATTGCGCTGACACCCATATCGTCCAGGCGCTGCATGCTGGTTGCGCTGATCTGGTCGATCTCACCGGATCTGATGAGCTGCCCTGCGCGTACGGTGCGACCGTCCTGTGTTTCCAGGCCACCCAGGTCGCGTGTATTCAAGACACCCTCTAGCGGGATGGCACGATCCTCGGTCGCGAGAACTGGATGAAAGGTACCGGCGACAAACAGCAGGGTCGCAGCACCGATAGATCTGAATAGTCTCATGTCTCTCTCCATTGCTGTGTCGAGCGGGACCGTGATCGACGCGCCCCGAAGGGCGCGCCGTTGAAGGCTATTCTTGCCAGCTCATGAACACCTCGCGGGCCTCTTGGCTTTCAGGCCGCAGGTTTTCGATGCCGCCATAGGGGATATCTTTGCCGATCTCGGAGTTTGGATACTTGGCGATCATTTTCTGATGGCGCTTGATCATATCCTGGAACGAGGCACCGGCCCAAAGAGAGTATCCAACCAGCGGGTGTTCTTCGCGGGGGTCGCGATAGACGTTATAGGTCGGCGCTGCGGCCCCGGGGGCGCCGGGCGCGGGTAGATGCATCTTGAATTCCTGCTTGACGACCGAACGCAGAACCGGCCCCTCGTAGACGTACACGTAGTCGCGGCGGCCATTGCCCTCACCCTCAAGAAGCAGGGCGGTCTGGTCGATACCGTCAATCACCCGGTCGCGCGGGATGAAATCCGTTGCACCTGCGATGCGGGCCATCGTCGTGTAGATATCCGAGACGTGAAAGATGTCACCGGCAGCACTGTCAGCTTCAATCACTCCGGGCCAGCGAATGAAGGCATCTGTGCGGACGCCGCCCTCAAGATGCTGGGTCTTGCCGCCGCGATAGATCAACTGGTTCAGGCCCGACGTCCCCTCGTAATGATACATCAACCCGTTATCCGCCATGATCATGACGATGGTGTTGTCGGCCTCGCCGGTCTCATCCAGTTTGGCCAGCACCTCTCCGATCCAGCCGTCGAGCAGTTGCAGCTTGTCGGCATGGAAGCCGCCGTTCCGCGACAGCGCCTGATCCGGGTAGGCGAAGTTCAGCGGGTAGAGCGGCCAGTATTGCAGAAAAAACGGCTCATCCTGCGCGGCGACTTGTTCAAGCTGCTCCAGTGCCTGCGCCTGATAGCGTTCGTTCATCTGTTCGTACTTGGCCTGCGTCCATTCTTCGCCCGCTTCCATGTCAACTTCGCGCGCGGCGCCGCCTGCCTGTGCCTCGACACCGGTGACCAGACCATAGGGCTTGAACCGTTCATCCAGCAGAAACTGGTTGTTCTGCCCCGAGGAGTGATATCCCAGCATGTTGTTGGCCTCCATGGCCTCGCGGGTCATCAGGCTGAGTTGAACCTGCTGGTGCAGCGGAAAAACCGCGTAGTCAAAGCCCTGATTGTGCGGATAGGCTTCTTCGATATCGCCCTGATGCCACTTCCCTACATGCGACGTGTTGTAACCGGCCTGTTTCAGGATCTCCGGCAGGGTAACCTCGCTTGCGGGCAGTCCCTCGCCGACCAGGGCAACCTTAACCTCTTCCACTCCGGCCCGGATCGGGTGCCGACCGGTCAGCATGGCCGTGCGTGTTGGCGTGCAGGAGGGCTCCGTATACATGCGCATCAGCGACATGCCTTCACTGGCGAAGTCGTTGATATTGGGGGTCTCGATCCCCATCACATAGTTCATCTTGCGCTCGCCCAACTGGCCGAAGCTGATGTCGTCGATAAGAATATAAAGAAAGTTCGGAGGCTTGCCGTCATTGGCCTCGCGGATCTCGGCCAACCTGGCCTCAATCTCAGCATCCTGCGCGTCCCATTGATCCCCGAACTGGGCCCGCAGGAATTCGAACTCACCATCATGAACGATCGCCTCTTGCTGCGCGCTTGCAGGCATGACGCCCAGCATGGCAAACAAACAGGCTGCGACACTGGTCTTACCTAAGGCTTTAGTCACTCTCGGACCTCCTTTTGACACTCGTAGATTCCAACGCCTGAACGATCAGTTCGTGGCATTTCGCGGAAAGGGATTGATTTGACCGTTTTGCCAGCTCTGAAAGCTGGCAATGTTCTGAAGGCGTCAGGAACGTCACCACCCGTTCGGATCGGGCATCCCCCTTCGGTAGCCGAGGGCGGCCCATTATCGTATCGCTTGAAGACTCCGGCTTCACTTGACATTCCACCTATCGAATTCGTTACATTACCGGTAAACTGTCAGGATCTGGGGGTGGACCACATCAAGAATTCGCCAAATATGCGAAACGCTGCGCCGTCCGGTTGGGGCGGAGCGTCACCGGCGATGGCCCTATCTCTTGATCATCCAAACAGAATCGGAGAGCTCACGCCCTGGGAGATCGACTTTCGGCAGCTCGATCCCGGGCGATTGTCCACGGCGATAACCGTGCGTTCAGGTCAGGCTGTCTCCGCCCTCAACATCGCGATGAACCAGCGCGTCCACCAGCGTGGTGTTTCGCCGGACGGATGGAAGACTTTTGGCATTCCCACGCGCGGTGCCATCGAAAAATGGCAGGCCAAAGACGTCACGGACAGCGCCTTTCTGGTCTTCGGTGATCGGGATGGCTTTGATGGCATCACGACCGCAGGGTTTTCAGGAAGCGTTGTTTCGTTTGCAACCGAAAGGCTGGAAAAGCTGGCCGAAACCTGCGGGTTTTACATCGAGGGCAACGAACCGGAAGCCCGCAAATTGGGCACCAATGCGGGGTTGGCCAGCATGGCGCGACTGCAGGGGGCTGTCGTCCGGTTGCTGAACGACGCAACTGCCAACTGGTCTCAGGACACTGAAGAGGCGCTGATGCTTGAGGCCCTCAAGATCTTGACCGATACGAGCGCGTATTTTGACAAAAGCCAAGCCGAAACCAGGCGGCGCGCCCTGAGCCGCGCAATTGATCTGATGCTTGCCAATCTGGAGGACCCGATCTCGATCGAGGAAATCTGCAGGGAGTGCGCGGCCTCGTGGCGCACATTGGACCGCACCTTCAAGGAACAGTTCGGCCTTGGCCCGAAGTCGTATTACATGCGGCTCCGGCTGAATCGGGTTCGCGAGGACCTGCTGAACAGATCCTTCGATGGCTCAATAGCGGATGCTGCCAATCGCCGCGGGTTTTGGCATATGGGTCAGTTTGCGAAAGACTACCGACTGTTTTTTGGTGAGCTGCCTTCGGAAACAAAATAAGGTGCCCGCTGGAGGGTGGGATCAATTACATTGATCATACCTGTAGTCCCCGTATTCCAGCCAGTTTGCCGAGCCTTCGCTAAAAATCAGAAACTCGGATCTGTCTTCCCCAAGCAGGGCAACGACAAATCCGGCGGGTGGCTCATAGTTTCCGAAGTAACTGTAGGCCGTCATGGCTCTGATCGACTCGCCGTTGACCGTTACTCGCGCGTCCCATTCTCCCTCCGGGTTATCCAAAATTACGGGTTCGATGACTCGCTCTACCGCTCCGCCACCACAATAGACGATGCCTTCTGGGGGTTCGTAGGAGGCCCCCTGGCTCGCACCTGAATCGCAGACTGAACGAAGCGACCGAATTGCAGCACTGGAACCTTTCAAGTCAAAGATTCCGTAGCTGACATCTTGATCAATCATCGACAGATTAACTGAAGCATTGGCCGCAAGTTGGTCCAGTACAAAACCATAATCCTCCTGACTATTGAAATTGACCTCGACAGGATAATTGTCGACGATCTGCAAGGCAGCGTTTTCGGCGCCAACCTGAAATGCGCCAACTTCGGTGGTGCCGTTCTTCAAAAATCGAATGGAGAGCCCCTGCTTGTCCACAATATCCTGGCTGTCCTCATATCCAGCCGGAGCAAAGCGGATACGGTTACACTGAAGTTCCAGCGTCATGTTTCCGGTCTGAATAAAAGCATTGGGGTTAGGCCCGGAACTGAACGACCACTCCGCTGATGCTGTGGTCGCCATGGCCATCAGTAGCATTCCAATGGAAATCGTTTTGAAACTCATTTTCTCTCTCCATGGTGTTGTGGTTCGTATTGTCATTAAGCCAGAGTGTCCGGCCCGTTACCCGGGCAACAAGGTTAGGAAACAGGTGCGCCGTATTCGTTTGCGCCTTCTTGGGAAGGTCGCGTCAGCCACCAGATCATCAGGATGGACAGAACCAATTGAAGAATTGAGACAACAACAATGCCGGTCACGCCCAGGACGGCCGCAGGTCCTCGCAATGCATCGGGGTTTTCGGTCCCTTGCTCCAATACCGAAAAGAACGCCACCCCACCCAACATAACAAAAAGCGTTGTAATGCTGAGCGCCATCGGCAGCAGCAAGTACCAGCCAGGTCGTCCTGTATCATGCAGCCTTCTCCAACCGGCGGCCAGCATTGGTATGAGAACCGCCAGTTGGAAAACAGAGGACAGAACCCGTGATCCCTGCCCTGTTTCGGGGTTGGTCCCGAATAAGATGGTGTCCAGCACAGCCAAAGCAGCACTCACGAGAACCACAAACAAGAAGAACCACCAGTATTCTGAGCGTATAGCCCGACCGGAGAACTGGAAGTAATTAGAGAAACACGTTTTAACGGCTTCACCAAATCCCATTTTTCAATCCTTTCTTAATTTCTGTGCGGCCTCAGAACGCCTCGCGGACCCAAAAGCACGCCTTCGCCCTTCTGGGTTTTTCCGCCCTCCATTTTTGTTTGAACGCTAAAAACCTATCTTTCAAAAAGGTAGCGAAATTTACGCGCGGAAAAAATGTTGATTTATAAAAAATAAGATTCAAATATGCGAATTCGACTAAGATTTATTTGACCCCCGTTGTTATCGGCCCCGGAAATCAACTCAATATCGTTCTCCCGACCAATCCGTTGGCGACAAATCTTTGGGATAGGTAAGCACCGGATCGAGCTGTGCTCAATTGGCTGAATAGAAGCGGGCGCTTCAAAAAGGAGCATCCAGTTTCATTAATTTCGACGGACCCAGATGGAGAAGAAAATGACCAAGAAGACAGTGATGATTGCAGGCACAACTTTGTTTGCATTGCTTGCGGCATGTGACGAAACGAGTACGTCGGGCGCGTCTGCCGAACCTACACCCGCTCAGCAGGCGTGTTTGCGAGATGTGGCCAAAACAACGAACAATTCGCAAGTCGTTGTTCTCTCGTCCGCGTTTAGCGAAGCTGGAACACAAGTCACTGTCGGTGTTGGTGAGGATCGCGCTCCTTGGAATTGTATTGCTTACACGGATGGTGCGACAGCTGGTATCGAGTTCCTGGGCGACGAAGGCGCATTGTAATCTGTTCGCTGTGTATCTCGAAAGCACCAGTCGAGATCAAATTTGAATACCGGAAAGCTCAGACATGCACACCTCGTAATAGGATTGGGCTTTAACATGCTCAATCATGCTAAGGTTGTGGAAAATGCCCGTACCAAACTCGGTTGTATTTGCGATCATCTGCACTTTTGTGGCTATTGTATCGGTCCCAAAATACAGCATGGCCCAAACTTGGGACATAGCATCCCAGCACTCTGTCAGCGGAGTAACGGTGTATGATACGGACGAGCTGCTAACATTTGCCGGTCAGTTGGCCTTTGATCGCTCAGGGCGCATCACGGCGGCGGATGTCGCATCAACGATTACGCAGATCTACCGAGAAGACGGTTACTTCTTGGCTGAGGCCTGGCCTGGTCCCGATGGGCAAAGCATAGTTGTTGATGAGGGGCGTATTCAAACCATCGAAATTGAAGGTGTAAATACGCGCACGTTCCAAACCTTGGAAAAGATCTTTCGCCCCCTCACCACCGCATATCCAATAACTCTCAAACGATTTGAGCGGGCCGTTATGTTGGCCGAGGACATTCCCGACTTGGACGTTTCGACCGAACTTGATTACCCGGATCAAGCTGGTGCTCGGCTGAGGGTATTGGGAGAGCCTCTACGCAAACAAGCCGGCAGTGCGACACTCGACAACCCTCCGCGTGAGCTTGGAGAGGCTCTCAGTTTTTATGTCGTACAAGAGTTTTATTCGACGCTGACCGTCGGGGATTTGCTGCGCTTTGAGGGGTCCGGCAACTACAATTGGGACAAAGACGACGAACACTCATTGTGGGGCGCTGTTACCTATCGCACGCCGCTGAACAGCAATGGTCTGTACGGTGAGATTTTCTACGGAAACATAAACGCAAAACGTGACCTCTCGGGGGATTTTGCGAGAACAGATGTTGATGGCGAGAACTTCACCGTCGCGTTGGGTTACCCCGTGATCCGCGATGTGGCCCGCTTTGGGTATCTTCTGCTGGATTATCGCCTTTCCGAAGCGGACTCAGTCAGTGGCGGCGTTCCATTGTCCAGTGACGCGAGTGTCGTTGGCCTTACATATCTTTACGGGCAAAACTATCCAAAAGGACAAGCTCTGGAGGCGGGGCTAACCTTGTCTTTTGGTGACAATGACAACGACACGACAGACGCGAATTTTGACGACGGAGACTCTTCGTTCTGGCATCTGCGGGGCGGCATTGGATACGAAAGCCCGCTAACGAGCTTGTCGCCCAACACAGCTTGGCGCACTGAGATTTGGGGGCAGTACACCACCGACCGGCTGCCCTCGGTCGAGGAGTACTTCCTTGGTGATCGTTATGCTTTGCGTGGATATCGGTTTGACGAAGTGGATGGCGATTCCGGGATTTCCGCGATTTTCGAAGTGTCTCACTCCTACTTTCCAAGTTCCCAAAGCATTCATCGCTTATCGCCTTTTGTCTTTTTCGACGTGGGCTACATCTCGAACAATGACCCTGCGAGTTTTGAAGTTGATAATGCTACACTGGCCTCGACAGGTCTGGGTTTGGACATTGAGTTTAAGCAAAACCTATTCCTGTCCGGATATGTCGGTGTCCCTTTGAGAGACGGTCCGTTGACCGACTCTGGCGATCCTGGCGCGTATCTTGCTCTGACAACAAGTTGGTGAGGATGTTATGAAACGGAACCGCATTGCTTTACTTACCGCAGCTTGTTTGTTTGCAGAACTGGCCGCTACGCAGGTCGTCGCACAGGGACATCATTTCGGGTGGTGCCGTGGTGTAGGGAATCCGCACCAGTCGAGCCAAGGATGTGGGCAGGCCGGTGGGCAAGGGGTAGGCAATCAAATTACCGGTCCAACGCAGCCGGTGGCAAATCAGTTGCCACCAAGGGGAACGCTGCAAACTCCCACGTCCGTTGCTGTGCCTGTCCTTGCGCCGGGCGCGGTCCCGAACGCAATTCCCGGTCGGGTTCCGATCGCAACGCCAATAGCGGTTCCGGGGCAAGTTCCAACGCCGATCGTAGCGCCGACGCTCGCTCCGCCTTTGGTGCCAAATCCGACACCAAACCGGGTTCCGACAGCCGTTCCCAATCAGGTTCCGCCATTGGCTACTGTGCCGCCGCAAGTTCCGACTGCGACTCCAAATCAAGTTCCGATAGCTGTCCCTGGCCAGGTTCCGCCTCAACCTAATGTGCCGCCCCTTGTGCCAACCGCGACACCCAACCAAATACCAGTCGCCGTTCCTGGTCAGATCCCTCCTCAGCCTACCGGCCAAACTGCTGTGCCACCTCTTGTCCCAACCCCGACTCCCAATCAGGTTCCCATAGCGGTTCCTGGCCAGGTTCCACAGTCGACGCCAAGACCCACGGCTACTCATGTGGCCGTCCCAGGACATCAGAATCCACAAGGTGTCGTGACAATCATGCGCCCAAGGCCGAGGCCGACAACCGGTACTGTTCAGCAACCTGGCTCAACACAAGTGACCCACCATTTAACCCACCAAAGCAATTCAAAGAAACACGATCACGTCGCAGCAACACCCGGACGGCATGACCCGCACGATCTACCGAGATTCCGCAACGCGGCAGCCAAGGAAAACTGGGAATGCGTTGCCAGCGGATTTGGACAGCGCCGGTATGATGCTGGTCGAGGCGTGTTGCTGAACAACGGAGCGTTGCGGCACCTTGGAAACGTGGACGCAATGGCACGGGATGTACCTGCAAGGCATCCAAAACACTCAGGCTGCATTATATCGGTCAAACGAAAGCGGCGGTGACAAGGTTTGTTGGATTGTAGGTTTACGAATTGCATTTCACACACCTAAATCTTGTGTAGGTGAGCGCGGAACGCTGCGCCGCCGTCACTGACTACATTCAGAAAATTACTGAGTACACGCCCATAATCTTGCGCGCCGTTTGCGCAATAGTTTGCACGATTTACCCAAAACGCTGCTCTGTTCAAAGAGCCTATCAATTGCTGGCAGTTGTCAGGCAAACCCATCAATTATAGGCGTTATTTCTCAATCAAAGTTGCACTTTGACTAGCAGAGTTCAGTCCCTTCGAGAAGGATGCAAGGCAACTGACAACGACTTGGGACTAGTTCACCGATCTTCTTGCCGAGCATCAAGACCAGTATTTGGTACAGTCTTGTTACAAGAACAGAAACCTTGATCAGCGTTGGAACCGAGCTGGTCAGCCCCGCCCTTTCACCTCGTTCCTATAAGTCGACGGCGACATCCCAGACCATTTTCGGAAGGCCCTCGAAAACGCGGTGGAGTCTGCGTAACCAAGCCGCAGTGCGGTCTCACTAACGGACTTCCCAACCGGACCCAGCAGCTTCCTTGCTTCTTCCAGTTTGACACCAGATATGACCTGAGATGCTGATAGTCCATAAGGGGCCAGCCGATTGTTCAAAGTCTCCCGGTGGAAACCGCACAGGCGCGCCAGTTCGTCTACGCCAAATCCCGGCTCGCCAAGATGAATCCGGATTAGGCCCTGAAGCCCGGCTAAGAAATCTTGAGGCGCATGCTGATCGAGGGTAGCGCTTGTCAGGTCTGACGGGTTTTCCAATGTTTCCGAGAGCAACTGATGGCTCAGCCAGGTTGAAGGAAACCGGATCGAAAAACCCTGTGGGCCGCACTTGATGGCTTGAACACCATGAAAGTGCCTAGGTAGCACGTCAGGTTCGCTTACCCGTAAAATGATCTGGCTCGGGTCCCACCTGAAATCGAGAACCCGATGCAGCAAGGATATCCAAATGCTCGCCAGAAATGCGTCGGTCTGTCCGGGCGAAACCGAAATGTTGAAGTTCCGCTTGGCACTGAAATAAGCGTGCTCGCCTTCCACTAGCAGCGATTGTGTGACCGCATTGGATTCTTTCGAGACGGCTTGAGTGTAGCGCGTAAAGAAGTCGCCCAGCGTCAACGCCTCGGCCAACATGTCACCAAGAGGCAGAAACCGAACAAGGTCAATTGATTGACCAACTTGCGCGCAGAAGTCTGGTGATGTTGCGTCAGCAGCGGCTTGATGGATTTTATAAATCGTCTCGTGTGGCAGGAAATTCTGGCGATCCATCACCTGAGCTTCGCTCACGCCCAGAGGGTCCAGAACAAAAGCCGGTTCAACACCGGCGCCACGCAAAGCAGCTACTACGGGTGCAGCAACCGATGCCCGAACCAACGGCAAGGCCTTCTTGGTGTTTTGGTCAAATGCGTCCATGCCGCCCTCAAATATCATGAAGGTAACGACAGAAAGACAGAAAACACACAAAAAGGTGCCAAAAGCATGCAGAATGCCAAATCAATTTGGCGCAGCCTGCCATACTGTCAGGCAAAATCCGGCAATCACTCTAAAATCATATTCAGAAACATACATCTGTGATTCGTATTTGGAGGGCCTCAATGACACCGAAATTCAAACACCTGGTGGCCACGACAGCCTTTTCTGCAAGCCTGGCAATCGCGGGTCAAGGCTTGGCGCAGGAAGAGAGCTTTCCGATCCTATTTACCAATGTGCACGTATTTAACGGTGTCGATGAACAGCGAATTGAGAACGCAAACGTTCTGGTCGTGGACAACTTGATCGCGGAAGTATCGGCGGAACCACTGGCCGTCGCCAATGCCCAGATCATTGACGGCGGTGGTCGCACGCTGATGCCGGGCTTGATCGACGCACATGTGCATATGACGGTCACCGAACCGGTGGCTGACCTGCGCGATAACTTCGACTGGATGTATTGGGGTGCAGTTTCGACGATTGAAGCTGAGAAAATGCTTCTGCGAGGGTTCACAACCGTGCGGGATGCGGGCGGCCCGGCAATTGGTCTTCAAAAAGCGATTGATCGGGGCAAGGCCGTTGGCCCGCGTATCTACGCCTCTGGGCCTGTGATCTCGCAAACCTCGGGGCATGGAGAGCATCGCGTCTACACCGAGCCCCATCCTAATTTCATGGGGGCGCAACCATCCTTCTTTAACCAGCACTTGGAGTTCCTAGCAGACGGCGTGCCGGAAACACTGCGCGCGACCCGCGAAGCCCTGCGCCTTGGCGCTGTCCAGATCAAGGTGATGGCTGGCGGTGGGGTATCCTCTCAGGTTGATCCCCTACACACCGTTCAGGGTCTGCCGGAAGAGCTTGAGGCGTCTGTCCGGGCCGCTGCCGATTGGGGAACCTATGTCATGGTCCACGCCTATACGGACGAATCCATCGTGCGCTCGATTGAGGCAGGTGTGATCAGCATTGAACATGGACAACTGATGACAGAAGTCGGTGCGCAAGCGATCAAGGACGCGAATGCCTGGATCGTTCCGTTCTATTCTCTTTTAGGACTGGACGAACAAACCGTTATTTCCGCTCTTGGATCAGGGGCCGCCGAAAAGTTCCTCAGCGTGCAAGCGGGTGCACGAAATCAGATGCAGTTGATCAAAGACTTCGGGATCGAGAACGTGGCTTTCTCAACTGACATTATCGGCGATCCCGTCGCGCTGACCAAGCAAAACGATGAGTTCAAATACCGGCTGGAGGCATGGACTTCGCACGAAATCCTGCAACAGGCGACGTCAAAATCGGCCGAACTTCTGGCACTGTCAGGAAAACTCAATCCCTACACAGCAGGCCCGCTGGGCGTGATCGAACAGGGCGCATACGCCGATCTGTTGCTTGTTGAAGGAAACCCGGTCGAAGATGCCGAGATCCTGGTCGACTACACCAACAACATCGACCTGATCATGAAAGATGGCGTGATCTACAAGAATACACTCGATTGAGTATCGCGCGGGGTGAATTTACCTCGACATCCCGCGCTCCCTTAACTTGGAAAATGGGAGTACTGACACGTGAAAATACTGGCCTCACTGACAGCAATCGCTGGACTTGTTTCCATGGCAGCAAGCGGTGCCTTGGCGCAGGACGCGCTCCCACAAACCTTGTTCACCAACGTGCATATCTTTGACGGAATTAGTGAAGAGCGGATCGAAAACGCGAATATTCTGGTTGAAGGCAATCTCATAAAGACAGTCTCGACCGACGGTATTGATGCGCCTGACGCGACGCTTGTTGACGGAGGTGGGCGCACGCTGATGCCGGGCTTGATTGACAGTCACGTGCACTTTTATACCACAGGGCTCGTGCAATCCTTCTCGGGCCTTCAGGCCGCCAAATGGGATCAGATCGGGGCCACCGCGGCTGAAAATGCCCGCGACTACCTCTACGATGGTTACACCACGGTGCGGGATACCGGCGGAATGGGATCAGGTCTGCGTGAACTGATCGACAAGGGGATTGTAGACGGCCCGCGCATCTATGCGTCAGGTGCGGCCATCGGCCCGACATCCGGGCATGGTGACTGGCGAAACCCCGAGCAGCGAACCTTCAACATGGGATCGGACGACGTCGCCAATACGTTCAACCTGTCCTATATTGCTGATGGTGCCGAGGAAATCCGGAAGGCATCGCGGCTTAACTTCGCGCACGGGGCGAGTTTCCTGAAACTGATGGCCGGTGGCGGTGTGTCATCCGAGCTCGATCCGCTCTGGTCCGTTGCTTACAACGTTGATGAGATTTCGACAGCGGTCGAGGCTGCGTCGTTCTTTGATACATATGTGACTGTCCACGCCTATACCGACGAAACGGTCACAATGGCTCTGAACGCGGGCGTCAAGTCACTGGAGCACGCTCAGATGGTGAGCGAAGAGACCGTCAAACGTATTGCGGATGAAGGTATCTTCTGGGCCCTGAATGTAGCTGGAATGGATCCAGCGCTGCTTGATCACCCCAATTTCTCCATGCCGACAGTTAAGCCGAAACTGGAAGAATATTTGGTCGGGTCAGAAAACGTCATTGAGTACATCAAGAAGTACAAGCCCAAGATCGTGCATAACGTCGACACCGTGCTATCCACCATTGGATTTGGCCGCGCACACCGGGACTTTGAAAAGTACTATTTCGCTGAATTGCTGGGAAACCATGCTTTCCTGGTTGCAGCGACCTCGACTGGTGGTGAACTCGCTCAACTGACAGGGCGTCGGAACCCTTATCCCAACAAACTGGGCGTGATCGAAGAAGGGGCCTATGCAGACATCCTGATTGTCGATGGAAATCCGCTGGAGGACCTGTCGGTTCTTGGAGCAAATCCAAAGTGGTTTGATGCAGCACCGCGGGATCGGGGGTTCGAGACCATTCGCGTGATCATGAAAGATGGCGTCTTCTACAAGAATACACTCGAATGAGCAGAGTATGCGGGAATTTGACACCTGCGCCTTGCATCGTCGATCCTGAACAGGGGAGCGATCAATGAACAAAGTAATCGCAGTAGCTCTTTGCGTATTTGGGATCGGCGTTACTGAAGCAGCAGCGGAACAAACCCAAAGCCGATACTATCTGGGGATCGGGGAACCAAACCCCGATACCTGGCAAATCATGATCGACAACCCGACCGACCGGGAAAAGGACATGGGCGCTGCACTCGCCGCAATGGGCGGTGAGATGATCAGCTATTTCTGGGGACTGGCCGATGGCAAGAACTACATCACCGTCCGTTTCCCAGACGATCCGGGCATGGTGCAGGCCATGTATGTTTCGCGTCTGAGCCAAGGGGTTCTGAAAGACTACAGGTTCATCGAACTGATGACGAGCGCGGACATGGTTGAAGCCCTGAAGCGCGTGCCGGAATTTTCAACTCCGGTCGAATGAAGTTAGGAAGCAAAGGAACAGTCTATGAAGATCGTATACGGAATTCTCGCAGCCTTATCAGTTGTGTTTTTCATCCTTGGAGGCAGCGATGCTTATGCCAAAGACAACAAGGGTAAGAAGCCGAACAAGGGAGGCAAGGACCGTGATGTCAGCATTCAGATCGAAGACAAACCCGGCAAAGGTCCAAAGGCTGTGCCACCTGGTCAGATCAAGCGCTACACGCGCGGTGCCAAGCTCCCATCTGATCTGGAGTTCGAGGAAATCGGGGACCTTTCCAAATGGAAGCTGAAGGAGCCGGGCAACGGAAACCGCTACATTCAGGTCGATGGTGAAGTCCTCGAAGTTACGAATGACCTGTCTACCGTTGTTGATGCCGTCGGCATCGTCGGTGATCTTCTCAACTAGACGAAAGTACGATGTTTCAGGGCAAGAATTACCTCGTTTGCCCTGACGCTGGCCGGGGCGACCTTTCTGTGAACCCCGGCCCAAGGTCAAAACCCGGACACCAGGCCTAGCGATGGAAAAACCGTTCTTGTACTTTTTGCGCTTGCTACCCTTTCGCCAGAACGCGTCGTGCTCGCGCAGGAATCCGTTGGAACTTAATGATGACCTGCCGAAGCAAGTAGCATTGGGCGCTGCTTTGCCGGAAATTTAGGAGCAAAAGACAATGCGTCTTTCCTTTGTAGTAATAGCCGCGTGCTTTTTGGCTTTGCCGGTTCATTCAGAGGTCACGCGTGTCGAGTGGTCAGACCTGATTGATGAATCCGCTCAAGACTACGAAGATCCTTTCGTTGAATTGACTGACAAACAGCTTAACGCGCTTCGTAAATTGTTCCGGTTGCGCGCACGGCAAGAAAAAGGCGGAGCCACGCCAGAACAGCTGGACCAGATTCAAGTGGATATCGAGGCGACCGAAGCAACTCTTGCTGAGGGAGGAATTGATGCGAACTGGCTGATTTCCCAACGCTGGGTTGTGATGGAAAGACGCGAGAAGGCGGGCACGGCCGCCAATGTCGACATCGATGGCGTGACCGTTTCATTGGGCGGATTTGTGATCCCGGCACCCCGCGACGAAGATGGCTCCCAAATGGCGTATATCGTGCCGGAACGTGGAATGTGCAGCCACGTACCGCCTCCGCCTCCGAACCAGATGGTGCGTTTGCGCCTTAGTGATTCCTGGAGGCCCTCGACGGTTTACGAGCCCATCGTTGTAACCGGTCAAATCAGGATCGACCCGACGCAGAAAGAAATGCTGGTTGTTGATGGTCCCGTCCTCATGAAGGCTGCGTTTACTTTAGAGGTCGATGACGTTCAGATTTTTGGACCAACCAATACTTCCGAAGAGGCTACGACCAATAGGGCAAGTGTACTGATGGGAAGAAAAAAAGCGACTGGCGGGGCTATCAAAGACGAATAGTGACACGGCCCAACTGACCCGAATAAGGTTCAGAAAGGGCATTCAGTTTAGTGGGCCGAATATCTGCTTGTGAGAGACTGAACGGCGAAGGCGGCGATAGGGGAGCGCATGAGGGTTTGGCTTTTTAGGATAATTGGGCTTGTCGCACTTCTCGCTTTCGCAGCAGTCGCGTTTGTTTGGTTGTTGTTTGCTGCTCCGATGTTCTCGGACATGCGGCGCGACCTTGTGGAAAGAGTTCTTTCGGAACAAATTGGTCGGCCACTTCTTGTCAATGATGATGTAAGCGTCGCGCTTGGCCGCACGAGTTACATTTACGTCGGTGGTGTGGTCATCCCGAGCCTGACAATGCCGGAGGCAGCTCTTGTTGAATTGAACCTGCTGGAACTGGAGCTGGATATTGCCGCTTTGGCCAACAGGCGCCTGCACTTTGACAATCTCGTCGTGGAAGGCCTCCAAGCAGATCTTCTGACCGCCGAAGACGGCACAACAAGCTGGCGAACAGACAGGCCAACACGCAGGCCCGAATCTGAGGAAACGGTATCAACGGAAGATCAAGAAGACGTAGCGAGCGCTGATAGTACCAATGAGAGCGGTACGGAAGGCGGTGGAATCCTGAACTTTCTGAGCGACAAGAACGTAAGTTTCACATCAATCGGGTTAAACATTGACGACAAGGTCTCGGGCTTCTCATTTGTATTTGACCTTCAGTCACTCGCGCTCGAACAAGTAGACAATGGACAAAGAACAAAGGTCTCTGGTTCCGGCTCCGTCAACGGTCAGGTTTTCGAGATCGAAGGCGACTACCCACACGCCGCACCGTTTACGACACGCGCCAGTTTTGGCGAAATGACCGTAAGCTACGATGGCGAGCCCTTCTCGGCAGACGAAGGGGGCGGTTATCGCGCAGTTTTAGAAATGGACACAGGTGAGTTCGGTGATTTTCTGGACGTCATCGGGCTGGAACGCGTTCTGGAAGGCAATGGTCAGCTGCAAGCAGAGCTCGTGTCTCAGGACGCTCTGAAGATCGAGGCGTTTACAACAACTGTAAGCCTGGAGGATGGGCAAAAACTCGAAGCTGAGGGTTCAATAGATGACCTCTACACCGCTCAGGGCGTTGATCTGCTTTTCAACGCGCGGCTTCATCCTGAAGGACAGCCGCCGCCAGCAGCAAAAAGTATCCAGGAACTTAAATTCACTGGCTTTGAAATGCATATGGTCGGATCCCTGGCTTCCTTCGAATTTGAGAAGTTGCTGTTCCAAACCAATGCATTCGACCAAGGGCTGGACGTAATCGGCCCAGCCTCAATCGAAAGTATTCGCCGCATGCCAGACGGACGGCTTGCCATGCTGGGCATTGCACTACAAGCGGGTCCAATTGAAGAGCCTGTCCTGAAAGCCGAAGGTGAAATCCTCGATCTGCTTCAGCTTCAGGACGTGACTTTCGATGGGGAGCTAAACGGGCCCGCCAAGTTGATTTTGCCCAACCTCGATGAAGACTACGTTGACCAGTTCGGCGGCATCAAAGCCGATTTCAACATATCCAACGCGGGTGGGCCGGTTTCACTCAACAGGTTTAACGCGACCACCTACGGCACCGATCTCTGGGCACTCGATCTCGCACTATCTGTCAACGAGATAAGAGGCCTTGCCGGTCTCGATTTCGACGTGGAATTGGACGTCGACGACAGCGCGGATTTTCTGACCGCAGTGAATCTGCAACCTGTCGAAATCGGATCACTAGCTATCAATGCTGAAACCTCCAAACAGGGCGAGGACTTTGATGCCGCAATCCAGTTCGAAGCAGGGTCCTCGCATCTTCTTGCGGCTTTAGACGCAAAATTTCCCGAGGGTGCTTCTGTTGTTCGGGGCAACATCACGAGCGAAAGGCTCGACCTCAACGACCTGAAGAACCTAACTGCCGTGCTGGACCAACTGAAAAGCTTGGTAGGCGAAACCGCAAAGGAACCTGAAGCCGAAGTTCAACCTTTGGTTTTACCGAAGGAGACAGACGTCCAGCCCTTGGTATTGCCAAAGGAAAAAAGTAAACCTGCCGATCTTCTGGATGTACAACGCGTGCTGCGAGAAGCTGACGTCGAGGTGCAGATCGAATTCAAAGAGATTGTAGGCCAGCAAGGCGTAACGTCTGTTTCAAGCCAATTGTCTGCCAAAGACGGAACCGTGGATTTCGGGCCTCTTCAGATGCCTTATGGTGGCGGAAACTTCAGCCTGCGGGCGGTCATGGACCTGATTGACTCACCTGATTGGCTTTCATTGTCAGGATCGACCTCAGGATGGGAATTCGGTGAAATCCTTGATGAGTTGGGCATTGGTATTGAGGCCTATGGACGTTTGAGCGGTGAGTTCAACGTTTCTGGCAGTACCGCCTCGGGCAAGGCCTTCATCAACTCCATGCGCGGCAAAGCGTCTTTGTCGATGTCGCAAGGTTACATTAGTACCAGTCTACTAGAGTTGGCCGGGCTAGGTATTTTCCCCTGGCTCTTTTCAGAAGAGTTCCGACAAGGCTATACCGACATCACTTGCGTGGTCGCCCCGGTTGATATCCAAGCCGGGCGCGTCAGTTCAAACTCCATCGTCATCGAAACAGGATCGGTTCAACTGGTGGCTAGGGGGCAAGTGGACTGGCTGAACGATAGCATCGCATTAAGAGCAGAGCCTCGTCGCGTCGGCAAACCCCTATCCCGGAGTGCTTGGCCATTTGATGTAACGGGTCAGCTTTCGTCGCCAAAGTTCAAGCTGGATGTGGGTGGGTCGAGAAGCAAGGCTCCAGAGGGCGCTGACGCTATGCCTGTCGACAGGCAACCCTGTGTGCCGGACATCAATCAATTGCAGTAGTCGGGCGTGACCTAGTTCTTCAGTGGTTCCGGCTGTTCGGCCTGACACGTCAGAACGGCCTCAATGGCTTTTGCAGACCCGCTGAGGTCGAGTTCAACCTCGGCGCCACTTTCGCCAATAATCGTAACGCTTTGGCGTTTTCCAAACTCGGTCACAAACGCTGGGTTGTCGAAAAAGGCATAGCCACCGGGAACTCCATTCTTGTAGACACCAACCGCTTCGCCTTCGAATTTTGCATCACCAAAGTCGAACTTTACGATGCCGGTCGCGCCGTCCTCTATCTGCACCCAGGCCGGATTGTAGGTGGCAAAAAAACCGCCGGCCTGATTGGGCGCCGCGCCAATTTCAACGGTCATTTCGTCTTCAAAAGGCTTCCAAGCAAGACAGCCGTTGCCCTTTTCGGAATCAATCAGGATTGTCCAGTCCCCGGATTCACCCCACCGCTCCATACCAGCAGCCCACACCGCGCCAGTGGAGATCAATGCCATTGCTGTCAGCGCCAACCTTTTCATTAAAAGCTCCACACATGTTCGGCCAATCCTTTGATGCAATCAGATTATCGCGCGGGGTCAATCAAATACAACCATTCGATTTCCGGAATGTTGAACCATCGCTAATGCGCCGTTGCCCTGAAAAAGAATTCATCTTCAGCCGCCGCCAGAAAAAAATGTCGCTCAACTCCCCTAGAATTTGCCAGAGTTGTTCCAAGTCTCTTTCGGGCCGATCTGTTCCTGAACATCCCAATGTTCGACGATCTTTCCACTCTTGATCCGGGACAAGTAAAAAACGGCCCAGTCGCGCTCGTTTTGTTTTACATGGCTAAAAGCGACCACGAAATTTCCGTCGCCGAGTGGTCGGTGAACTTAGACTTATTGCGCGGTTCTTCCGCCACTTGTCACTTCTCCAAGATGCTTGGAAAAAGCTTCCAATCCATCGGCTACACCCGTTGAGTGTAGCGTTTAGCGATCCGTAGGATTGCCGCCGCGTGTTCGGTGCTGCCGTTCTCCGAAAAGTACGTAAAGGCCGCTAGCAGCGTAAGGCAGACCTAGAAAATACGAAAATCCATTGGATTCCCAAAAAGATAGAGCATCATTTGGCTTGGTGGGATAGGCTGATAACACGAAAAATCTGCACAGGGTTGCCGATGCCCTTCAGTTCCCGTTCTCCCATTTCTTCTGTCTCCACATGTTCTTCTATGTCTAGAAGCGCCCGTTGGTTCAAAAGGATCTGCCCGTCGCTGGCAAAGTCGCAAAGCCTAGATGCGGTGTTCACAACCCCACCTATTGCCGTGTAGTCGGCGCGACCATGAAACCCGATAAGCCCAAGCGTCGCGTAACCACTACTGATCCCAATACCTAAACCCATCGCATGTCCGAGTTTCTGCCAGGGTGCTCGGATTCCTTCGAAAGCTTCGCTTATTGCCTTGGCCAGCCGCACGGCTTGCAGAACGGGCTGATCGCACGGAACCGGGTCATTGAAGAAGACCATCAATCCGTCTCCGGCTCGGTATCCGATTGTTCCCTTGTGTCGGGCAACTAAATGGCCAACCTCATCATGGAAATGCTGGAGAAGCGTAATGACATCTTCCGGCTCAATCGCCTCGGAAATGGCGGTGAAATTCCGGATGTCGCAGAATAGGCAAGCGATGTATTGACGATGAGTATTCAAAAGCTCGTCAGCGTTTTCTTCGACGACAAGCTCCGCAACTTGAGGCGCAAGGAATTGTTTGAGACGCCCCAGCCTGTCAATCTCGCCTTCCTGGCGCTTTACCTTCTCAGTCAGTCTTTCGTTCAATGCTTCTATTTCATGTGTCTGGTTGCGAACCGTGTGGTTCAAAGCATCGAGTATAAAGTTCTGGTTTAGCAAAGCAGCGATCACCAAAAGCACATAGGCAAGCGCTTCTACGCGTTCATCATAGCCGAAGTACAGTGTGACAATCAGGATGACGGCAGCAATCCCACCGAGGACGAGTGGAAGCTCCTTGGCATGCCGTTTCCGGTCTCTCCACAAGAAACTAACCGCCAACAATGCAAACACCCACATGAGCACCGCTTGCGCATGTGGGTTTATAGAAAGCGCTTCGTAGCCAACCAAATAGGTCAGTAAAATCCCGGAATAGCACGTGGCCAAAGAAGCCAAAGCAGCCAAGACAGCTCCGATCCCGATTGGCATCGAGATTTTGAACTCCTCCGTTGCCACGCCGATACCGTCGGCCACAGCACGCCGCGAAGGCTCCGCAGCGGAGTTATTTCTGTGTTCGGGATCAGGCATGGTCCTCGTTCGCACTTGGTCGCTGGTAGAGTACGTTTGATTTGAGATTGCGTCAAAATCACATGCCAGCATGCGAAAGCTAAGGGTTTCACCAAAACAACAACGCCCGGCGAAACAGTCTCATGCTTCACAGAACAGACTTGCAATCACCCGTCTCGGCGTAGTCACCTAATTTTAGGGGATGGAGGAAACTGATGACACAATGGAAGTTGGTGGTCTGTATCTTGTGCACGCTGACCCTTGTTGCTTGCGCCCCCAAAACTCGCACATATGAAAAGACGGTATCGGCTTCGCTGCCGGCAGACTCGCGCACAGCTCTCAGTCGGGCGGCCAATCGGCTTGGCGATCCCAAAGACGGTCGGTCGGGCGTAAAGCTGATCAGTGACGGCGAAGAAGCTCTTGTCTCGCGGCTGTTGCTCGCTGCGGCGGCCGAGCAAACGATATATGCGCAATACTACCTTCTACACGACGACCCAACGGGCCACCTATTCGCCGCCAGTCTTTTGCAGGCAGCCGATCGGGGTGTTCGTGTCCGATTGTTGCTGGATGACATGGATACGTCCAGCTATGATGCGATGACCGCCGCGTTGGACAATCACAAAAATATTGAAATTCGGCTGTTCAATCCATTCTGGCGGGAACAAAGCCTTCTGATCGCAGGTTTGACCGATTTCAAACGCATCAATCGCAGAATGCATAACAAGTCCATGACGGCAGACAATGTGTTCACGATTGTGGGTGGGAGGAACATCGGCGCCGAGTACTTTCTCGCGCGAGAAGAAATGAACTACGCTGATTTGGATGTCCTGGCCGCAGGCCCCGTTGTACGCGAGGTGTCGCAAAGCTTTGACTCATACTGGAACAGCGAATTCGCCGTTCCGGCTCGGGTAGTCGTTGGAGAACCCCAGGAATTTGACCTTGTTGATGCGCGAGTCAGGTTGAACGAACTGGTCGAGGAAGCGAAGCAGACTCAGTATGGCGCGGCCCTCAGAAAGTCAGCGCAAGAGAACTTCGCAGATGGAGCCCTATCACTGGATTGGCTGCCTGCAAAGCTTTACGCTGATCCGCCATCAAAAGCCGCCGGTCTCGAGAACTCAGGTCCCGTTCTGGCATCTCAGTTGCTTCCATACTTTGAGAATGCCAGCAGTGAGGTGAACATCGTCTCCGCCTATTTCGTGCCGCGTAACAACGGTGTGAAATGGCTGACCGAATTGGAAAGCCGCGGCGTCGACGTAAAGGTTGTAACCAATTCACTTGCCTCTAACGACGTCGCACCCGTCTACGCGCACTATGCCAAGAAACGCCGTGCACTTCTACGCGGTGGAGTAGAGCTCTATGAGCTGCGACCGGACGCCTATCAGGTCCAACGCCGCGGTATTAACTGGGCTCAATCTAGGTCAGGCCTACATTCCAAGGCATTTGCAGTCGATGACCGATACTTGTTCGTAGGATCGTTCAACTGGGATCCGCGATCTGTCAACATCAACACCGAGATGGGAATTCTGATTGACTCACCAGTATTGGCGACACAGACCATGGGTGCCTTGGACGACGCGCTACCCGCATACACATATAACGTGACGCTCGAGAAAGCTGGTCAGCTTAAATGGACGACAAGAGGCGATGATGGCAACGTTCTTGAGTACCAATCCGAGCCGACAGGATCGGCCTGGGATCACATAGTTGCCGGATTTTTAAGTATTTTACCAATTGGGTCTCAGCTGTAGGTTTTTGGCAAATACCCGACGCTACCAGAGAACTCCGGCCTGCAAAAACGGCTGGATTGGGTTCAAAACGTCCGTTTCTCTTTTCCAGCTGGTCGTTTGGTTCATCCGCCCACCAGAATTTGCATAGTCAGCTTGCCGCGCACCGCAGACCTTCGCGAGAATCCGAGCAAAAAGGCCGCATGGCACCTAAGGTTCCTTAGAGAGGCCCTTTGCGAGATTAAGTGCAGCAAAGGCCATAACCGCTACGACTACGCCAAAAACCAATTGAATTCATCGCTAAGGCAGACAATCGGGCAGCGCAGAACTATGTGCAAACTACCCAAACTTATGGGGTGCGCGTAGTGTTATGCGCAAACCTAAGCATCATGTAAGCGCGCTCATAACGGTGCGTTCCTGCAATTGATTGCATTCATTAAACTCAAGCTTGCTTGCGAATAACTTTTCACGATTTTCCCAATTGTTTGCACACTCCTCCTATCGGCGTCCGATTACATCCTTCCGAAAGTCTCTTTGAGTTCTGTGACTTGTTCAGCATCCAATAGGCGGGTTGGCAGGCCTCGCAAAGCCACGAGCAGCTTGGCCGTTTCTTCCAGCTCTTCTGCTGCACAGACAGCAGAGAAGAGGTCCTTTCCCGACACGACCGGGCCATGATTAGCCAGCAGAACAGCACTACATTCGCCGCCCAGTTCGCGGATCAAATCACCGGTTTTCGGGTCACCCGGCTTAACGTATGGAACCAGTTTGACCGTGCCAACGCGCATCACCACGTATGGTGTTAGCGGTGGAATACAGTCATTGGGATCGGTGTCTTCCAAACACGACAGTGCAGTGGCCCAAGTTGAATGCAGATGCACCACGGCGCCCGCTTCTGGCCGCGTCTCGTAGAAGGCTTGGTGCAGAAAGACTTCCTTTGTCGGCTTATCGCCCGAGACGTGGCTGCCATCCAAACTAATCTTGGCGATGCGCTCGGGGTCGATATCGCCCAAGGTCGAATTCGTTGGCGTCATGAGGATGCCGTCATGTAAACGCGCGGAGACATTGCCCGCAGTGCCGACGGAAAATCCACGCGCAAAAAGCGAGGCGCACAGTTCCGATATCTGCTGTCGCAGTGCCTGTTCTTCAGAACTCATTTGCCTGCCTCCATCATTTTCAGCGCTTTCGAGAAGAAATCTGGAGCGCCAAAGTTTCCAGACTTCAAAGCCAGTGCAATGGGGTCAGATTTTCCAACGCTCAAGACTGGCACGCCCGGATCAATCTCTGGCCCAATTGACATGGCTGGAGACCCCACTGCCTCAGAGATGACCTTAGCAACAGCTCCCGACGTCTCACCTCCGGCCACGACAAAGCGCTTGTACCCCGTTTCGGCAAGTTGTCGGGCTGTATCTGCAAAGAGATTGTCCAACCTGTCCGCAACTGCTTCCTGACCAAATTGATTTTGGATCGCTCGTACATCCTCCGGGCTTCCCGATGAGTATGCGAGTGGCGCCTGATCGGGATTCGCTTCGAAGAAATCCAGAAGCGTTTGCGTGGTCACATCCCCGGACATGACACTTGGCACATCGATGGCGAAGGACGGATGGAATTTCGAGTGAACATCAATCTGCCCACGGGTTGCACCCGAGCACGACCCGGCAAGGATCGCTGCAGGTCCAGCGATACCAGTGAACACACTGCCAGCACTTTTAGGCGAAGTCTCTCTCAAGAAGTTTCTTGGTAACCCCAATGCTAGGCCGGATCCCCCAGTAATAAGCTCCGCATCCTTTAGAGCCTCGCCCCAGACCAACAAATCCTCGTCCGAAATCGCATCGCCGATTACAAAGCGTTCGTCGACGTTCCACAAAGCAGCAGCAATCGCCTCTGACCCTTGCTTCACAGTGCCAATTGACACCAAACCAACCGCCTCTTCGGCCTGATGCTGCAACCATCGCCTGATGTTTGCATCCGTCATCGGAGTAAGTGGGTGGTTTTCCATCCCGGACTCGTTCAACGGCTTGTCGAACACAAAAAGATGGCCGTGATAGACAGTGCGACCCGTGGTCGGAAAGGCCGGGCAGAAAATCACTTTTTGCGCGCCCAGTTCGTTGGCCAGCGCTTCCGCAACGGGACCGATGTTTCCCTCCATCGTGGAATCAAAGGTCGAGCAATACTTGAAGATGAACTGCTGGCATCCTTGGTCCGCGAGCCATCGCAGGGCCCGCAGGCTATCCGCAACAGCTTGCTCGACAGGTGCGGTACGGCTTTTGAGCGAGATCACTCCCGCTTCAATCTCTTCGTCGACCGGGGTCGTTGGAACGCCTGGGAACTGCGCCGTTCGCAATCCACCTTCCGGCTCAACGCCCTTCGCCAAAGTGTTCGCAATGTCGCTCGCACCTGTAAAATCGTCAGCTATGACGCCGATCTTCATAATTTGATGTCCCTGGTTGGCCCGGGATCCAGCCTGTGGATATGCGGTGCTGCTCCGACGGGGAAAATCTTACGCACAAGTGGATCATGGCCGGGCACGATAAGTCGAGGATGCGAGGCCAATCTCTCTAGCGTCCCAAAACCATCCATCATGTCTTGCAGGTCGACGACGATGGGAAAGGCTTTGCGTGCCATGAAATTCTCGTAGTAATGCGAGGCATCAGAGGCGAGTACCATCCACCCAGCTCCCGTTCTTACGCGAACGCATTGCAATCCGCGCGAGTGTCCACCGATGCAGTGCACCGTGACCCCATCTGCAATCTCAGCTTCTCCATCGTAGAACACGACCTTGCCTGAATAGAGACGCTTTACCACCTCGCAGACATGGCCAGCCGTGAAAGGCGCACGCAGGTGGTCATGGCACATGCAGGGACCTGTGGCGAAGGCCATTTCCGCCGACTGCAAGTGCAATTTCGCGTTAGGGAACATATGCAGACCCCCCGCGTGGTCGTAGTGCAGATGGGTCACGATGACCTCGGTCACCGCTTCCGGCATAATGTCTAGGGGCCGCAGAGCCTCACGAGGGTCCATCGCGATGGGACGACCACGCGCGGCAGCCTCATCGGAATCGTAGCCAGTATCGACCAGAATGACTTTGTCGCCGCGTTTGAGCACCCAAACGAAATAATCCATCGCATGAGGCGCGTCGTGATTATCATCGATGATGAAACTATCAGCGCGCGTCCGGGCATTTCGATCCGCGTATTTCAAGGCGTGGATTTCCCAATCGTTCATCGGATGACCTCGGGATACTGGTGAACTACTTTGGTGGCGATCATATCAGCCACTGCCGTATCGAAGGACTGAAAATGCACGCTTTCTAGGTGGGCAGAGAACGCCACGCTGTCATCATAAAGTTCATAGAGAAAAATTGTCTCGGGATCGTCGCCGAGGCAAACGTCAAACTGATGGCATCCGGGTTCTTCACGCAAAGAGGTTGAAGCGTTTTCGACCATCAACGGCAAAAAGGTGTCTCTCGTACCGGGCTTGAGAGTGAAGGTGACAGTAACCGCAAACATCAGACAGAAAGTCCTTTCAGACGTGAGAAAGCGCGCTTTGTGACGGGCAGTTGGCTGAGGATCAGACCAGTGTTGAGCACCAGCAGAATGGCCGCACCGGGACGTGAAAAGAAGACCGAAAGATCCCCGTCCGACAAGAACAGCGACCGGCGGAAGGTTTCGTCAAACAGACTGCCCAGAATAACGCCGATAACCAACGGCGCTATTGGGTACTTCATAAGGTTCATGAAGTAGGCAACGGCACCGACACCAAGCATCAGGTAGAGATCATTGATGCCACCGCCGACGCTGAAAGACCCAATCGTTGTCAGAACCATCACGACTGGCAAGAAGATGGTCTGCGGGATGGCGAGTATCTTGATAAAGACGCGAGCCGTGAAAAGCCCCATAAGAAACATAGTCAGCGACGCGAGCACCAATATCGCAACCACGCGCAGAATGATCTCGGGATCAATCGTCGGCCCGGGGATCACATTGTTAATCTTGAAGGCCCCCATCAAAGCGGCGGCGGGTGGTGAACCGGGGATACCCAACACCAAAAGCGGGATCAGCGCGCCGCCAATACAGGCGTTGTTTGCAGTTTCTGAACACAGCAGACCTTCCAAAGACCCTTTTCCATACTTTTCGCCCTCGGCGGATACGGTCTTGCCGACACCATAGCTGACCCAACCGGCTACATCTTCGCCTACTCCGGGAAGTGCTCCGACCCCTGTCCCGATAACTCCTGACCGGCCAATGGTGGGCAGGTAGCGTCGTATAGACCGAAGGTTCGGAAGGATGCGACCTTTCAGGGCCAGAACCTTCCCGGCCTCAACATGCCTCAAACCGTCGATGATTTGGGGAATGGCAAAAGCCCCCATCAAAACTGGCACGACCTGAAACCCGCTCATCAGGTAAGACCAGCCGAAGGTATAGCGAGGTTCAGACAACAGAGGGTCGAGCCCCACCATGGACATCGCAAGCCCGATCAGACCGGCGATCCATCCCTTAATCACCAGGTCTTCGCTCATCAAAGTGCCAGAAAGCAGAATGCCGAACAGGGCCAGTAGTGCTTTCTCCGGGCTTGCGATGTTCTTTGAAACCAAAAGCAGCGCCCAGACAAAAATCAAAAGCGTGATGGTCCCGATAACTGTGCCAATAAAACTGGCTGTCGTAGTCAGCCCGAGTGCTTCGCCCCCTCGACCTGCTTTGGCCAGAGGGTAGCCATCCATGGCTGTCGCCGCGCTGGCTGCTGTGCCCGGAATGTTCAGCAAAATAGACGGGTAAGAGCCGCCGTAAATCGCACCAACATAGGCCCCGAGCAAAGCGATGAGCGAATAGTCGAGCGGGATTTTGTTGCCGAAGAAACCTGTCAGGATCGTCACCGCCAGGGTTGCCGTTAGGCCGGGCAATGCACCGAACGTGATGCCCAGGAATACGGATGCGATCAAATACAGATAGGTCAGCGGGTCCACTGCCAGGCCCACGAAGGCGGCCCCAAATCCAGCCAGTTGCGAAAGGATAAAGTCCATCCGGTCAATCTTTCCAAAGCGGACGAAGCGTCACGTAGTAGTGGTATTCGATTTGCTTGAAGATCAGCCCGCCACGCGCGGGCACGTTCTGCCGGAAAACAAAGGCCATCGCGCAAACAAGGATGAGCGGGGCAAGTATTGCCACCAAAGGAACGTACCGCAAAACACGTTCGGAAGCCGCTTTGGTCAACACTACAAATGTTAGCGAGACCCATAGGGCCAGCGTAAACCAATCATCACCGTGTGCGTTCCAGTCCGCCTGCGCGGGAAAAACAGCAAACGCAAATAATCCTGCAAAGACAACCGCGATACAGGCAACCAAAGCACGCCTAGCATGGCCGCCGTAGTAGCCGTAAGTCAAAGCTGTAATCAGCAACCCAGAACACAGAATGAAGTCCACTCTGGGAACGAGCCCGACGACATATGCAAGAAGGATCAAGCCTATTGTTGAAGCTCGATAGGCTTCCGACTTGTCCCACCCGATCCCCAACGCACTGAGCGCGTTTTCGGCCCCACCAGAGCGGATCGAAATAGCCAGTAAAACGAAGGACAACGAAAGCAACCCTCCGAAGATGAACAGCGGTACAATTGCAGCCGAGTTGTACCAATCCGACCCACTTACGCCTGCGCGGTTTTCGCCCCAAAGGGGGATGTCCGACGTCTTCCAAAGAAAAAAGACGGACACTGTTATAAGAACAATTGCTGCCCAAAAGTCGCGCGTCCGCATGACCAGTGTTTCGTCAGGTTTGTCCATTGCCTGCCTCCTGAGGGAAAGGGCGCGATCAAGCGCGCCCTTTCAAAATTGATCGGATTAGGGCTTCTCGATACCCAGCGAGGCCGGATCGACCGTGGCAGCACCAAGGTCCTGCAAGGTATAGGCAAAAGTAGCTTCGAGGTTCGCAAACAGCTCTTGAGCCTCTTCACCGTGCTGACCACCGACGTCGTAGTTGTTTGCCGCAGCCCATTCGGCGACAGTGTCAGACGCAATAGCCTGCTCGAACGCATCGCCTAAGGCAGCCTTAACGTCATCCCCGGCCGAGCTGTGAACCGCAAACCCGATCGCCTGTTTGAGCGGCAAATACTGGTCGAGACCGTCATAGATGCCAAAGGCAGACGGCACGGTTGACCCTGCGATCTGCGCGTCCTCAGGCGTCAACATAGCAAGCGGTTTAAGTTGACCGCCTTCGATCAACGGAGCCTGTTCAGCCAGTGAGGTCACAACCAACGCAACTTCACCCGCTATCGCTGCCTCCTGCCCGGGCGCGGAGCCTTTGTATGGAACAAACTTGAATTCTGCACCGGACCCTTTTTCGATGGCCAGAAGGTTCAAGTGGTGGATCGAACCTGCGCCCGAAGCCGCGGCTGGAATAGTGCCCGGAGCAGCTTTCGCGGCGTCGACCAGTTCTTCCAGAGTATTGTAAGGGCTGTCCGCCGGAACCGAGATCAGATCAGGTGATCCGCCAACAATGAATGGATACCAAAAGTCAAATTTCTTATCCCAACCACCCTGCACAGCAGCGGTGACATTCGATTCAGACAGACCAACCAGTGTGTAGCCATCATCTGGTTGGTTCATAACGTAGACCATACCGTTGGAGCCTGCGACACCACCTGTTTGATTGATCACATTGATCGAGACCGGAAGGTGTTTTTCCATCTCGGCCATGATCATACGGTTGATCGTGTCCGTACCGCCACCGGCCCCCCAGACCACAGCTGTGGTGATATCACGATAGGGGTAATCCTGCGCAGCAGCTGCGCCTGCAATACTGGTCGCCATCACAGCTGCGGCCGCCAACCGCCCTAGCATTAGTTTCATTTCCAAGTCCTCCCAAACAACTTCGCGTTTATTATTGCATTTATTTGCGTATACATTAAAGAATGCGTTGTCAACGGACTGTAGTGAAAGCTGCGATCGCGCTATGAATGCGAAACAGGAAGGAAGCGGGGCAAAATGAAAAAGACTTACGATATTGCAGTGTTCCACGGGGACGGGATTGGCCCAGAAATTATGGGCCCCACGCTTGAAATCCTGCGCCAGCTCTCGCTCAGCAATCCCACCTATGAACTGGTGTTTACAGACGCTCCGGCTGGCGCAGGCCACTACGCCAAAACGAGAGAATCGTTTCCGGCAGGATCACTCGAGACTGCACGAAATGCTGACGCGATTCTGCTGTCGGCAATGGGTTTGCCGGATGTTCGATACCCGGACGGAACCGAGATTTCACCGCAGATTGATTTGCGAAAGCAACTGGGACTTTTCGCTGGCGTACGGCCAGTGAAGGTAAGCAGCGGACAAAGGACTCCCTTGGCGCTGCCTCCGGGAAAAGAGATCGACTTTGTGTTGATACGCGAAAGCACAGAAGGGCTGTTCTTCACCCAAGGCGCTGGCGAAGTTTCCGAAGACGAAGCGCGTGAAACTCTGCTGATCACTCGTGAGGTGTCCGAAAAACTGTTCCGTTTCGCGTTTGATCTGGCCCAGAACCGCAAAAGAACCGGGCGCGGCCGAGGGCGAGTTACATGTGTCGACAAGGCCAATGTATTTCGCGCCTTTGCGTTCTTTAGATCAATTTTTGATGCAGAAGCCGCCCTCCATCCCGAATTACAGGCAGACCATGCTTATGTTGATGCCACCGCTCTGTGGATGGTTCAAAAACCTTGGGAATTTGATGTTTTGGTCACTGAGAACATGTTCGGAGACATCCTCTCCGACCTTGGTGCCGGTCTCATGGGTGGTCTTGGGTTGGCTCCCTCAGCAGATATCGGATTGAATCACGCTGTATTCCAACCCTGTCATGGTTCCGCTCCGGACATTGCGGGACAGGGTGTCGCCAACCCTTTTGCAATGATCCTGTCCGCAGCAATGATGCTTGAATGGTTGGGGCTGACCCATGATCACCCAGGCCTGTCCAACGACGGCGAACGATTGCGTGAAGCCGTGGAAAAAGTGACTGCGAACGGACAGAACCTGACGCGTGACCTAGGTGGCACCGCCGGAACGCAGGATGCAGCCGCATCGGTATTAGAAGCAATACGGGCATGAATACTCGACAAACCATCAGGGTCGCTTGTGTGGGCGCGGGATATTTCAGCAGGTTCCACTACGAAAGCTGGTCCCGAATGCCCGGAGCGGTTCCGATTGCGTCCTGCAACCGTGATATCAACAAGGCTAAAGAAACAGGACTTGCCGCTTACGATGATCTGTCACAAATGCTGGAGGCGGAAAAACCAGATCTCGTGGACATCATCCTTCCACCTGTAGCGCAGGCCGAAGCCATCCGAACGGTACTGAACTCTGGTATCAAGTGGCTGATCTGTCAAAAGCCATTCTGCATGTCTCTGGATGAAGCGGAGAAGATCGTCTCCGAGGCTGAAGCGGTAGGCGCAACTATCGTCGTGCACGAGAATTTTCGATTTCAGCCCTGGTATCGTGCGATCAAGGTGGCGATGACCGAGGGTCGAATTGGCACACCTCTTCAAGCGACTTTCCGGCTTCGGCCCGGCGACGGACAGGGACCACGAGCCTACCTTGACCGGCAACCGTATTTTCAGGACATGCCGCGTTTCCTCGTTCATGAAACAGCGGTTCACTGGGTAGACACATTCCGATTTTTGTTCGATGCGCCCAGCGCAGTTTATGCGGACTTGCGCCAAGTTAACCCAGTTATCGCAGGCGAGGATGCAGGTTTCATCCTGTTTGATCACCCCAACGGTTTGAAAGCCCTGTTCGATGGCAACAGGTGCCTTGACCACAGTGCAGAAAACCTGCGTCAAACCATGGGTGAGGCTCTCATCGAAGGAACCGAAGGATCACTGGTTCTCAACGGCGACGGTTCAGTTGACCTCCGCGCTTTTGGAAAACAGGAGCGACAGCAGATTTTACCTCCGAGCGATCATGATGGGTTTGGAGGAGACTGCGTACACGCCTTGCAAAGTCACGTCGTTTCAGGCCTTGTAAAGGGCACGCCGCTGGAAAACACGGCCCGAGACTATTTGGACGTGATCCGCATCGAAGAGAGCATCTATCTCTCGACTGCGGAGGGACGAAAAATCAACCTGGAGACGCCGTGAAGGATCAGGACGCAAAAACTCTTTCCAACACCCAACGCGCAGTTAGGGATTTGCGACAGATGATCCTGTCCGGCGAACTTGCAGCCGGAACTGACCATCTGGAATCAGAACTCGCCGAGACCCTTGGCATGTCCCGCACCCCGATACGGGAAGCTGCGCTGATGTTGGAAAGTAAGGGGTTGCTAGAAATGCGGCCCCGAAAGGGCGTGCGTATACTGCCTGTTTCATCAGATGATATGCGTGAAATTTACGACATACTGACAGAACTCGAGAGTCTCGCGGCACAGCGCGCTGCCGAAGCGGGTCATTCAGAAGATGAACTGTCGGTCCTTGCTGGATCAATTGCAAAGATGGATCAAGCCATCGAAACCGAAGACCTTGAAGCCTGGGCCGAGGCTGACGAGTTGTTTCATCAGGAGCTCGTTCGGTTGGGCGGCAACAAACGGGTCGAAGCGATTGTCGCCATGATGAGCGACCAGGTGCGCCGCGCACGAGCAACGACGTTGTTCATCAGGCCCCTGCCCGTCAAATCCAACGAAGATCACCGGGTTGTTTTTCAAGCGATTAGTGAAGGTCGACCGGATGTTGCCCGTGAACGTCATCGAGAACACAGGCTGCAAGCACAGGCTATGCTTTGCGGGATACTCGAAAAGCATCGACTCAACAGCCTCTGAACTTCTCGTATCCGGTCGTTAATCAACTAAAATAACTGCTTTTTTGGCGACATAAAAGGCGCTCCGAGTACTTGTCGATAGCGGCAGTCCGTGGTTGCGTCCGACTGTTCTGCTTTCCTTTTTTCAAATCACTTAACCAATCACTGCATCGCTTGGGGTTGAGTTAGTACGATTTCGTATTATTTGGTTCGATATCGTACTATTGGAGACTCAAGATGCCAAATCGAAGACGTTTTCTTAAGGTTCTGGGCGGAGGCACAATTCTGGCGGCAACGGGCGCGGTTGGGTTCCTCGCGACACGCACGCCGCATGACGCGTTGGCTCCGTGGACGCCAATACCTTATGACGACCCACGCAAAGCCGCGTTGTCCTACGCAATTCTCGCCCCCAATCCGCACAACTTGCAACCTTGGCTGGTCGAGTTGGTTGGGCAAGACACGGTGCGCATCCACCGTGATCCTGATCGCGAGCTTCCGGAAACCGATCCTTACCACCGCCAGCTCTTTATTGGCCTCGGCGCATTTGTTGAGACTATGATCCTGGCGGCAGGAGCACAGGGATTTGACACCAAGGTCAAACTACTGCCAAATGGAGATGACGGACCTATCGCAGAAGCAGTGTTTGTTCCCGGCGGAGCGCCCGATCCACTCTCAGATCAAATCCTCAACCGACATTCCAACAAAGAACCGTACACTGAACAGCGCCTCTCAGCCGACCAAGTGTCTACGCTTGGCAACTATGCAACCTTGATTACCGATGAAGATCTGGTGGCGAGTGTTCGAGACCTCACGAAACGCGCTTTCGAAATCGAAATGCGAACACCGCAGACCCTGAAAGAATCCGTAGACCTCATGCGGATCGGGAAAGCAGAAATCAACGCCAATCCGGACGGGATTGAATTGCGCGATCCCATGCTGGAAACGCTGCGACTTACCGGCCTTTTAGACAATGAGACCCTTATGAATGTTGACCACCCAGGCACTCAGTCTCACATGCGAGGCTACTTCGCTATGCTAGACGCGACGCCGCAATACGCAGTCCTCACGACAGCTACAAATACGCGAAGCGATCAACTCGAAGCCGGACGTCAATTGATGCGTTTCTACCTGAAAACAACTGAAATGGGCTTAGGCGTTCATCCAATCAGTCAAGCCCTTCAGGAATATCCTGAGATGGCTGATGAATACGCTCTTGCGCATGAGCTTCTTGCGTCACCGGGCCACACGGTGCAAATGTTGCTGCGTTTGGGGTATGGACCCGAGCCAATTGCCACACCCCGCTGGCCTCTGGAGACACGAATTCTGAATGAAGCCTGAAGATGAGACCAACGAAGTCTACCGGTTCTTCACCGAGGTCGGGATCATCAACCAGCTGATCTCGACCAAGCTTGAAGCGTTCTTACCTGGCAGAATGACCGCTACCCAATTTGGCATATTGGGCCACCTGGTCCGGCGCCCCGAAGGGGAAACGCCACTACAGCTATCGAACGCGTTTCAAGTACCCAAGACGTCGATGACACACATGCTCTCCAGTCTTGAAAATCACACTCTGATTACCCTTGAAACCAACCCCAATGACAAGCGTTCGAAAATAGCCCGGTCCACGCCGCAAGGTGCGGAGTTTCTGAAAGCTTGTACGAAGCGGATGTCGGAATCCCTGGCTCCAGTTTTGTCCGAACTCGGGTCAGGTCCGTTTCAAAATTCGCTGCCGAATCTAACGCTCATACGCGAAGCTTTGGACAGCGAACGGGACTAGGCAAAAACCGGTTTTAGCCAGAATACAAAGCCAAATTCTCAGAACATCATACAATCTCCGCCCGGGGGAAGCGGCGGTGATCCTTCAAGCAAGGTGGGCGTGTAGTCAAATGTCACAATCGTCGCGCCGCCGTCGAATGCTACAAACAGTTGGTTAGATCCCGGCCTAATGGCGATGCCTTCCGGGTCAGTTCCGAATTCCAAAAGGCTTTGCTGGGCGAGCAATTGGCCATCTGCCGTGAACTCATACAGGCTGTTTGACCCTTCCCAGTCATCAACAATCAACATGTGACCGGTGCGTGGATCAATCGCGATGCCCTGCGCCTCGCTTAAGGGGGGAGAGAGCTTCATTGTATCCAACCTCGCCGCCAACGCACCCTCTGAAGTGAACCAGGACAACCTTTCCGGGTCATCTTCTACGGTCACGATCTGCCCCTTGGCGTTGATCGCGATCCCCTCGGTGTCTGCGAATCCGCCTTCCAGAGTGAAAGGCGCTCCGAGTGGCTCTCCATCTTTGGTGACACGTTGAAGACTGCCGAGACCATCGCCCAACAACAAGTGATCCCCTTCGATAGCAATTGCTTTGATACGGAAGAGATCGCTGGATATGCGGCGCAACTCATCACCTTGCAATGTAACGAGAATGGCCTCGGGCCCCTCGTTCGCAATCCACAACCCACAAAACGTCGGATCGTAGTCAAGACTTGCGGGTTGATTGAGCTCATACCGCCCTGTTTCGCGAAGCTGCAATGCCGTGGCCGGGGTCGACACAGCAAAAAACAACAAGGCGGTGGTCCTCACAAACACTCAGGATGCTCCTAACTGAGTTAGAAAGGTGGGGCGGTGTCGTGACGGGTCAATACAAAGAACGATTGGTCTCCTTCCAACAGTGTCCACCACATTGCCTGGTCAAAAAGATGCAGAACACCAAGAATCGGCGCAAGGTTGCGTGAGTTTGAAATATCCATCGACGCAAACCAAGTCGAAGAACTGGAGTAGTTTCTTGCATCGCAGCGGGAGCGGAGGTCCCCTACCACGCAATAACTATAGACGAGTCTGTCGCGTCACCACTCTCGGTGCCAAGTGCTACTTGGCTTTGGTGCTACCAATTTCAGAATTCGATCTGATTTAACCAAATTCACAGACAATTTGGTGTCGAACCCCGAAACGCTTAAGCTTCGGCGATCAATGTGCCCCAACTGGAAAAGCCACCGTCTGTCTCGCAGATGATCGTCTCCATCCCGGTTACCGCATCGTTCCCAAAATAGCAGTCCGCAAACGCACCGGTGCCAACAAATGATAGGGTCAGGGCAACAAGGCCCAAAGCTGCAATCCTCTTCATGATACTCACTCCTTTAGATGAGCTTCATTTGGGAGTTGTCTTTTGCTGAATGTATTTTGCTTTGATTAAGTTTTTTTAACTGAAGACTGTCTGTGGAGTCGTCTCTTCGGAACGCAGCACGCTCTGAATGTTCGCTCAGAAAAGACAGGTTCAGCATCTAAAATGAAGAAACAGCGCATCCGCGTTCAGGCATCGGCACAACTCGATCTCAACCGGTGTCAAGTAGGCCTATCTGAATATCACAGCCCTTTCTTGAGAGGCCTTCAGTAGAAACCAATCTCACTGACATCTACGCGGGCCTCGTGATCGCGCCCGAAGGCTACAACTCCAATTGAAGTGATTTCATCAGCAACGGGAATAGCGCGTAATATGGTGCCAGAAGCCTTGAAACCTGACAGAGGCAAATAGACTTCGGCCCAGTCTTTAGAAGTTGCGAACGCGGCCTGATAGTATTGCCACGGAAGCACCGTGCCGCGTGTTCTGAGGTGAACGAAATATTGCTCACCGTTCCCCCGTACCAATAATCTGACGCCTGATACACCCTCATCTGGCCGATCAGACAACTTGCGCCGGAACTGGATGAAGCCGCCGTTGTTTTCCGTACTGACCGTTCCGGTCAGCCGCGCGAATGCAACATCACCTTCCGAACGAAACTGCACTTGTCCTGAGGAAACTCCTCCCATGACGGTGTCGGCAACGTAGTCCCAACGCGTGTCCGGAGACTTGGAAAAGTCTTCAGTCAGTTTTTCATCAGCCTGAGCCATTGTGCATCCAATGATAACAAGACCTGAAACAAGCCCAATGAAGTTGGCAAGCATTTCGTTCCTTCTCAGTTCAGTATCGCAATGGAAAGGTTCAGCGCCGTGGCAAATGCGACCCATGCAAAGTACGGCAGGAAGGCCAGCGTAGAAACCCGATCCGAATTCCTGACCTGAACGATGAACATGACGATGACAGCCAACAACGCGACAATGACCACAAGGGCAATCCACGGCAGTTGCAGTACGAAAAAGGCTGGGGACCACAAAAAGTTCAGACCCATCTGCGCCCACCACAGCTTCATGGCGGTCGAGCTTCGGTCCGCTTCGAACTGACGCCAACCAACCATAGCGATCAAAACATATAGCACTGTCCAAACTGGCCCAAAAATCCAATTAGGTGGATTGAAAGCCGGTTTAGAAAGCTGCGCATACCAATCGCCGGGTGCAGTCAGTGTCCCAATAAGGATGCCGCCTCCCACCATGAGCGCAAGGAATACTATGCGGATCAACCAATTCGACATTTTGGGATAGCTTTCAGCAGTCCTTGGTGGTCACATTGACAAATGCCTCGGAAGAGAAGGTCGCCGTACTGGTCTTATCCGCATCAGTATACGAAACCGTGGCGCCTTCGATCTCCGACCCCGTTACGGTGATTTCGCGTTGCCCGATTGTGTCATCGACATCGATGGTAAAGGCTAGTGTGTCACCGGCTGCGAGGGAGGCGATCTCAAGTTCTATTGTATCTTGCCCGTCCACGACCGCTGGAATTTGCCGCAGAGCATCCGAACCCTCAACGAATTCGAGAGGTTGGAATACCTCCACTCCAGCACCCTTTTCGGTAACGTCGAAAATCAGACGTCCGGCAGATTGCGACAAGTCAATTTTGAGGGTCGAGGCTTCTACTTCGCAAGCTCCGACATTTGTCAGAACAAAACGGTCCTTGGGTGCGCTTTCTATAAAGCGAATTTGTACACCAGCTTGAAGCGAAGTAGCTGAAATTAATCCAAGGGTCGCCGCAAGAATACTCTTCGAGAACATATTTATCTCCTAACTAAACGGTTCTTGATAGATACGCCTCGGCGGGTTTCCTGGATCAGACTTATACCCTTCGACTATCGTGGTTTAGCTGATAGGAGCTTTCGAAGTTCAATGCTCCGTAACCAGAACGGCGAAGTCAGAACATGCCATTGTCATTCTCGCTTTTTGCTGGAACTTCCTGAAGAACGTCCCAGTGTTCGACAACCTTGCCATCAGCATCCAGGCGAAAAATATCGATCCCGGCGTACTCGAGGTCATCGGGCCAGATTTGATGGCAATGCAGAACAACGTGATCGCCTTCAGCAAACGCACGTTTGATGTCCACACGCTTTCCCGGGTATTCGGCGGCCATGCGCTCGAAGTACTCGACAAAGGCTTGCTTGCCGTCGCCAACATGCGGGTTGTGCTGCGTATAGGTTTCCCCAACAAAGGTCGCTATGGCCTCGGCAGGTCGACACGCGTTGAACATCATTTCATAAAAGGCGATGACGTTTTTCTTGTTTGTTTCTAGGTCCCGCATGCTGATCTCCAAATCGACGTTATTACCGCCCAAAAATGTTGACCCACGTAATTCTTGGAAGCAACCCGGCAAGGATCTCGATCATTGATCGGCAAAGAGTTACGAGCTTGATTTTGCGGCCCGACTATTCCGAGGGTTTTCACTTACTCGGTTTCTTCGAAATCAATATGAATATGATTTCCATCAGGATCGGCCACGTGGATTTGGACCATTCGGGCGCCGGGGACGTCAGTTTTGCGGTACTTGATCTGACTCGAATTCAATTTTTCTTCGAACGCGCTCAACCCCGTGGCTGAGAGTGCAAAATGCTCGAGCTTGAGCTTCACTTCGGAGCCGACACTTGGCGTTCCTTCGTGCCCCACAAGGTGAACCACCGCGTGATCACCCGCATACAACCAAGCTCCGGCAAACGGAAAATCAGGGCGGGCCCCGAGTTTCAAACCCAGGACCTCTTCATACCAAGTAACCATCTCAGGCAACCTGTTCGTCACGATATTCACATGATCCAGCCGCTCAATTCTCATCTAAAAACCCTCAAGCACAAGCTTCCCTTTGGCCTTGCCGCTTTCGAGGATAGCATGGGCTTTCATTAAGTTTGTAGCATTGATCCTACCGAGTGTATCAGTCGCTGTGGATCTGATCTTTCCATCATCTATCAACCCGGCGACCTGATTCAGGATTTCGCTTTGACGACTCATATCTCCAGTCCCGAAAAGCGACCGAGTGTACATGAACTCCCAATGCAATGAGATCGATTTGGGTTTGAACGGCGCGATGTCGAAGGTCTCAGGATCGTCGATCAACCCAAAGCGACCTTGTGGGGTCATCACCTCTCCGCCTTGAGAGGCATAAAGCTGGGAATGGTTTGTCGAATAGATGAAATCCACGCTGTCGATACCGAGAGCCTCGAGTTGTGAGCCAAAAGGTTCCGCATGGTTGATGACATAGTGTGCGCCAAGCTCTCGAACCCAATCTTGTGTCTCGGGTCGGGACGCAGTGGCAATCACCTTCAAGTCAGTGAGAGCCCGCGCCAATTGAATGGTAATCGAACCGACACCACCTGCACCACCAATCACCAGCAACGTATTGGTCCCGCCGGAAACGGCATCTTGGACTCGCAAGCGGTCGAACAGCATCTCAAAGGCAGTAAGCGTCGTGAGCGGCATCGCCGCAGCCGCTTTCGCCGGTATGGATTTTGGCGCGGCTCCGACAATACGTTCATCCACCAGATGAAACTCGGCATTGGTTCCCGGTCGGTTGATCGCGCCGGCATACCAAACTGTATCGCCCGGACTGAAAGTCTCAACCGCTTCACCAACGGCTTCGACGACGCCTACTGCGTCCCAACCCAGAATATCAGGTGCTGGACCCGCAGGAGCACGTTTTTGCCGAATCTTCGTATCAACCGGGTTCACTGACACGGCCTGCACCTTCACCAACAAGTCGCGCCCCTTCGGCGTCGGTTTGTCGGCCTCGAAGTCGACTAAGGCGTCCGTCCGACCAATCGACCCTGTCTCACGGTATCCCACGGCTTTCATAGCGTGCTCCTTTGTCCGGTTCTGTATCAACCGATGACTGTCATTTCATTCAACGTGAATTCTGCAACGGCGCCCTCTGTTGCTTCCAGATAAGCCGCAAGGTGCTGAGCACCCATGTGGGTTTGCCAAAGCTCTCGGCTTTCCCAGTTTTCGTAGAACACGAAATGAGCTGGGTTGTCGTTGTCCTGGTGTAGGTCGTAGTTAATGCAACCCTCTTCAGCACGGGTTATGTCGATGAGCTTGATCAGCTCAACCTTTACGAGGTCGATCTTGTCGGGGTTGGCTTTGATGTTGGCGACGATTGTCAGCTTGGCCATTGGAATAGATTCCTTGTGTTCTTGAGTGATGCGCTAGATTTACGCCGCAGAACTTTCGGGATAAACATGTCAGGTTCGAACATATAATCCGGAATTTCCGTTTAATGCTATTAGACAATCTTCGCTTGTTTCTCACCATAGCCGAGAAAGGCAGTCTGGTGGCCGCGGCGCGCGAGACAGGGATGTCGAGCACGACAGTGTCCGAGCGGCTCGCGGCTCTGGAGGCGCACTACGGTGTTGTTTTGTTCAACCGCACCACCCGTTCCATTAGCCTGACCGAAGAAGGCCGGACACTCGCTGACGGAGCAAGAAGCTTACTCAGTGAGGTTGCGGACCTGGATACGCTTGTTCGGCACGGCGCCGAAACTCTGTCTGGTCCAATTCGCATAAGCGCGCCGATTGACTTAGGACGGAGCATTGTTTCCGAGGTTGTCGCCGAATTCACCGAAGAGAACCCTGCCGTCTCAATCGAACTATCCCTCTCGGACGGCTATGTTGACCTCGTCGGCCAGGGTTTCGACCTCGCCGTTCGCTTCGGCAACATCACAGACAGCTCGCTCAGGTTGCGAAATCTAGGAAGCTACCGACGTTTCGTGTGTGCGTCCCCAAGTTATCTGGCCTCATTCGGAACGCCTGAAAAACCAGAAGATCTATTGAACCACAACTGCTTGATCATGAGGTTTGGCGACATGATCGACAACGTTTGGGAGTTTGGGTCAGGACCAAATGCCCAGCGCGTATCAGTAAAGGGAAATCGAATAGTCAATGATGGTTCACTCATCCGCGATTGGGCGATCGCAGGCCATGGGGTCGTCTTGAAGTCTGAGCTGGATGTCGGCGACGATGTTCGATCTGGCGGACTTGTTTCTGTCTTGCGCGACTTCCTCCCACCGCCGAAACCTTTGCAAATGATGTTTCCGCCGAGCCGAGCCCAACCACGTCGCATAACGGCCTTGGCCGAGCATTTGCGTCGCAAATTTGGTGTGAGTTGAGGCCGCAGGGAAGACTCTAAATTGATAGCCTCTGTGTTTGCTCAACGAATTTCAAAGTCGCCTGTGCCAGCTCTCTGCCAGCATCTTCTTGAATGAAATGCCCAGCTTTTGGCACAACGATATGGTTTTGACCATTTGCCCCAGGGATCGACTTTTGGAACAGTTTGTCTACCCCCGCCATGACCCTGTCATCTTCTCCAAAAACTGTCAGAAACGGAGTGTTCAGGGTCTTGAGGGTTTCCCATGCGGCTCGGTTGGCTTCTGAAGCTGGATTGTCAGGCGAGTCGGGCACCAACACTGGAAACTCGCGAGCGCCTGCCAGATAGCGCGCATCCGGGAACGGTGCGTTATAGGCTGCAACCTCTTCATCTGAAATCTTCGATGTTGTGCCGCCAAATACGATACGGCCCGAATTAAATTCAGGCACAGACTGTGAGTATTCCCGCCATGAAAGAAATGCGTTGCCCAAGGGCACGTCACCAGTAGGTAGGGCCGTGTTCGCCACAACCACACGAGAGAACCGCTCGGGCATACTCGCAACCAGCCGCAAGCCAATGAGTCCCCCCCAGTCCTGACAAACCAATGTGATGCCGGTCAGGTCAACTTTCCGCAACCACTCGGACATCCAGTCTACATGGCGTTGGTAGGTGTAGTCGGATCGCTCAGTGGGCTTGTCCGACCGGCCAAACCCAATCAAATCAGGAGCCAGAACTCGATGACCCGCATCTTTGAATAACGGAAGCATGTGCCGATACAGGAAGCACCAGGTTGGCTCTCCATGCATCAACAATACTGGCGGTGCCTGCGCCGGTCCCTCGTCCAAATAGTGCAGACGGAGAAGACCGCCCTCGGTATCATCCACATCAAGATAGTTCGGGCCAAAGTCGAAATCTGGCAATCCGTCAAACTGGTGGTCCGGTGTACGAAGGAACTTCATCGTGAACTCTCCAAAATTGCCGACGGTCTTGGTCCGACAACAGTGATGGATAAAACTAAAACGGTCCAGTTCCAGCGTATATCGACTTCAGGTTTGGTTGACTTCGACGCCTTTCTTCGCTCCCTCGCGACGGAGGTCTTTTTTGCAGACGTCTTGAATCTAACGTTCCGACAAAAAAATTTAGTCTCAAAAACCCTATATTATGAGTTCATCTGTACGGATCGCCGAGAGGCGGCTCAGAAGAAAATCGCAAGTCCAGTCATTGAGACAACCAAGAAAAGCAGAGTCATGATACCGCCCGAGCGAACAAAATCGACCACCCTGTAACCTGCTGGGCCCATGATCAACGCGTTCACCTGGTGTGTTGGGATCAAAAATGAGTTGGACGTTGAAATTGCCACGGTGAGAGCAAATACAGCCGGGCTTCCACCCGCCGATACAGCAATAGAAACTGCTAGCGGCACCAGCAGAACAGTTGCACCTACGTTCGACATGACCAGCGTGAACGCCGTCGCCAAAACGGCTATTCCCGCTTGCAAAGACCAGATCGGCCACCCCTTCAAAAGGGCCAACACATGCGCTGCAATCCAATCCGCAGTGCCGGTGTTCTGAACCGCCTGACCCAACGGGATCAGTGAAGCGAGTAGAAAAACTGTGCTCCAACTTATCGACTCGTAGGCCTCATCGATCGACAGCACCCGGCTCAAAACCATGCCAACAGCGCCAACTAACAGGCACAATGATAAACGAAGGTCAGAAAACAGAATTAAGCTCAACGCTATTAGGAAGAAGGCGAGCGCCCATCCGACCTTGTGTGGCCGCAACTCTTCCTGGGGAAAGTCCGAGGTGACAACGACGAAATCCCTGTCTGACTTCACTCGTGTCAGACGGTCCCACTGCACATGCACCACACACGTGTCACCGGCTTGCAAAGGAACTTGCCCTATATGAGTGGCTGAATGATCTTCGGTCTCAACGTGGCTTAGTGTTTCTTCGCCACGCTGAATGGCCAACAAAGACAAACCATGTGTTTGGCGGAGACGTAAATCGATCGGAGTCTGGCCGATCACTGAAGAACCGGGAGGAATAACAACCTCGGCCACACCCGATTGGGTCGCGGCGAAATCGTCTGCAAAGACATCTAGTTGGGGCAGGATCTCCAAGCCGTAAGGCTCAGCAAACTGGTGCTCAACCACCCGACGCAGGCCAAGCACGGCGAGCCGCGCCGGGGCTTCAATCTTAGTATCAGCCATCGGCGCGATGACCTTGTGGCCGCGATAAGATGTGCCCAGAATGTACATGTTATGGGCGACCATCAGATCCGAAAGCGTTTGCCCGATAATGATCGAGCCTTCAGGGACACGTATCTCAAACATATCGGCCCGAAGCCCGTATGTGGCTTCGACATAAGCCTGCATGGATCGCGCCGAGCTTGCGTCTTCTCCACGTTCCCGCCGCGCTGGAAGGACCCAACGACCAAAGAGCACAAAGTATAGTACCCCTGTCAGCACCAGCATCACACCGATAGGCGTTACTGAAAACAACCCAAACGTCTCCATTTGTTGATCAGCTGGAAGGGATGAGTTTGCCGAAACAATCAGGTCATTCAACAGGATGAGGGGCGACGACCCGACCAATGTGATCGTACCACCCAGAATCGCGCAAAACCCCATGGGCATCAGCAACCTACTCATCGGGATTTCCGTACGTGCTGAGATGCGGCTTACAACAGGCAGAAAAAGCGCGGCAGCTCCGACGTTCTGCATGAAGGAGCTGATGACACCAACCGTTGTTGATATGATTGGGATTATCCGGGCCTCTGTCGTGCCACCGTTCTTAAGGATCAAGGCCGCAACTTTTGACATAAGTCCGGTCTTATCAAGCCCAGCGCCAATTATCATAACTGCGATGATGGACATCACTGCGTTTGAGGAAAAACCTTCAAAGAGCCTGGAGACATCGGCAAGATTACCCAGCCCCGGTAGATAGCTCAGTGCGCCAAGCAGCACCATTACGAGAATTGCTGCGACATCGATCCGAATAATCTCAGTAACAAAAAGTAAGACCGTGAAAGACAATAGACTCAGTACGACTATCATTTCGTACGTCAGTGTTGGTAATTCCATATCGCACTCCCAAACTAACGTTACCTGATTGGTAGCAAATGCGAAGGACCAACTCTGCGCCGAAGGTAAGGCCAAATTCTATCAGGCCGGCTCATGAAGCTCGTTTTCTCGGACATGATATCTTCTGAAACATGGAATTCGCCAACTCAAAGAGACCCTGATGATAAACTCAAAAGTGTCTCTTAGTCACCTCAATCGGAGGGAAGGCGTCCATTCCCAGACTTGTGATAAATCCCCGCGTCCAGAATATCTATTGCCTTACTCGAGAAATGAGCGCGTCCAAACCGGCGCGCTCACTCTATTTGCTATTGCCTGTCACCAAGGAGTTAAGAGTGATGCATCACTCTGCGGCAACCACTTCCTCTTCCAGTGCCGGGTAGTCGGTATATCCTCTTTCATTGCCGCCGTAGAGGGTCGTTTCATCCAACTCACTCAGCGAGGCATCTTTCTCCAGCCGACTGACAAGATCCGGGTTGGAAATAAACGGTCGGCCAAAGGCCACCAGATCGACGGCGCCGGTATCAACCGCTTCTATTGCCATTTCGCGGTCATAGGCATTGTTGCCCATCTTCGGACCGTCAAACAAATCATAGAGCGCCTTTAGATCGCCACCTTCGGGAATATCGCGCGGGCCACCGGTCTGTCCTTCTACGAGATGGAGATAGGCCAACCCATAACTATTCAACAATTTGATCGCATGCGAGAACGTCGCCTGTGGGTCACTGTCGGAAATGTTGTTGGCGTTCGAGAAGGGGCTGAGGCGGACACCAACACGGTCGGCGCCCCATACGTCGACAACTGCGTCCATGACTTCTTTGAGGAACCGTGCTCTGTTCTCGACAGGACCGCCATATTTGTCTTCACGCTTGTTGGACTCGTCCCGCAGAAACTGATCAATAAGATATCCGTTGGCTGCATGAACTTCGACACCGTCAAATCCAGCTTTCTTGGCGTTTTCTGCGGCCCTCCGGTAGTCGCCAACAATGCCAGCTATTTCTTCGATCGCCAGAGCACGCGGCTCAGACGTTTCAACAAACTGCTCACCATCAAAGGTCTTGGCCTTAGCGCCAATCGCGGATGGCGCAACAGGGGCACCGCCATCCTGCTGCAAGCTGTTGTGCGAAATTCTGCCCACATGCCAAAGCTGGATCACAATCTTTCCGCCCTCAGCATGGACGGCTTCAGTCACTTTTTTCCAGCCGTCGATCTGTGCTTTGGAATAAACACCGGGCGTCCATGCATAGCCTTTGCCTTGGGGCGAAATTTGCGAAGCTTCCGTGATGATCAGACCAGCACCCGCCCTTTGCGCGTAGTACTTGGCCTGCAATTCATGGACGCTGTCATCCTCGGCTCTTGCCCGGTTGCGGGTCAGTGGCGCCATGACAACGCGGTTTTTCAGTTCAATTGCGCCAGCTTTGATGCCGGAGAACAGTTTTTCATCAGCCATTGCTGCTTCCTTCTTTGGTTTACTTCTATCAGACAGTTTTGGACTATTTGGTCCAAAATTAGGGCTGCGATTTCTTCATGTTTTTGATTTCAAAACATTAAGTTAGGTGGAGCTAAGGTGATATCACCAACCGAGCTTGATTCAGAGTTTGCGATATCTGCTCCGCGGGAACACCCGCCTTCCGCAAAGCTAAAGTACCGATTGCAAGGGAGGCAAAGGCACGCGCCTTGTCGAGGGCCTGTCCCGGATTCGAAGGCTCAAGCGCTTTCGCAATAATCTCGTCAATACTTTCTAAATGTTGTCGCCCGAGAGCCGCGACTTCCTCATCATGAGGAGCAAGCTCCGTTAGGCAGTTGATCAGCATGCAGCCGTCACGACCGCCTTGCGGGTTCGCCAAAGCTTCCATTATTGCACCAACGGGGTCATCTCCGCCCGTGTCCGCGACCTCACGCAGAGTTTTCAAACCACGCTTGGAATAGTGGCTGAGGGCTTTGTGAAACAAAGCTCGCTTGCTGCCGAACGTTCCATAGAAGCTGGACCGGCTCAAACCCATGGCCTTGGTCAAATCGTCCACAGATGCGGTCTCATATCCCTTGTGCCAGAATACGCACAGGGCTTTTTCCAAAGCCTCGGCTTCATCAAAGCCACGAGGCCGACCCGGGCCAACAGGCGAATTGTTGTCGCCAACTATAAGAGTATCTTCGCTCATGCGCTAGATTTGGAATGGTTGGTCCAGAAATTCAAGGGGCCTGTTGAGGATTCTGGATTAATCAGTCCGAATTGTAGCCAACAACAGGATTTTAGGTTTGTAGGAATACAGGACCCGCCCGTCGCGCTCGCTATATGGCTGATGTACGCCAAAACTGCCGACGGAGACCTATGCATTCCGGAGTTGATTGGCCACGAAGTTGGACAAACCCAATCAAACATGACCGTAGTAGTCGCGAGAAACGACTGCTGAGTAGGCATAGTACAGCAAGGTCCCCCAATCGAAAATCGGCATGCCAACCTCGCGCTGTGCTGCACGAGAAAACGGTTGCATCCCTGTGCATTCATAAACGATGGCGCCGACATTCGGATCGCGTGCCACGAGTGCCTTTGTCGCTTCGACCATCTGTATTTCGCAGGCTTCGTAACGTGCGTGCGGCTCTTACGGGCGTTTTTCCGGATCCCAGAGTTTGTCGAACTCGGTCACCCCCAGCTCGTCCTGGGCGCCGCCAACGATCAGGTTGGAATTCGGATCAATTCCGACGGCTTCGAGGTGGCGATCAGTCAGGAAGCGGCGTTGAGCACAAAGGATTACCACCTTCTTGCGGCTGCCTATGACGGTCTGGGCAAATGGCGACAGCAGCAGGCTGGACGTGAACACTGGCGCGCTTACGGCGGTGGCGACATCCTGCTGGAAATAGGCAAAGAAATCACATTCTGCGGCAATGGCGCGGCATCCGTATCTTTCCAACCGCTTTGCGGATGCAATGATCGGCGCGCGAACTGGTGTTTTGTCCTGATCCCAAACCAAGGTCTTGTTGCTGACCTCCGTTGCGATGTCGTATTGGATCGGAAAGGGAAACGCGCTTGGGTTTCGCACGTCGCCGGGGAAGCCCGGATAGGCGTCTTCCAGAAGCATGACGCCAAGGCCATCCCATAGCCCACATGGTTCTGACGCACGCGGATATCTTGGATGCCGGGGTCAGGGGAGCATAAAACATTTGGTTGAGCCTTTTCCTGGCAGGAAATTTGGGCAGGCCAAAATACAGTCGACCCGCCCCAGCCCGATCAGCTGTCGCGTTTGAGGAAGTCGACTAGCAGGGTCGAGATCTTCTCAGGCTGGTCTTCCATCGAGAAGTGGCCGCAGTCCTCGAGCACATGCAGTTCCGAGCCGGGGATGGCGGCGTTCAGCTTATGGGCCCACGCAACCACCTGCCAGGCGTCATCCGCGCCCCAGATCAATTGAACCGGGCGCTCACCGAGCTCGGCGTAGCGCGGTGCGACTTCATCGGTGTGCCTGGGGTCGTAGTGCATAACCTGATGCTGAAAGAAACTGCCCTGGCCTACGGGACCACAGATGAAATCGAGGTAGGTTTCCATTGAGGTCTCGGCAAGACGTTTCTTGTTCTGTACTGTCGAATAGAGCCAATCCCGGAAATGCTCACGGTGTTCTGCATCCGGTGCCTTGATCAGCTTCTCAAGACCCGCTTGCATCTGTTCATGGGTACGCTTCGAGGGCCAGCTGTCATAGCTTACCACGTCGATCATGGTCAGCGTGCGGACACGCTCAGAGGATTGGATGCCGAACCGCTGGGCGATACCACCACCAATGTCATGGGCGATGACGTGCAGGTTATCCAGCCCCCAGATGTCGAGCAGCCCTTCAAGGATCGGAACCTGTCCGGTGACCGAGGTGTCGATGCTCGGGTCGCGTGGACGTTCCGACAGGCCATACCCGAGCAAGTCGAATACATGCACTTTGTATCCGGCCTCGACCAGCGAAGGCAGGATGTTGCGCCAGATCCAGGATGAGGACGGAGTGCCGTGGATGAGAACTACAGGCGCGCCTTCACCATGCACGCCGTGGGCGATGCGGTTTCCGTTTATCACACAGTGTCGGTCAACAAGTTGGGTCATGATGTTTCTCCTGCTTAGGTGGGCTGGACGGACAGCTATTCGGGATGATTTCAAGGAAAGGGAGCGCAGGACCGGTCAGACGCTCCAGGCAAAGATGCCGTAGGCGCCGGCGGCGATGTAGAAGCCCTGCATCGTTGTCCAGCCCCACATCCGCTTGCGCACCGCAAGGGTGAAAAGAAGGAGCGCCGACAACAGGAAAAACACGAAGGAAAGTACCTCGTATCCAGTGTTGGAGGCGATGAGCAGGGAATAGGCGATGGACAAAAAGGCTCCACCCCACTCAAGAGATTTGTTTGCATCGGTTGTCATGTTTCAATCCGTTTTCTGACTTTCCCCGATTGTACTTTCAGAGCAATCAATCTATCAAATGAATGATTGTCATGAATCAATAAAAAATGCGAATGGGTCTGTACCATGGCTGAACGTCTGGAAATAGATGGCCTGCGGGCGCTTCTGGCAATCTCGTCTCATGGGGGCGTTACCCGCGCGGCCGAACACCTTGCGCTGTCGCAACCGGCGGTTAGCCACAAGATCAGGCGGCTGGAAACGGCGCTGGATTGCGATCTTCTGGCGCGCCGTGCAGGCGGGCCGCTGTTTACTGAAGCGGGTGAGCGGTTGCTGGGATATGCACAGCGCATGATGGATCTGCATGACGAGGCGCTGGCGGCGTTGGGCAAGAAACCACTCAAAGGTATGATCCAACTGGGCATGACCGAAGATACAACGGGTGGCGACGTGGCTCGTATTTTAGGTCGCTTCACCCGACTGCACCCGGAGACCCAAGTGCGCACACGGATCAGCCAGAGCCTGACCCTCGCAGATTGGCTGGAGGCCGGTGAAATCGACGTTGCAGTCATGCAGGTCTTCAGCCGCGATGTGCTCCCTGACGATCTGGTTCTCTATGAAGACCAGTTGCATTGGATCAAATCGCATGACCTTCCATTGGACCTGTCGGTCCCGGTGCCGTTTCTCGCCTTTGACAGCAACTGTTTCTACAAACACTGGGCCAATGCCGAAGGGGCGCGGGGCGGGCAGCGGTTTGAAACGGTCTTCGAATGCCCTAGTGCGGCGGGTATCCTATCGTCCGTGCGCTCGGGGTTGGGGGTCGCGCTGATGAACGGGCTGCACCTGTCGCCTGACCTGGAGATTGTCGAAGATGTGTTCCCCGAGCCGCCTTCCATCGCCTATGTCGCGCGAACTCGCCCCAAGAACCGGAATGATGCAGTCAAGGCTCTCATCCAGGAAATTTCCCGACAGGTTAGAAATGCAATTCCCCTACGCGTTGCTTGATGAACCAGCTCTGGCCTCTATCGAAGCACAGGCAGCCCAAATTCTCGATGAAATCGGGGTTGAGTTGCAGGGCGATCCCGGCAGCCTCGACGCCATGGCGTCGGTCGGGGCGCGGATCGAAGGCGAGCGTGTACGTATCGACGCTGACCGTCTGCGCGATCTGATTGCACATGCGCCCGTCTCCTTTATCTGGCAAGGAAAGACCGAAGCGGCTTCGGTCACAGTTGGAGGCGATCGCCCGGTGGTTGTCCCCTTTTATGGCCCACCGAATGTCCGACACGCGGACGACACCATCCGCCAGGGCACGCTCGAGGACTACCGCGAACTCGTGCGCCTGTGCGATGCTTCGTCGGCAATCGACAGCACCGGCTTTCAGCTTTGCATCGCCCATGACGGGGAAGCGCCCGTGCCCCACATGGAGCTCGCCCGCGCCCATCTGGAGCTTTCAGATAAGCCGATGATGGGCACCGTCTTGTCCGAAGACGCCCTGCGCCAGGTTGCCAGCGCAGCTGGCGTCAAGGATACGGACGAAGACTGTCGGTTGCTTCACCTGATCAACCTGACGCGCCCGTTGGTCTTTCAGGCTAATCCTTTGCGCTGCCTGCGGGCGTCGGCCGAATTGGGTCAGGCGAGCCTTGTTGCCTCTTACATGATGATGGGGGCCACCGCGCCGGTGACCATTGCCGGGGCGCTGGCTCAGGGGCTTGCGGAAATCATGGTTGGGCTGGCTTTGACGCAAGTCTATCGCCCCAGGGCACCGGTAGTGGGCGGGATCTTCGCAACCCCGTTTTCGATGCAGTTCATGGGTCCGATCTTTGGAACACCAGAATCTCACCTGGCTCAATTGGCCAGTTGCCAGTTGGTGCGCCGACTTGGGGTCCCCTGCCGTGGCGATGGTTTGGTCACGTCGTCCAAGATCAATGACGCTCAGGCCGGATATGAAGGCGCCAGCGCCTTCGGAGCATCTTTGACCGGAGAAGCCGACCTGATCCTGCATGCGGCGGGCTGGCTGGAGTTTGGCCGGACCGTCGGTGTTGAGAAGTTCGCTTCTGATGAGGCGATCCTGAAGGCGCAGCTCTCAAATCTCCAAAGCTGCCATTCATCAGGATGTTTCCAAACCATGGCTGCAGGCCGTTAGTTAAACTTTGCAAAACCTGGTGTCTGCGCGTCACAGACCTTCGCGAGAATCCAAGCAAAAGGCCTCATGGAACCCAAAGTTCATCAGGGAGACCCTTTGCGGGATTGAGCAACACAAAGGGCCACAACCGCGACGACTTCGCCAAAAACTGATTGAATTCATCGCATTGGCAGACAACTGCGCAGCGCAAAGGCTATGGGCAAACTACGCAGACATATGGGTGCGCATAACTTTGCACGATTTGCCCAACGCGTTGCATGAATGGTCATAGCGCATGGATGTCGAACGGATCGGAGAAACCTTTGATCCTAGTGCCGACAAATGTCTCCAATACATTAACCGTTTCCAACAGATCACAGGTTTCTTGATCAACCAGAATTCGACTTCCAGTTTTCTGCGTTTCTGCTTCCAGGCGAGCAGCAAGGTTTACCGTCGATCCGATACAAGTATACGTTGCCCTGTTGTCTGTGCCGGCATAACCAGCGACGACTTCTCCAGTCGCTATTCCGATACCGATTTTTAGGTCACTTTTCCCTTCTGAGCGCCGTTCGAGATTTAATATCTCAATCATGTTATGCATTTCATGCCCGGCCGCCACTGCGCTTTGCGCGGAGTTGGACAGCGACTGCGGAACTCCGAACAGAGCCATTAAACCGTCTCCCAACATCAGGCTGACAATCCCGCCATTGCTGGTAACAGCCTCGAACATCAGCGTGTAGAAAGTGTTGAGCAGGTCGATTGTTTCCTCGGGTGCGAGATCTTCCGATAGGGTCGTGAAGCCGCGAATATCACAGAAGAGTACCGAAGCGTTGGCACGTTTGCCGCCTATCGCAAAGCCAGATTCTTGCAGGTCTTGTGCAACCTCCGTTGTTGCAAAGCGCTCTAGCAGTCGTTTCTGTTCGTCCCTGAGTCTTTTCTTCTCAAGGCCGCTGGAGACGCGCGCACTGAGGAGTGTTTTGTTGACTGGTTTTGGCAGGTAGTCTTCAGCGCCCAATTCAATGCACCGCACGACATTGTCCAGACCCTCAACGGATGACGTCACTATCACTGGCAGATCGCGCAGTTCAGTGTCGGATTTGACGGCCTCCAGAACCTGAAAGCCGTCCATTTCCGGCATTTCGATATCCAGTAGAAGCAAGTCAAACGGCTGGTTAGACAGCATCTCCATAGCAACCCGGCCGTTTTCCGCGACCGATGCTTGGTGACCCAAAAGCTCTACGCTGCGCGACAAAAGCAAGCGGTTCACCTTGTTGTCGTCGACGATGAGCAAATGGCCGGGAGCGTCAGTCATCAATCAGACTCCGTAAAGCCGTGGCCGCAGTGGTGAGGGCTGTCTCCAACGCCGTCGCATCTTTTAGGTCTCCAGCCTCGGGCAGTTCTCCAAGCTCGACTTTCTTGGCCAGTTCGGCAAGAGCCGTCGCACCAAATGTGTTGGCGTTTGACTTGATAGAATGCGCAGCACGCCGGTAACGGTCGGCATCGGCCGCAGCCGCAGCCGCTTTCAATTCGTCAATCATGCCGGGCGCTTCGTCGAGAAAGGTGTTCACAAGTTCGGCTGCAAATTCTTCGCCTGTGGCGTCTTTAAGCTCTGCCAAGATTTCATGATCAATTGGGCTGTCAGTCATGAATCACCTTCTTATTCTTGGGGAATTTAACAGGGCTTCGATTAGGACAGGTACACGGATCGGTTTGGTGATATAGTCGTCCATCCCTGCATCCAGGCACATCTCACGGTCCCCCTGCATTGCGTTCGCGGTCATCGCGATTATGCGAGGGCGACTTCCGTCCGAATGCGATTTGTTGATACGACGAGACGCTTCAAGACCATCCATCTCGGGCATTTGCACATCCATAAAAACGACATCGTATGTTTGCCGGTTTACGCTTTCGACCGCCTCAGCACCATTGCTGGCCAAATCCGCGCGGTAACCCATCTGCTCGAGCAGTCGGAGTGCAAGTTTCTGGTTCACCAAATTATCCTCAGCCAGCAAAATGCGCAGTGGATGTCGCGTTGCCATATCCGGATCTGTTTGAGGTTTGTCCTGTGGTTTGGACGGCTTTACGCGCACCTTTTCAGTCGCGAACAGTGTGACTAGGGTGTCGAACAAATGGGATTGGCGCAAAGGTTTGGCGAGGTTGGCGGCGAAGAGCCCATCTTCCAAGTCTATATCTCGCGGGCCAAGTGAACTGAAAAGGATGAGTGGTAAACCCGGCTTCTTGGCGCGAACCTTTTTGGCAAGCTCTTCTCCATCCATTTCGGGCATATGCATGTCGAGAATGGCCAAATCGAACTCAACGCCTTCTTCTAGTATCCTCAGCGCCTCCAACGGAGTCTCACACGTCGTGGTCTGCGTGCCCCATTTCTCGGTTTGAAGAAACAGGATTTTACGATTGGTGGCATTGTCGTCTACCATCAAAATTTGTTTGCCTTCGAGTTCAGGCTGAACGCCGATAAGACTGCGAGAAGACGACTTAACTGGCTTTGCGGGTTTTGCCTGGATCTTGAAAACAAATGTGGAACCGCTCCCCTCGCCATCGCTTTCAGCCCACATGGTCCCGCCCATAAGTTCGGCGAGGCGTTTCGAGATCGCAAGACCCAGACCAGTGCCGCCATATTTCCTGGTCGTTGAACTATCTGCCTGACTGAAAGACTGAAATAGTCGACTCATGCCTTTTTTGGACAGGCCGATTCCGGTGTCTCGGACTTTAAACGTCAGTTCGAGTATTCCCTGTACCTTGGCAGATTGCTCAACAGACAGAACTACTTCGCCGCTTTCGGTAAACTTCACTGCGTTGGAAAGAAGGTTTAGCAGAATCTGCCGCAATCTCGTTAGATCGGCGCTAATCGCCAGCGGTAGCGCGTCATCGAACTCATAGGCCAGATCGAGTTGTTTCTCGGCAGCCTTGCCGCTGATTAAATCGAGCGCGCTTTCTACGCATTCGCGCAGGTCAAACGGATGGTTCTCGATATCCATTTGTCCGGCCTCAATTTTCGAGAAGTCGAGGATCTCGTTGATGATACCCAAAAGCGCATCGCCGCTATCGCGGATCGTATTGGCATAGTCACTTTGTTCTGCATCCAACTCTGTGTCCATCAACAGCCCGCTCATCCCGATAACGGCATTCATTGGCGTTCGAATTTCGTGGGACATCGTCGCTAGGAAAGCGCTTTTTGCTTCGTTTGCTTCCTCAGCAACTTTTCGCGCCTCTTCGGCCTCGCGGAAAAGACGAACATTCTCGATGGCAATTACCGCTTGGTCTGCAAACGAGTAGGCGAGGTCGATCTCATCTTTGGTAAAGGCGCCAGCTGTTTTCCGAGCGAACACCAACACACCCAGACACGCCTTGCCTTTTATTAGTGGCAGCAACAGGGCCGCGCGAACGCCATGACGATCATACGTAATCTGCTCGAACGGTGAGAGTTCGAGCGTATCCCAATCTGGAAGATGGAGCATTTTCTTCTCATGAAGAACCTGAGCGGGAAAGCTGGACATTGGATCAGGGTCGATAGGGAAACTTTGGTTCCCTTCAAGGGTAGCAACACCGTCTGCACTCACCCGCGCAAGCACCTCGAACGTATTACCTTGAGCGGTCATGGCCGCAACCATATCAGTGGAAACCAACCGCACACCTGCTTCTGCGATTGCTTCGAAGACTGGCTTGATGTCGTCAGGAGACTGGCTGATCACCCGTAGAATGTCCGCACTCGCAGTCTGACGTGCCAGGGAAGCCTGAGTTTCATTAAACAGGCGAACGTTTTCCAGCGCGATGATGGCCTGATCGGCGAAGGACTCGGCAATGGCGACTTCATCTTCGCTGAAAACTTTGGCCGTTTTTCGGATGAATACCAAGGCACCGAAACATTCCGTCCCGCGCATCAGAGGCACCGTCAGCGAAGACTTGAACCCTTTCCTGCGGATGATCTCTTGATCGCGTGGGGGTAGCTCATCGTACCGCCATTCGGGCAAATGCAAGGTTTTGCCGTTCTTGATTGCCTTGGACGGCAAATTGTCTTCGGGATCAATTGGCAGGCGCTCGGTCCATGTGATTTCTTCGACTCCATCGGGTGTCGCAGCGGCGATCTGCCAAAGTTCAGTCTTGTTCGCCTGAATGGCAATCGACAGGTCGCAATCTATGAGGGTCGTCGCCAGTCCGACAATCTTTTCAAAAACCGGCTTGGTATCTGTTGGGGATTCAGAGATTACTCTTAAGACGTCCGCGCTTGCGGTTTGGCGCGCGAGGGCGGTCTGCGTTTCGTTGAAGAGTTGCGAGTTCTGAATTGCGATTATCGCCTGGGACGCGAAGGTCTCCATTTGCTTGATTTGTTTTTCGTCAAAAGCGGCCGCCGTTCGGCTCCCCATGCTGATAACGCCAATTGTGTCACCATCACGGATCAGTGGCACGGAAAGAACGGATCGATAGCCTTCGAGATTGGACTTGAGCAGCGGATCATAATTGGGGTCAGCTTGAGTGTCCTCAACATAGTCAGCCCTTCCATGCAAAAGCGCACGTGCTGTGGCTGATGTTTCCCCGGGTTCAAACGGATGCACCTTTAGAAAATCCGCGAATTTGGCCGATACATTGTGTCCGGCAAAATAATGGTACTTTCCATCTTCGGGTGTCTTAAGCGCCACGAAGGCATCCTGTAGGCGGCAAATGCGGGACGAAACGGCCAGCAATGCTTCCAGTACAGGCTCTAGCGCGTCAGGAGACCGGGAAATAACTTCGAGTACTTCGTTTGTGGCTTTTTGGTACTCTAACGATTCCTCAATTTCCGCCGTTCGGGCTGTCACCTCGTCGAAGAGGTGCGCATTTCCAAGCGCTATGACCGCTTGCGAGGCGAAGGTTTCAACCAAGGCTATCTGCTTGTCTGAGAACGCCCCAATTTTAGAATGAGCAAGTGAAATCACGCCGAGCGTGACGCCATCCTTGACCAGCGGAACCCCTAAAGCTGAACGAAATCCGGCACCCAGTGCTTCTTCTTTCCAGGCATAATCCGGGTCGTGCTCAAAATCTTCAATGTAGACCGTTTTGCCTGTTAGCGCGACGCGTCCCGTGGTTGTGCCCTTGTCTGGAACGAACACCTGACGGTTTATGATGTCGTTGTGAGCTGCGGCGGAATTGTGGGTCGCAGCAACGTCATAAATTCCGGTTTCTTCGTTTAGAAGTGCGACGTATGACGCTTCGGGTTTGCAGATGCGAACCGCCACTTGCAAAATAGCTTTGAGAACTGGATCAAGTTCATTTGGCGAGCGTGAGATCACTCCCAGCACTTCAGACGTGGCCGTTTGATAGTCGAGCGCTTCTTCAACTTCCGCGGTGCGTGCCTGCACTTCTTTGAACAACCGGGTGTTGTTTATGGCTATCACAGCCTGGGATGCGAATGTCTCTAACAGGTTGACCTGTTTTTCACTAAACGCGCCGGGCTTCCGGTGGGCCATGACGATAACACCAACGGTCACGCCGTCGCTGACTAAGGGAACGCCGAGGGTGGTGAGGTAATCACCGATCTCCGCCGCCACCTTCCATGTGTAAGTTGGATCCTTACTCGTATCTTTTATGTAAACAGTCTTGCCATAAAGAGCCGTGCGACCGATGCACGAGCCTTCCTCCGGGGCAATAGGGTTGTCTGACAAATAGTTAAGAAACGCATCGCTCACATTGTGGGACATGGCCACACGGTACAACCCATCGTCAGCATCCCGCATTGCGAAGAATGCATATTCTGGGTCGCAGATACGCGAGGAAACTTCCAGGATTGCATCCAGCACTCGTGGAAGATCGTTGGGCGAGCGAGAGATGACATCCAATACTTCTGACGTGGCAGTCTGATATTCTAACGATTGTACGACTTCGGCAGTGCGTTCCTCCACTTCCCGGAAAAGGTTGGCATTCGTAATGGCGATAGTGGCCTGGTCGGCAAAGGTTTCTAACAACTGAATCTGTTTGGCGGAAAATCCCGAAACCTCGGTTGACCCGACCGAAATTACACCCACGACCTCGCCATTCTTGACCAATGGGACCCCGAGCACGGACCGATATTCCCCGACGCCGCTGTCTTCTATCCAGGTATAAGAGGTCTCGGTTTCAATATCTTCGATATAAACAGTGCGTTTCGACAGAATGGCACGCCCGCTGACACCGCTTTCATCTGGCGAAATAGGATGCGCTTTGACATATTCCGCAAAGGTCGTGTCCTGCGTGAGTATCGCATGAACATGAAAAAGCTGATCGTCGGGGTTCAGCATAGCAACATAAGCATCCTGCAATTCGCAGATGCGAGACGCCTCTTTGAGGATAGCGTCGAGAACAGGTGCTAACTCATTTGGTGATGCCGAAATCACCCGCAGCACTTCGGATGTAGAGGTCTGGTATTCCAAAGCCTGCGTCACTTCCGCCGTGCGATCCTGGACTTCGCGGAACTGGCGGACGTTCTCCATTGCGATCACGGCTTGAGCCGCGAAGGTTTGAACCAAAGCGACATCGTCGTCTGAGAAAGGTGCAACTTCACGACGGTAGAGCACGATCACCCCTAGACCGGTGCCATCCTTCATCAACGGAACTGCCAGAACCGAGCGGGCTCCTTCAATCTCAACCATCTGAACCCGTTTCGGGTCACGATCCCTGAAGTACAGGGGGTCGTCCGCGATATCGTCCTGGCGAATGACCTCGCCGTCGATCATTGGTTTGATCGCAATTAATTCCGTGCGTGTCAGCGGCTCGACAAAGTTTTTGAGCGCTTCGTCAAAGTCGGTTCTTGCGCCGATATTGGCCGGGATCGTTGCGAGCCCACGCTCGTTATCAGCGACACATAAAAACGCCAGCGGGGCTTTGCACAAACGGCTGGAGTTTTCGAGAATGCTTTGGAACACAGGTCTTTCGTCGTCGCGGCTACGGCTGATAACTTCGAGGATTTCTCGCGATGCTTTTTCGCGCTCAAGTCGTTCCTGAACCTCTCGAAACTGTCGCGTGTTTTCTATCGCTATGACCGCGTGATTGGCGAACTCTTCGATGAATTGTACGTCGGGATCAGAGAACGGGCGCACTTCGCGGCGGCTAACCGCAATAGCACCTATCGCCTGCTCACCTTGCATCAACGGGACGACAACGCGCGACCTGATACCTTCGACGTCGACAATTTGATGTGCGGTGGCATCGCCTGAGCGGTAGAAATCGGTGTCAGCCATATCCTCGACGCGAACAACTTTGCCAGTTCGGATCGCCGCAGCTGCCGTGATTGAGCTATCAAGAGACCATTCTTCGCCCAATTCAACTTCGGTTCTGTCATGGCCCCATGCTGCTGCCAATCGAATATGGGTTCCAACGGCGTTGACCAACAGAAGCGCGGACTGATCTGCCCCACAAACCTCTGTGGCCTGCTGAAGCACCGCTTCGAAGACACGTGCATCATTGTCGCGGCTTTTGCTGATGACGCTCAGAACTTCTTGCGTCGCGGTTTGTCGCTCCAACTGAATGTGCAGCTCGTTCATTTGACGAGTGTTATCGAGGGCAATGACGGCTTGCGCGGCAAAGCTCTCGACCAAAGAAATCTCGTCATCGGAAAAGGGTCGCACTTCGCGCCGGTAGATCCCGATGACACCTACAGGGTCACCATTTGCTGACATCAAAGGAACCGTCAGAAACGAACGGACACCTTCCTCATCAACCAATTGCCGACGCCAGGGATCACCGTTGATGTAGTGGTCTGTCTCGCGCAAATCGACGTTGTGAATGACGCGCGCTTCCCGCACGGACTCGGCAATTTGTAAATTTGAGTCCAGAGACCAGCGATCCACGCCGACCTTGTATGTAGCCAATTGATCACCAAAATGGGCCGCGTATTCCAAATGAGTTCCCGCCTCATTTAGCAGGCTCAACGTTGCTACATCTGTTTCGCAAAGCCGGGCCGTGTTTTCCAAGATCGTCTGAAATACCGGCGCTTCATCATCCCGAGACCGACTGATCGTCTCCAGAACATCACGCGTGGCACCTTCACGCGCCAGACGCACCTGCAACTCGCTAAACTGGCGAACATTTTCGATTGCAATGACCGCTTGTGCGGCGAAAGTTTCAACCAGTTGGACCTGATCGTCGGAATAAGGTCGCACCTCATCCCGTGCCAACATCAGGCATCCGATTGCACTGCCACCCACTTTCAATGGAACAAAGAGATTGCTCCTGCACCCATGCGTGTCGACAATGAGCTTAAAGCGCTCATCGCCCGATTTGTGAAAATCGGTGTCACCCATATCGACAACACGTTTTGTCTTACCGCTGAGAATAGTGTCAGTCACAATGGAGTTGCCTGGCTCCATCGTGTATTTGCCGTCGAGCCAGAGCTGTTGAAAATCCGGGTGTAAATTGACGCTTGCAACCAGTTGCTGACGAGCATCCCCTTCTTGCCCGAGCACCAGACCGGCAAAAAAGGCATCACACAGATCTTTTGCAAGCGTTACAATCAGGTCGCATACTGGCTGGATGTCATCCTTGGTCTCGGAGATCGCTTGCATAACCCGCGCGGTGGCTTCGAACCGAGCCTGCTGATCATCCGCGCTGAGCCCAGAGCTTTGCGCAGATGACGACGCTGAGTCAGCAGTCTCTGTTGATGCCTTCTTTCCACCCACCTGCGTTCGTGCCCCCACGCAAACTAATGAAACACACAAGACTGGAGTTTAGAGGGCATACGATAGAAGTCACAGTGTTTCTTTTTGGACTGTATCCGCGACTGAGCTGCCTCTTCTGACTAGTGCATTTTTTTCAGCTAGGATAGCTACGACAATGTGAGCGAATGCCACCAATAGGTATAATAATTTAATACCCGAGGGGCAGTTGCGATCCTTCGACTCAAGGCCGTTTACGTTGCCTACCATTTTGGTCGCATCGGAGTCGGGTGCGGCTACAGCGAACCTCCTCTGTTATTGAATATCAATTTTTGCAGGCCTTAAGATTCGGGTATCGGCGTTGGTTATCGACGCCTGAGGGCTCTATTAAGGATCTCCAAAAAGGTAGGAAGGCTTAGGTATGAAGCGGATTGCCTCGGTATTGTCTGCATTTTTGCTGGCGGGATGCGTTTCAACCGTGCCTCCGCCATCGGCACCCATCCCAAATCCCGGTCGCACGAGTGCCCAGGTCAATTCACAACAGGCACAAGCTAGATTTCAGCAGGTTGCTTCTCGAATTGAGCCCGTTGCCGAAAACGAGTGTCGCCGCCAAACTCGGGGCGTGAATTGCGATTTTTTGATCCGTATCGATCCAAACAAAAATGCGCCCTCAAACGCGTATCAGAGTTTAAGCAAGTCAGGGCGCCCTGTCATAACAATGACCCAAGCACTGACGCGAGATGTGAACAATGCCGATGAGTTGGCATTTGTCATGGCGCATGAAGCCGCTCACCACATTCAAGGGCATTTGGCGCTACAGGCCCAAAATGCAGCGGCTGGTGCGGTACTTTTGGCAGGTCTGGCAACAATTGCGGGGACTGGGCCGAATGACATTGCCGCAGCACAAGATCTCGGAGCCTTTGTGGGCAGTCGAAGCTATTCAAAAAACTTTGAATTGGAAGCTGATCGACTAGGCACGGTAATAGCCTACAAAGCTGGCTATGATCCACTCAATGGTGCGCTTTACTTTGCGCGCGTTCCTGATCCCGGTGATCGTTTTCTTGGGACGCATCCTCCTAACGCACAAAGATACTATGCGGTGCAGGATACAATGGCTCAGATTAGTCGCTAACCATTTTGAGTTCAGGTCTTCACCGGGCCGCAAAGCCTGATCGCGGCTAAAGAGAGTTTCGAACCCGGGTTATTTCGACGTTCTCAAGGTCGCCCCGCTGACACTCGCTTTGATGCAGCGATGGCCGTGATGCGATCGCGTACAAATGCTGCGCCAGCAATGACAGATCGTGCATTAAAGCGGCTTATTGCACAAACTGGTCACTCTTGGAACGTTGGGATTTCCCGGCCGAACCTAATTCACTTGGGTTACTGAATAGGCAAGTGTCCCCTTTCTTCGCTAGAGCGGTGCATCTTGACTTATCAAGTTGCAGGTATTTGTCTAATTATTTATACGTTGTATAATTTAGAGGAAAAGAGAACGCTATGCCAAGCGGACACATCATGATGGCCATGAGCCTCGACGGTTTCGTTGCAAGAAAAGACCATTCGCTCGATTGGCTAAATAAACAGCCCGCTGAAAATGAAGACCACGGGTTCATCGAGTTTATGAACAGCGTAGATGCTCTTGTTATGGGGACAGGATCACTGCGAACCGTCCTTGGATTTGGTGAATGGCCATATAAGAAACCCGTCGTGGTACTCAGCCGCTCCATGACGAAACAGGACGTACCTGAGAATCTACACGACAAAATTGAGTTCTCCACTGCCAGCCCCGAAGAGTTATGGGGAATCTTTCGCGAGCGCGGTTACAACCGCGTATATGTCGATGGCGGTGCGATCATTCGGTCGTTCCTTCAGGCCGGATTTGTACAAGACATGAAGATTACTTTGGTTCCTATTCTACTAGGTGATGGCATTCGCATTTTCGGTGAGACGGATGGCGATATTGATCTTGAACTGATCTCTGCCACACCCTTTCCATCGGGTATGGTCGATCTGGTTTACGAAGTGAAAAGCGCATGACCAAAGCACCAACTGTCGGGCGACCAAAAAAGGCCAAGGAACGTCTATCGAAACAGCTTATCCTGCAAACAGCCCTGCCAATTGTTCAAAAGCAGGGAGCCGATGCGCTTTCGTTTCGGTTGCTTGCGGATAAGCTAAAGGTCACGCCGATGGCGGTAACTTACCATTCTGGCAGCAAGCGAAAGCTGCTGGCTGACCTGGTTGAACTGGCCTTTGTAAACACGCTTCAGGCCACTGTTGAAGAAGGAGCCAGCGCAAAAGCGCGTAGCATACTGAGTGCCTACTATCTTCGAGCTTTGCCGAATGCCAACCTACTGCGTGCAGTTCTGGAAGACGTCACACTCATCAGCAAAGATCTCTTGGACATCACAGAAAAGCTGCGGGCATGCACGCGGGAAATTGACGATGGCGACGAAAACGATGTGCTTTTGCATCTTCTTATCGACTACACGCATGGTTTTGTCCTCTCTGCGTCAAGCGGCAAAAACAATCCGTTAACAATCGACGACTTTTTACGAGGTATTGATTGGGTACTGGAGCGTGCGATCGGCGGTGCGCACGGTTGTTCAAAATGAGGCATTCAAATCTTTGAGATTTTGACCGTTCTCGTTTGAACGCCTACGTTCGCCAAACGTTTGAGGCAGAGCGCCTCGCACAAAGGAGATTTTATGAAAGAGACCCGGGTCTAACGCCTGTTCCTTGCGATCTAAATTCAGGAACACCAACATTTACTAGCACACTCACGCGCGATGCTGAGTGTCCTTTCTGTTGTGCTTTCGTGAAATCGAGACTTCCCAATGAATATCTCAAAGCACGAGCAACATATTTTGCACGAATTTGCCCTTGTCCGGTCCATCCACTCCAAGCGCTTAGAAAACGGAAAAATGGAAGCCGTCATTGTCGACAGGGTTATTCACGCCGCTAGCGACGGTCATAAAGTCGAAGCCTCGCTGCGCCATCTTAGGTGAAACCGCGAGAATGCCGGCGTCGTTGTAGGACCGGTGGGAGATGTCTACAGCGGAAAGCTACAGCGCGAGTTCGTGACTGTCAGCCGGATTCCTGCGAAAGTGGTCAGCGGGACGTAAATACAGACGCTGCCGAGGTACTGACTGGTATTGCGAATCCGGTTTCAGTCGCTTTGTGAACACCCGACAAAAGTGCTCAGATGACAGAACCGAGCCACACGCAAACCATCCGACATCCGATCTCAAAAGAAGGTTAAAACAAGACTATTTCTGATAGTCTTTCAGCCTAAGGTTTCTAATCAACGGCCAGTTCAAGGCAAAGAAATGAGGACCATCATCTGAAAATCTCAGCTATTCGCGCTATCGAGAAGTACCCGAGCCACTTGCCAAGTTACGATCAAGGCGAGCTAATACACTATCATTCATTGCAGAAAGCGGCCGGACAACGCTCAGTCCTGTAGGGAGCCCACAAATGAAAAAGGGTATGCATCATCAAGATCCTTCATCAGGTTTCTTGGGACTCACGTTCTGGTATCAGTTGGTCGTCCTTGTGTTCTTGACCATAGCGTCGTTAGTCCTCGCTTCGTCTGTGCTGGTTCCCCTGTCTTTTGCGGCCCTCCTGTTCGTTCTCCTCACAGCGACTGCGGATCGAATTGGCAGATTCAAGATATTTGGCAGTACCGTCCCGAAGTGGCTTGCGCATTTGGCCGCAATTTCAATTGTGTTGATCGGCCTCTCGCTTGTGTTGTCGATACTATCCAGTCAAGCCGGCGAGGTTTCGGAAGCGTTTCCGCGCTATGAGGAACGGTTTTCCAGCATAGTCGCAAAGCTGGTGTCACTGGTTGGGCAAGACAACTATGCAGCCGCGATCAAAGCCTTGGAGCAGATCAACCTGGCTGGGCTCGCGACAGGAGTGATCGGCTCTGCTGGGGCATTCCTAAGCGCTTTCTTCCTGGTGCTGCTTTATGTGTCATTCATGTTGGTCGAACGTGTTCCAATGCGTGCCAAAATCAAGCTCGCAATCAAAGACAGGGAAGCCGCTGAAAAAGTTCGCCGCGTTCTTGAAAGCACGTCCGACAGCATTCAAAGATATGTTGGCATCAAAACGCTGGTGAGTGCACTAACTGGCTTGGGCAGCTATGCCGTGATGGCATCCGTCGGCCTGGACTTCTCTGAAACTTGGGCCGTTTTTGCGTTTTTGTTGAATTTTATCCCGACAGTCGGCTCCATCGTGGGCGTCGCGCTTCCTTCCATTGTCGCACTGGTACAGTTTGAAGAAGTCGTGCCATTTCTTGTGGTTCTAATTGGTTGTGGAGCAGTTCAATTCTCTATCGGCAATATTCTGGAGCCAATGCTACTTGGGAAAAGCCTGAATTTGTCGCCATTCATGGTCATTTTGGCGCTCACGTTTTGGACTGCGATCTGGGGCATTGCCGGAGCGTTGATGAGCGTCCCTATCACCGTGTGCATAATGATTGTACTATCGAATATCCCATCTACCCAGCCAATCGCGATACTGATGTCCGGTGATGGGAAAATAAACAACACTGACGCCGTGAACAGCTAAGCGAGAGACGTTCACCGACTGGATGGCGGCTTTTTAACTAACTATATCATCGAATGTATGAAGCAGCCCCGCACATATTTCGAAACAGCGTGCGACGTTTGAGTTTAATGAGAAACCCGAGCTACTTACCGCTTGGGAAAACGAAGTTCAGCGCATTTGGTTTAATTGAAACCTCAAAGCGTTGATCGATCAACGGCTCGCCGTCCAAATTCATATGAAACGGTTGGGAGGTTTCCAAGACCATAGATCTCAGACGAGAGCGCTGTACCACGCCATCCTTGGGATCCGAGATGTCCGGCAGTCTGCCAAAGGGCAGATTTTCTGGCATTAAACGCTCTGCGGAAAGCACGCTTAAATCGAGCAACCCGTCGGATACTTCCGCTTCAGGCGCCACGTCAAAACCGCCACCTGCATAGCGGCTGTTCGCAATCGCAATAGCAGAAATGGAAACGTCGTACGGGTCTTCGTCATCAATTGAGATTTTTGCGGGAACAGATTTTGCATCTGATAAACGAGCAAGCCCAAATAGAGTGTACGCGAGTCCCCCCAGTCTTTTCTTCATTTCCTTGGGAGTCGTTGCGGTGATCATCGCGCCAAAACCGCCGCTTGCAACATTCACAAACGGACGGCCGTTTATGTATCCGACATCGATAGGTCGCGCGTCTCCCGATGCAGCAACTCGAATAGATTTTGCCAAGTCCAAACCCTTATCGCCATACGATCGAGCGAAATCGTTCGCTGTTCCCAAGGGAACAAGACCTAGCGAGACAGGCGACTTTGTCTTCAACTTCAAAACTGCACTCGCGACCGAGTTCAAAGTGCCGTCACCACCGCCCGCGATCACCCTGGTTACTCCATCGCCTACGGCTTCTCGAAGGGTCTTCCTCAAGTCTTTTCCTGACCAAGGAATACTTACCCTAATGCCTAGCTCTTTTTCCAATGGGCGGACAGCAGAACGCAGATCCGGTCTTGCTGCGGACTTCCTATTGAGAATTAGCAGGGTACGTTTGGCCATGGTTCCAGCATAAAGCTCTCGCACGTTGGAGCAACTGCTTTAAAAGTTCTAAAGGCAGAGGCGCTCAAGCAATTGAAACCTTATTTGTGCTAGCCAACCTCTAAGTGACGATAGTCAGCTTTCTCCGCATCTCGGAGTATACAAAGCTTAGTAGTGAAGGTCCTCTTCGGGCTGTAAGTGGCTATCCGAAGATCTTCCCTGATACTACGTGCATGCCGCGAACGCGTTCACGTCGCTTCTCAAAATCATTGAGGAATTTTGCGTGCAGCAGCCCAAATAAATTCTCGCCGATTGTCCAAAACAATTCGCGCTTCAATCTCACTCGTGAACTCCTATGGGAGAAAACAAAGTCGTTTTGCGAGATTCACAAACGAGCTCATTTCCCTAATTTTCCATCTGAACAACCTGAACATAGAAAGATGATTTTGCGCATTTTCTTGAGGCTTCGGGGATCCCTAACGCCTATACAGCACCGTCATCCTGAGCGTCCAAACTCACAAGCCCTAAAGCTAGGCACCCTCAGTTTCCTTTCGCGCATGCAACACAAATCAGTGCGCTGCTTAAAAGTAACACGCGTTTCAAGAGAAACATGGAAGAATGTATCTGTTTGGGAGAACTAACGGAAGAGGCGCTCAAGGCGCATCTGCAGTCTGAAATGAGGGTACCGCCAGAGCAGCCGACGACGAAATCTCTGCTCGAGTCCCGGCTTTTTCTCAAAAAGTTCTCTCACCATCTCATCGGGTGTCTTGGCAACACAGTTCTGTGGATTCACTGATTCAGGAAACGCCTGAGGTCGCGAACCTTGAATCTTCGTCTTTGCGTTGAAATCAACAACTCTTCTAAATGCCCCGCGCCTACAGATAGCTTGGCCGAATTCCATCCTTCTCCATCTTTCTTCATTTACAAATTAAAACATTCATTTTATTGATTGTGTATGGGTAAAAATTCATTTTCTCGACGTACTTTCTTACACAACGCCGCGTGTATCGCGGCACTTGGTGTTCAGTCCAAAATCGCTTGGGCAGAGCTACAACTCGGTTCCTCGGCTCGGATTGCAACTATGTCAGACGGGTACCTTTCATTGCCTCCGGAAATGGTCTTCGGCGCCATGCCGAAGGAAGAACTCAGGCAGCTTCTGGACAGCTACAAGGTGGACGCGACCAAGTACGAGCCAGATTGCAATGTCGCACTTTATCGAGATGGTCAAAACACGGTGCTGTTCGATGTGGGAGCCGGGCCCGATTTCATGTCAACATCTGGCAAGCTTCTGGAATCTCTTGAAACTATCAACCTGTCGCCCGAAGACATCTCGCACGTGATCTTCACCCATGCGCACCCGGATCACATCTGGGGCGTTTTGGATGACTTCGATGACCTTCTTTTCCCCAACGCCACGCATCACTTTGGCCGCGATGAGTGGGATTACTGGTGGAATCCCTCGACGGTGGATACCCTTGGAGAAGATCGCGCTGCGTTCGCTTTAGGCGCGAAGCGGCGTATGGCAGCAATTGAGGATCAGGTCACGTTTTTTGACGACCGACAAGAGATTCTTCCCGGTATTGCCGCACGCGCAAGCTTTGGACACACACCCGGCCACATGGCTTTTGAAATTCGCAGCGGCAGTGAATCCGTGATGGTTGTGGGCGACGCGTTGGGAAATCCACACGTAGCTTTTGAACGCCCCGACTGGCCCAGCGGCACGGATCAGGATCAACAGGCAGCCGCAGCAACGCGGAACTCACTGCTGGATCAGATTTCCCACGAGCAAATGAAGATAGTTGGATTCCACTTGCCAAATGGTGGGATCGGCCGGGTCGAGAAGACTGGCTCTGCTTATAAGTTCATTGGAGAACCATAATGATGCGATCGCTGGCGAGTATCTTGGCCCTGGCTACACCAGCTTGGGCAAGCGAGGATATTGCAGACCAATACCCGCAAAGTGTGCTGTATTCCAAACCGGTCGAATACGTCCCCGGCGTCTACTCTGCCATTGGCGCAACCGCCCCGCCGACCTACGAGAACTCTGGTCATAACAACAATCTCAGTTTTATCGTAACCGGGGAGGGCGTGATCGTCATAAACGGCGGCGCGGCCTATGTGCTTGCTGAAGCGCTTCACCAGGAAATTCAGTCGATCACGGATCAGCCGGTTAAGCTTGTCTTCAACGAGAATGGCCAGGGGCACGCGATGCTTGGCAACGCCTACTGGTCAGAGCTCGGCGTTCCAATCATCGCCCATTCGAATGCTGCGGCTGAGTTCGAGGAATACGGCCCTCAGATCCTTGAAGGAATGCAACGGTACAATCAGGACAAGGCGGAAAGAACCTTTCTGGCTGGCCCAACCGAGACATTCGAGGATGAATACGTGGTTGAAATGGGTGATTTCCGGATTGAGGCCAAATATCTCGGGCCTGCCCATAGTCCCGGCGATATCTCGATTTGGCTGCCGAACCAAAGCCTTGTCATCGCGGGTGACATGGCGTTTCACGAGCGCATGCTGCCGATCTTTCAAGAGACCTACACGGCGGATTGGCTTGAGACTTGGGACAACGAGTTCGAAGCTTTGGGAGCCACATATGTCATCCCCGGCCACGGCCATCCGACGAACATGGATCAGGTGCGCCGTTATACACGCGACTACCTGGCCTATCTGCGCGGCAAGATCCAAGAGCATATGGATGCTGGCGGCGATCTGGCAGAGGCTTACTATGTCGATCAGTCACCATATGCCCATTTGGACACGTTTGAGGAACTGGCGACAAAAAATGCCGGGCGCGTATTTGAGCAGATGGAATTCGAATAGCTCAGGACGTTTGTAGAACAGGCATTCGCCTCAATAACCTATGCGTGCTGATCGCTCCAACCCACATGAAGAATACGGCAAGCCACGCCGTCAATGACAGGGCGGACCCTCCCGAAAGCCCTGCTCCCACGGCGCAACCTCCGGCCAGCATGGCTCCAAACCCCATGAGGACAGCTCCAGCAAGGTAGCGCTCCATCGGAGTATCAGGGCCAAAACGTTCGATCTTCCACTCCCCTGCAGTTAGGGCTGAGCCTGCAGCACCTATTGCTACGCCTGGAACAAGGCCGATACCGAAAGACAAAACAACGTTCCTCTCCGCAACTAACGCCATCAATGTATCCGTGGCCGGTCCGGTAAATGTGATGGACGACACGGGCACGACGTTAAAAGATGCTTGCGCGATCGCAAAGGTCATCATCCAGCCAAGCGCCACAGCCACGCCAACGCCTGCCGCTGTTATGATTCTGACAGGCACGACTCTCCGGTGGAATGCGAATGCAATTGCCGACACCAATCCCAACGCTGCAACGGCTGTATAAGCCACTGGCGAATATCCAAGTATTTCCGAAAGATCCCTCGAGGCGCCTCCTGAGACAGTCCAGATCCCGGAAAGCAATTCGCGGGCGGGACTAAGAACGCCCGTGTAAGCAGCCTGAGCCACCAAGGTTAAAACCAATCCTGTAATCAGCGCGCGCAAATTACCGCAGGAGGCCAATACCAATAGGCGAGATGCACACCCACGCGCAAGAACCATGCCAACGCCGAACATCGCCCCGCCAATTATTGCGCCGCTAAGGCTGCCCCTCGACGCGATCGCGCGTGTCTCGGAAAGGTTTAACCACTCAAACGCGACAAAGGCCTGTACTAAGGTGAGCGCGGCGGTGAAGGCGATCAGCCAAACCGCAAGGCGCGGACCAAGCTCGCCTTCGGCGACTTCGATGGTTGACGCTCGCAAGCAAAAGTGAGACTTCTGGGCCGTCACGCCGAACAAGATACCTACAAGCGCACCGGCAAATGCCAAAGCGCCAGGGTCTCCCAACAAATCGATGAGCCTTTCCATCAAGAGAAACTCTCACTTCGTTGCTTGCGCGTCCTCGTTTTCGGTCAAATTGTCATTGTCACTGCGCAGCCATTGGCCTGCGCGCCAATTGGCATTGAGTCCATAACTCACCCAAGGCAGATACCAGTCGATCCACGTCTTCGGTGGAATGCACTGGCGAAGGTGTAATCCGCAGACGTTCCGTTCCCTTGGGGACGGTAGGATAGTTGATCGGCTGGATGTAAATCCCATAGTCACGCATCAGCACGTCAGAGATGAAGCGACACTTGACCGGATCGCCGACCATGACAGGAATGATGTGACTTGGGTTCGGTGTATGCGGAATACCCAGATCGTCCAGCCTGTCTCGCACCTCGCGCACGCGCTGCTGGTGTAGATGTCGTTCCGAATTGCTTTGCTTCAGGTGCCGAACCGACGCAGCAGCTCCTGCGGCCACGGCGGGAGGTAGTGCAGTGGTGAAGATAAACCCACTAGCAAAGGATCGGACAAAGTCGACAAGCTCTGTCGACGCGGCGATGTATCCACCAACCACGCCAAACGCTTTGCCCAATGTCCCCTCGATGACTGTTAGCCGATCCATCAGGCCTTCGCGCTCAGCTATGCCGCCGCCGCGCGGTCCATAAAGTCCTACGGCGTGAACCTCATCCAAATAGGTCATCGCGCCGTAGCGATCGGCCAGATCACAGATCTCGGCAATTGGTGCAATGTCGCCATCCATGGAATAGACGCTCTCAAACGCAATGAGCTTTGGGGCATTGGCAGGCAGTTCAGCAAGGTGCCTTTCAAGGTCCGCCACGTCGTTGTGTTTCCAGATACGCTTCTGACACCGACTGTGGCGAATGCCCTCGATCATCGAGGCATGGTTCAACTCGTCAGACAAGACTGTGATGCCAGGAATGCGAGACGCCAAGGTTCCCAGCGCGGCCCAGTTCGAGACGTACCCGGAGGTAAACAGGAGCGCAGCGTCCTTGCCATGCAAATCAGCAAGCTCTTGCTCCAGCAAAACATGCTGGTGGGTGGTTCCAGAGATATTCCGCGTTCCTCCCGCCCCGGCACCGACCTCATCGATCACCTTGTGCATTGCCGCAATAACACTGGGGTGCTGACCCATCCCCAGATAATCATTTGAGCACCACACAGTGACTTTCTCGGGGCCATTTTCCGCGTAGCTACGTGCTGTCGGGAACGCGCCGCGCTGTCGTTCGAGATCCGCAAAGACCCGGTAGTTCCCTTCCTCCTGAAGCTGGTCGAGTTGACCACGGAAAAACTGCTGATAGTTCATTTCAGTTCCCAACGGCTTCTTCGACGATTCCTGACAACAGAGACTGGACCTTTTGCATTGGCCCGTCAGGGTAGCTTCGGTACCCAACCATCACGCCACTGTCGTCTTCAGCCACAAATATCCCGTAAGGGCAAAAGCCAATATTCATTGGGTCAGCTTCCATGACCTCACGCGAAATTTTTGCCGAGCAGAAAATGAAGATGTCTGCGGCCGAAAATATCTGCTTGTCGCTGCCAACATCTGCGCCTGTTCGATTCAGCATTTCCCCAACATGGCTCACATAGTCGATGACCAGCCCCTGTCCCACAATCGCGGACTCCACGGCGAACGTTGCATCATCAAAACTGCCGTCGAAGGGGATAGTGATGATCTCTTCTGCAAGCCCTTGGCTCGCCAGAACAGTGGAAAACGCGGCTGCGGCGATAAAGTGTTTCATGGTTTTAGTCCTCCTCCTAAACCGCATTTTCTCAGATTGATCATCGGGGTCTTTGACACCGGTCAAAGCCCGATTACCTCAACCAAACATGTCCGACGTGATACCGGCGTACCAACCAAGAGACTCTTCGTAAGTTGCTTTCCTAAGGTCGGCATCTTCACCGGTCTGGCTGATAAAGCCATCGACTTTGGCGATCTTTTCAGGCGTCGCCTCATAAGTCGCGCCAACTTTCACACCATCATCGGTGTCAATGAGCGACCAGCATGTGTTCGAGAACTTGGCCGGGAATACTTTTGACCCGGTCAACGCACCTCTTACTGCGTTCGCACAGACCTTTGCCTGGCTGTTTGCCGAAAAACCGGATTTCGGCATGTCGCCCTGCTGGCTGGCATCACCAAGAACGTAGATATCCGGATCGGCTTTGGAAGACATGTCCGCAGCGTTTACTGGTGCCCAGTTGCCATCGGTCACTCCCGCCATTTCCGCAATGCGACCGGCTTTCATCGCCGGTATCACATTGCAAACATCGACCTTTGTCTCTTCGCCGTCGATGGTCACCGTCATTGCTTCCGGATTCACGGATACATTGCCGCCGCCGAAATCCTCGCCGATCCAGTCGACCATTCCTTCATAGTTGTTTCCCCAGCCTTCTTGGAACAAAGCCATTTTCGAGAATTTGGGCTTCGGATCGGCTACAATGATCTTTGCTGTTGGGTTGTTTGCCTTCAGCACGTGCGCCACCATCGAAACCCTTTCATACGGCCCCGGCGGGCAACGGTACGGGTTAGGAGGAGCGACCATCGCGAAGGTACCTCCTTCGGGCATCGCCATGATCTGCGCTTTCAAAAGCTCTGTCTGAGAACCGGCTTTGTAAGCATGCGGCATCTTATTTTGGGCCGAGAGGTCCCAGCCTTCGACCGCGCCATCAACAAAGTCGATACCGGGGCTAAGGATCAGCTTGTCATAAGGAACTGACCCACCACCTGCCAAGGACACCGTCTGTGCGTCGCGGTCGACCCCAGTGGCCCAATCATGCACGACGTTGATACCGTAGTTCGCGGCAAGCGTGCCGTAGCTGTGGGCGATGTCCGATAGCTCCTGAAAACCTCCCAAATAAAGGTTTGAGAAGAAACAGGTGTAGTAGGTCCGAGACGGCTCGATCAGCGTCACGTCAATCTCACCTTTGCTGTCCTTTGCAATGTACCGCGCGGCAGTTGCACCGCCTGCACCGCCACCAACAACCACTACACGGGGCTTGCCTTGAGCCAGCACCATCGGAGCGGATAGCCCGGCGGCCACTACCCCGGCGGCTCCAAGAAATACTCGTCTATTGAGTGTCATCGCGTTTCCTCCCCTTGGGCACTTTCATTCTGGATTATTGAAGTAGGCGGCCAATGCCGCGATCTCGTCATTGCTCAGCCGTCCAGCGATCATTTGCATGACCGGATGTGGCCGCTGTTTGTCCTTGTAAGCGTGCATGGCGACCACGAAGTCTTCGTCAGGCCAGTACACAATCGAAGGAATGCCCTCATCGCCTCCTTCAATCTGGTGGCATGTCGTACATTCGCTGCTGAGATATGCGCCGTACTCAGGATCTCCTTGAATCGCGAGAATTGCGGGGTCGATCGAATGATCCGTGCCTTTCGCCGTTGGGTCTGCTTCCGGGATGTCCTGAGGATTGTCAGAAAACGCCCGCAAATAGGCGATCACGTTGGCGCGGTCTTCCGGGTCTTTCAAACCGGGAAAACTCATCCTCGTGCCCGACGCAAATGCGCGTGGGTTTTCAATGTAGGCGGACAGAGTATCAGCGTGCCATTCCAGACCCGAGTTACCCGCACGCTCTAGGCTTTTTGAGTAATTGAAACCATCCAGACCAGCAGCCTTGCGCCCAAAGACACCATTCAAATGCGGCCCGATTTTGTTTTGGGCTCCTTCGCCCACCTGATGGCAGCCTTTACACTTGGCGAACACTTCTTTCCCGGCTTCGGCGTCGCCGAGGCCTTCGGTGGCCTGGGTCGATGGAGCAACAGCAACCATAACCGCCGCGCAGGTCAAAATGTTCAACCACCGCATGATCAGCTTCCGAACGACTTGAGGTAAACGATCACGGCTTCAATATCGTCTGGTTTCTTAAGTCCTGCAAAGGACATGCGTGTGCCCTTCATGTAGTCCTTGGGTTTTGCCAGGAAAGCCGCCATTTCTTCTTCGGTCCAAACAAGACCTGCCTCGGCAGCTGTTTTCATAGCTTTGGAGTATTTGAACCCTTCAACCGACCCTGCGTTGGCTCCGATAACCCCGTTCAGCGCCGGACCCGTACTGTCCTTTGCACCGTCACCAACCTGATGGCAGGATTTGCATTTCTTGAAGACCTTTTCACCGGCTGCGAACAGTTCCGTAGTCTGGTCAGCCTCGTCGATTTCCTGAACAGCCGGTGTTGCGGCGGCTTCTTCCTCAGGTTTTGACGCTGCGGCTGGAATGAACGAGGGCCCTTCCGCCGTGAACGTCGGTAACCCGTCCGCACTGGCTTCATTCATGACCGAATTCGAACCGCCTTCTGGTGGTGTCTCAACCAGAAAGACAGAACGCATAGTAACCGCGGCCTCTGTCTTGCAGTTTTCCATGCAAGGTTCCTCTCGCCATTCCGCGTATTCCGCCTCGGGTCGAACATCGACGACAAAACCGTCCATATTGTACATCTCGAAATCGGCGAAGTTTTCGTTGCTAAGAACGAAGTCGTCATCCACCAGATCATTGGAATAAAGGATGTAGGCGACGATTGCGTAGGTCTCATCCGCTGTCAGCGTGCCCGCTTCACCAAACGGCATTGAGCGGGAAATGTAATCCCAGGCGGTCGACAAATGCGGCCAATAAGACCCAACGGTTTTCACAGGATCTTCGTCGGCAAGTGTGTCGAAACCGCCGGCCAGAACAGGCCAATTGTCGGCGCCTTCGGCGAACTCACCGTGACAGGACGCACACCGGTCGACAAACACTTCTTCTCCGGTCCAGACATCTCCTGATCCAACTGGCAAGCCACGCCCGTCGGGCAACACATCAACGTCCCAGGCCACGATCTCTTGCTCCAGCGCGGGGCGCCCAAGCCCGTATGTGCCCTCGTTGTTGGGCGCAGGCGCTGTCAGGTTCATCCCGTTCGCGACCCGATCGGCCGCTGCAGTCTGGATTTCTTCGACCTTGGCCGCAAGTTCGGCTGCCCGGATGGACTCTGCTTGCGCGGTTTCCTGGGCTGTAGCTGCGTGCGCCTCAACTTGACTGATCCGGGTTTCCAAGGTTTCTATCTGCGATTGGCCGTAGTTCCGGTTCGCAATAGCCACTGCCGCCGCAAGCACCAACGCCGTGCCGCCGAATACAGGCAGGAAAACATGACTAAGAGACTTCGACATTCTCGGCGATCCCTTCTGCGCTCACGTACCAAGTCTGGATACAGTTGTTATGGTAGACCGAGTTTTCTCCGCGCTTTTCGCGTAGCTGGTCTTTGGTCGGCTGCACATAGCCGGTCTCATCTATCGCCCGGGCCTGTAACAACATCGGTGCTCCGTCCCAGTTCGTGTCGAGATAGAAGCGCGTCAAAGCCTTGCTGTCGCCCTGCTTGCCAAGACGCGCCGTCTCCCAGGTGATCCCACCGTCCTTGGACACATCGACCCGCGTAATTTGCCCGTGGCCTGACCAGGCAAGTCCGGAAATGACCAAAGGCCCCGGTCCGTGTTTGATCGGCATTTGCGGGCTGGGTGAGGTGATGACGGATTTTGCATCCATCACCCACGTCCATTTCTGGGCTGTGCCATCGGCGTAGACATCAGTGTATTTTGATGTTTCTTCGCGGCTTTCGACCGCCATATCGACAACCTCAATGCGGCGCAGCCACTTGACCCACATGTTGCCTTCCCACCCGGGAACAACCAGTCGCACGGGGTAACCATGTTCCATGCGCAGTGCTTCACCATTTGCCTTGAAAGCCACCAACACGTCATCCAGTGCTTTTTCCATCGGGATGGAGCGGCCATTGGATGACGCATCTGCGCCCTCAACATAGACCCATTTGTCTGGTGAGATATCGGCACCCGCTTCCTGCAACAGCGTACGCAGTGGAACACCGGTGTATTCCATGTTGTGAATCATACCGTGCGTAAATTGGACGCCATTGAGTTGCGCACCCGCCCACTCCATACCGGTATTTGCCGCACATTCGCAGAAATACACATGGTTTTCGCGCGGGAAACGCTCAATGTCGTCGTAAGTAAACACAAGCGGGCGATCGATCAGCCCGTTGATCATCAGGCGATAGTCTTCTTTGCGCAGCTCAATCGCGCCCGAATGATGACGCTCAAAAGCGCATCCTTGCGGAGTGATCGTGCCATCAAGCGCGTGGATCGGCGTGAAATTGATCGACGAAATCGGAGAGGCGGTCAGCCATTCCACATTGCGGCGCACGACATGGGATTCAAAGCTGATTGGCATGCCATAAGGTGACTCATCGACACCGGCGCCCGTGTAAGACGCCCAATCCTGAAGCTCTGTTATCAGCGGATCGGGCGTGTCTGCCGCTGCCGCACCCGCGACTGACCCTGCGGCGACCGCAGCACTGCCTTTCAGGAAGGCCCGGCGGGACGGTTTGAACGCGTCATCCATATCTCTTAGGTCTCCATCTGTTTCTTAAGCGCCGACAACATCGACGCTGGTGTTCTCTTGCACCGTAACGGTGCCAAGGTTGCGAATGTGGTTTTCGACGACATCCCAGATCGGCGGACCCTCGGTGCCTTCGTTGACACTGGCCCAACCAGCCACGACGTAGGTTTTCGATGGATCAATCGCCTCACCGGTTTTGAGCAGGGTCATTTCGCTGATCCGCTGCCCTTGTGGTTTGGTCACATCGATGCGGTAGCCAAGCCCACCGACCCGGACCATATCGCCGCCCTGCTGGTAGTAGGGGTCGGAATTGAACAGGTTGTCACCGACATCCTCGAGGATCACATGGATGAATTCGCCTGACATTTCCGTGCGATAGGCATTGGGATACGACATCGATGTGACGTTCCAGATGTCCTCGCGCGTGATATCTTGTCCCGGCAGGATTGACGGCCCCCAACGGACGCCAGGCGACATTGCGATGTCTGCCTCACGCTCATTGATCAGAGCATCGCAAATCAGGTCATCCCAAGTGCCGTTAAAGTTGCCGCGGCGGTAGAGCAACGAATCCGTTTTGCCAATCACCTCACTCAGCGCAGCTTCATAAGGCGCGCGCTGATCATTTATCAGAGCGGTGATCGCAGGATCAGGAGCGATGACGTCAGAGAAGATCGGGATCAGCTTGTGCTTCAGCCCCATCAACTGTCCATCTCTCACGTCGAGATCGACGCGGCTGACGAATTTTCCGTTCGAGCCAGACGCGATGATATGCGTTTGTCCGACCAGGACCGGCTCGGGAAGTGCGTCATGGGTGTGACCGCTGAGGATCACGTCGATCCCTTGCACCTGACCTGCCATCTTCTTGTCCACGTCAAAGCCGTTGTGGCTCAGGACGACAACGACATCAGCACCGGCATCGCGAACCTCGTCGACCATAGCCTGCATGTTTTCATCCCGGATACCGAATGAGTACTCGGGGAACATCCAACCTGGGTTCGCGATTGGCATGTAAGGAAACGCTTGCCCAATAACAGCGACCTTTGCACCGCCCCGATCAAAGAACTTATAGGGTTGGAATAATTCTGCAGGTTCGTCCCACTCGGCATCAAAGATGTTCTGACCCAAGGCTGCAAAGGGCAAACCTTCGACGATTTCGTTAACCCTGTCGCTACCTAAAGTGAACTCCCAATGGAAGGTCATAGCATCGGGTTTCAGCGCGTTCATGACATTGACCATGTCCTGACCGGCCGTCTGATAGCAGGTGTAGGAACCGTGCCAGGTATCACCCCCGTCCAACAGCAGCGCATCGGGGCGGTCAGCACGTATGGCGTTGATGACAGTTGAGACGCGGTCCAATCCACCAACCCGACCGTATGTCTTGGCCAGCGCAGAGAAATCATTGTAGGTCAGCGCATAGGCCGACGGGCTTCCATCTTCGATCCCGTACGCCTTGCGGAAAGCCGCCCCTGTGACATGCGGCATCTGCCCTCGCGCATCGCCAATACCAAGGTTTATCTCAGGTTCGCGAAAATAGATCGGCTTGAGTTGCGCGTGAATATCGGTGACATGGATCAAGCTGATATTGCCGAAGGTCTCGAACTCCAGCAATTGATCCTGCGTTAGGCTTTGTTGCGCAGCGAGCCTGGACCAGTTGCCAAACCCGGACGCCCCGTACAGAGCCGAGGCTGCCATTGAAACCTGCAAGAAGTCACGTCGAGAAATCATCTATCAGCTTTCCTATGACACATATAAATGTGTGAATGTTATATGCATGAAAAACCCGCGCAGGACAACGCCCGCGCGGCTCGTTCGTTATTGGCGTACTGCAGGAGTTTCGACTGAAAGCCCGTTGCCACGTGAGGCCACGTAGAGCTCAAGCGCGCGAAACTCGTCCGATCCTTCCGCAAAAGTTTCCGCCCGCGTATCGCGAATACAGCCGCGGAAACGATTGTGGCGCGAGATCAGCTTGGCCTGTTTCAGACGATAAGTCGGGAACCCGTTGATCATACCTTGGCTCAGGTGGTCAGCACGGATCATGTTGCCCCAGTTGTCTTCATGACAATTGGCACAGCTCAACTCCAACTGACCATAGCGGGTATAATACATCTCCTTACCCTGCTCCCAGTACGGGGCAGCATCGCCATCAATTGCGACATTCATTGGCAACCCACGTGACTGCAGACCGATCAAAGCGACCATGCCTTGCATATCGCCCCCGGACCATTTCCAGGCATCCGCTTCCATGCGGTCCGTACGACACTTGTTGATCAGATCTTCCATGACGACCAGCTTGCCGGTTTCGGCATCCACCTTCGGCATGGACGCCTGCAATCCCTTGAAGCTTTCCACCCCATCGTGGCATGAGGCGCAGCTCTCGCCAGCGGCACCATCAACGGTCTCGAAGAGATCGGCGGCCTGATCGACGAAGATCATTGCAGGATTGTCGAAGTCATCAATTTGAAGCGCTTGCGTTTCATCCGTGCGGAAATGCCAACCCGAATAGATCGTGTCCAAATTTTCCAGATGTGCCGGAGCTTCAGTGACCGAGGTCATGTCCAGCTCATCATTGATCGTGAGATTGTCTTCGTCCGGTCCAGCCATCGCTGCAGCCGGGACAACCAGAATTGCCGCGATCGCCGTAATTGCCTTGGTATTCATTGCGTTCCTCCCTTGGTGGATCAGCGCCAATTCCTCGGACCCGCGCTGATCTGCCTTAGTCGTCGAGCCGTCAGGCGATCTCGATCGTTTTCTTCTCATCGTAGACAGAGCCGTCATCATCGTACCAGGTGAAGACAAACTCACCGGCCTCGGGCACAGTCGCTTCGAACTGGAAGTACGGGTTGGTCGAAATCGCCGGCTCCATCGTCACATCAACCACCATTTCTCCGTTAAACTCGCAGGTGAAACGGTTGATGATCGAACGCGGGATGACGTTGCCTTCTTTGTCCTTGCGCTGGCCGCTTTCCATCTTGTGGCTGATCAATGTCTTGATCGTAACGGTTTCTCCAGCAGCGGCTGTCTTTGGAACCTTGACGCGGGGTTTTACACCGGATGCCATTGGTTAGTCTCCTGTTCTTCAGGGCGCGTGGCGATCAGCCGCCGCAGCCGCCGATTGTCACTTTTACGGTCGCGGACGCTTTGGAAAAGCTGCCATCTGCCATCTTCGCCACGGCAATGACATCCTGCGTTCCGGCAAGACGAATACGGGTTGATGCGGCTTGTTCAGCAGCCAATGGACCGAAATTGAAAGTTGCAACGCCCGGTTCGGGGTTACCTGCAGCCACGATAAGAATTGCAGCTGCGCCCGGAGCACTGACTTCGATTGGTACGGTGTTGCCGTTTTCTGCGATTTCCGGTGCGGTCAATGTAACACCGCCGTCAGCCACATCTGCACCGCCTGTAAATGCCGCGATGGCATCTTCAGCAGCTGCATTTGCCCGAAGCGGCATAATTGTCAGGAACGCGGCGCCCAGCCCTAGGGCCAGTGTCTCGCGGCGAGAGAGTTCCATTTTCAATCTCCTTTGAAACTTCGTGAATACACGCCTAAAAGCGCGACTATTCCTCTTTCAGGGTCGCAAGAAACGCGACCACGTCCTCGATTTCCTGCGCTGTCAGGATCGACGTCAAAGGCGCGGTTGGCGCTTTTCCGGTATAGGCGTCGCCCGGGCGGATATAGCCGTCATCCTTGTAGAAAGCTGGCATCACCGTGCCTTCGAATGTCATCTTTGCGTTTGCGACCAACCCGCGAAGCTCTGCTTCGGTCCAACGATCACCGGCACCATCCAGCATTGGACCGACTTCACCGTGGAACGGGATGTCCGCCAAAACCGTGACCGCGTGGCACGCAACGCAGTTGCCTTTTGACTTGTCGCCAACGATGAGCGCGCCATTGGCCGCGTCGCCAGCGGCACCGGTCAACGAAGCCTCAATGGCACCATAGTCGTCATAGGTTACGTCCTGCGGGTCTGTATCTGCCGCATATGCAGCAACGCCCGTCATTGCGCAGACCAATGTTAAGAGTCTCAGCTTCATGATCCCTCCCATTTGCTAACGCGCCGACGGCGCCTTGCGACCCAAAGCCTCTGTGTACCGTAGTCGACGAGTACCGCTTGTCGCAACATTAAATTCATAATAATGAATTTTTTTATTTATAACGGCAGCGCTCAATCTTGAGAAATATTGTTTCGCTCTTGAATGCGCCGCGCATGATACCGTTGGAAATCTTCACCGTTATCAAGCTCATATCGCTTTTCATCGACCCAGGTGAAAAGGTCTAAGGTTGTTCCCTTTGAGAACGCTCCGGGCATAACAGCGACCGCAGCATCGATGGCTGTCGCGCCCTCCGGCACCTCTTCCGGCAGAAAAACAAGCGTCGGGGTAAACAGAATCCCCCATTTTCGCATCAGCGCTCTTTGCTCATTTTCTTCCCCGTCAAAGTCGGTAGCGGTGGTGCTGCCATGCAGATCCAGTTGGACGACAAAGAAATTCTCTTCGATGAACGCTGCAAGGTCAGGCTGGGGGAACACCTCTTCATGCATTTTTTTGCAGTAGATGCAGCCTTGTTGCTCAATAAATAAAACCAACCGCTTGTCCTCGCTTGAGGCCTCTTCAAGATCCTCTCGGAGGTCTTTGAACGTGTCGCGCATCCACTGTGTTTTATGCAAACCGTCGTCGCCCAGCTCAGCGGCGGAAACTGTCCCGCCGATCAGACACGCGATCAATACTGACAAAACTCGTTTCATGTCTTCCTCCCGGATTATCCAATGGCTGCGAGCCAAGGCATATGGTCGAGCATCCATTGTGCGATGTAGTTGATGGAATTGGTTGCGATGAGGATGCCGAAGAGCACCAGAAAGCCACCCATGGCCTTTTCGATGAGGGGCAAGTGCTTTCTGAACTGCGCCATCCATTGCATGAAAGGGCGGACCAGAAAGGCCGCCAGAACAAACGGTGCGGTCATTCCAACCCCGTAGACGAATAGAAGCACCGCTCCACGCCAAGCCGTCTCGGTTCCGGCCGCTGTAAACAGGATCGCAGCGAGCACAGGCCCAACACAGGGTGTCCAGCCAAAAGCAAATGCCAATCCAAGAACATATGCCCCAACAAGGCTTACATTTGATGTCTCACCGACGTCCGCACGAAATTGGCGATACAGGAACCCGATGCGAATGACCCCCAGGAAATGCAGCCCCATCGCAATGATGATGGCCGCTGCAATCCAGCGCAGGATGTCGAAATACTCTCGGACCAGCTGCCCGAAGATCGAAGCTGTCGCCCCTAGCGCCATGAAAATCGTTATGATCCCAGCTGCAAATGCTATCGCAGAAAGCGTTGCCCTGCGACGAACACCGGCGGAAAGTGTTGAGCCCGCAGATATCTGATCAATCCCGACGCCTGCCAGATAGCTAAGATAAAACGGCACGATAGGTAGGATGCAGGGCGACAGGAAAGACAACAGTCCTGCGACCAAAGCTCCTGCAAATGTAATGTCGAGCATGGTCAAACCTGTCCTGGCACGTTATCATTCACATATTCAAAATAGTAAAGATATGCCGCTGCGGTCAATCGGAGCTTAAGATGCGCCACCTATTTCTGCTTTTGCTTGCAATCACGTTGCTCGTTTCTCCGGTGATTTCACGGGCAGAAATGACGCTTCTTATGGCCGAAGAAGATGGATGTATGTGGTGCGCACGTTGGGACACCGAAATCGCGGAGATCTATCCCAAGACGTCCGAAGGACATGCGGCGCCGCTTCAACGCATCGATATCCACGCAGCTATGCCTGAAGGCATCGCGTTGGAGCGGCCTCTCTACTACACGCCGACCTTTGTTCTGCTGGACAATGGTCAAGAGGTTGGACGGATCGAAGGCTATCCCGGCGAAGACTTTTTCTGGGGGTTGCTGGGCGTTTTGCTGCGTGACGCTGGGGTTCCGATTGAGACCTCTGGATAAAACGTGGCCAATAAAATAAACTGTTTCGAATGCGTGAAGCTATGAAAGCGAGGCGATCTTGTTGGACAAATCTTCGAAACTGCCTGTGTTCTCCAAGGACATGTGCGCCGAAGACCTGGACAGAATGATGGAAAATGCTCAGACGGCGTCAAATTTCCTCAAGGCAATCAGCCATGAAGGGCGCTTGATGATCTTGTGCTACCTGTCTTCGGGTGAAAAATCTGTCACGCAGATGGAAGAAATGCTCTCGGCACGCCAGGCCGCCGTGTCTCAGCAACTATCTCGCTTACGCTTCGAGGGCTTGGTCAAAACGCGACGCGAGGGGAAAACGATCTATTACAGATTGGCGGATGATCGATCGACACAGATTCTGGAAGTCGTCTACGATCTATTCTGCAGGGAAAAGTAGAAGCCGCCAAAAATACCCGCCAGCTTTGGGAGGAGACTGGCAATGTTTGAAACATTGGGAGACGCCAACACCGTCGCCCTGATCGGTTTGATCGGTGGCATTGTGTTGGGCTTGGCCGCACGCATTGGCCGTTTTTGCACGCTGGGTGCAATTGAAGACTACCTTTACGCAGATGATGACCGGCGGCTGCGCATGTGGGCAATTGCGATCGGCGTAGCAATTGTCGGCAGCCACTTGGCTATGGCTTTCGGGTGGCTGGAGCCTGTTGAAACAAGGTATCTTGCACAGACCTGGAACCCACTTGGGTCGATCGTAGGTGGCCTCATGTTCGGTTACGGAATGGCCATCAGCGGGAATTGCGGCTATGGCGCGCTGGCAAGGCTTGGGGGCGGCGACCTTCGATCATTCGTCATAGTATTGATCATGGGTCTATCTGCTTACGTTGTCATGTCCGGGCCCCTGGCCTATTTGCGCGTTTGGGTCTTCCCCGAGGAGATGGGTCTTAGTGGCCCCCAAAGCATCAGCTTCCTTGCCGAACAACTGACCTCTATCCCAGCTTGGCTCATTGGCTCCGTTATTGGCGTTGCATTGGTGATTTTCGCCTTGGCAAACCAGCGTTTCCGCCGAACTCCCGCACAGGTGTTCTGGGGATCTGTAGTTGGACTGGCGATCGTATCTGGGTGGCTCGGTACGAATTGGGTGGCGACGCACGGTTTCGACGGTGAGCCAGTTCAAACCCATACCTTCGCTGCGCCCCTTGGCGACACAATATTCTACCTAATGACAGCCTCCGGAAACACTTTGTCCTTTGCGGTAGGATCAGTCTCCGGCGTTCTCATTGGCGCATTTTTGGGGTCCTGGTCGAAAGGTCATTTCAGATGGGAAGCATGCGAGGATCCACGTGAACTCAAGCGTCAGATGCTCGGCGCGGCGATCATGGGGCCAGGCGCGATCATCGCGGTCGGTTGCAGCGTCGGACAAGGTATATCTGCCTTCTCACTTTTGGCCTACAGCGCGCCTGTAACATTCGCTGCCATATTCGCCGGTGCGGCGATTGGGTTGAAACAACTCGTGTCTGGGCTGTCCTTCATAGCTGAGCGTTGACGTCACAGTTCAAACTAGAATTCACGTGTGGAGGACGGTTTCAGTAGTTCGCTCTTGTTGAGAAACCGATCGCTTTTGAAGGCAAATATTCCGCAAACCATGCCCGTTAGCAGTTCGAAAAGTAAGATGACCATCGCGGTCCATGCCGCCGGTGTGTAAGCAAAAGACCCGCAACTTCCGATTTACGCCTCAAAACCTTCCCGTTTGTTTTGCTCTTCGCTGCGGTGTGGTTCACCATAGGAGACATCCGCTGCGTTGGAGAGTTGGCGATGAATGCGAATTATCGGATCGTGAAATCTTTCACACATGGAGCAAGGCTAACCACCAGGACGAAAATGAGCTCGCGTCGATCTTGCTGGAGGTGATCCGTTTGACAGGCCCAACAATCCATTGATTATGTGCGCATGACCAAAGCTCAAAGACCGCCAAAGCCAAAACCAATTCCCTACACTCCGGAGCCGGACCGATATGAGCGGATGGCGTATCGTCGATGTGGGCGATCCGGAGTGAAGCTTCCTGTTGTCAGCCTAGGGCTGTGGCACAATTTTGGAGCGGACTCGACGCACGAAAATAAGCGCGCCATGTGTCGAACTGCGTTTGATCATGGGATCACTCACTTTGATCTGGCGAACAACTACGGTCCACCGCCCGGTTCAGCCGAAGAAGCATTTGGCCAGATCCTCAAAACGGACTTCGCGGATTACAGGGATGAGCTGATCATTTCCTCCAAAGCAGGCTACGACATGTGGCCGGGACCCTACGGAGAGTGGGGGTCGCGCAAGTACATGATAGCGTCCTGTGACCAATCACTTGCGCGCATGGGGCTTGATTACGTAGACATCTTTTATTCCCACCGCTTTGACCCCGACACCCCGCTCGAAGAGACGATGGGCGCGTTGGATCATATCGTACGATCGGGCCGCGCGCTCTACGTAGGTATCTCGAGCTACAACTCCCAACGCACGCGCGAGGCGGTGAAAATTCTCAACGACCTTGGGACACCTTGTCTGATTCACCAGCCTTCTTACAATCTGCTCAATCGGTGGGTGGAGCGGGACGGTTTGCTCGATAGTCTGGATGATCTTGGGGTTGGGTCGATTGCGTTCACGCCGCTGGCACAAGGCATTCTGACTTCCAAATATCTGACCGATATTCCGAGTGGCAGCCGTGCCACGCAAGGGAAGTCATTGCTTGATGGCATGATCAACGCGCGGTCGCTGGCAAGTGTCCGGGCGTTAAATGATATGGCCCAGGCACGTGGGCAGACTCTGGCGCAAATGGCGCTGGCCTGGGTACTCAGAGGTGGACGGGTGACGACCGCTCTGATTGGTGCGTCCCGGCCGGAACAGATCATAGATTGCGCAGGCGTCGTTGATAATCTCGACTTCAGTGCTGACGAGCTCAAAAAGATCGATGAAATCAGTTCGGAAGAAGATATCAATTTGTGGGCGCGGTCGTCAGAAACAGAATGACCATAATTTGAACGTACGCAAAACCCTGGTTCTTTGAGGCTTACGATCTTTGGCGGATTGAACGTTTTTAGTTCGGCCTACCTGCTAACATGAGCCATCGGCCCAATATGTTCATTGGCCAAAGAACCACTCTTCTGCAATTTGACCCTCCCAAGCCACCAATCGCTGAAGCAGCATGAATTGATGGAGAGTGAAGTCAAAACGTTTGTACAGAAATCACTACTCGGATCAAAAAGAGGGCCGTTATCGCTAGTCTGTTGACAGACAAGCAGCATGCTAAAAAATATTGATCTAGTCATGTTGCATGAACATTTGAAAATGAAGCCTCTTTGGAATGGGATTTCAGGTCTAACTAAAACGCTAGGGCTACGCTTCTTTTTTTTAGTAGTAGTTCTAAGCGTAACTTCATGCATTCGACCTCCAGAACTCGTAGGCGTCGAAAATCCCCAATATCCTGCGTCAGATGTAGTTGAGGCCAAACGCCAGACAGTCTTTATTGCCACAACGCGACAGGCGTCCGGAGCAGAGGGTGTTTTTTATTCGGGCGACCGCAGCGATACACTTGGACTAGCTTCGGTGGTAGTCACCATTCCGCCAATTCACAAAGTTGGAAAAATAGAAAGAACCAACGCTCTCCCCCCCAACCCTTCGAAGCATTTCACTATCATCGACCCAAAGGTTTATGCATCGGAAAACGCTTTTGTTTCGGGCATTGACAAACAACTTCTTGCACTTGGTGCTTCGGAGCGAAACGTCCTATTTTTTGTTCACGGCTACAATACGACCCTAAGTGACGCCATTCTTAGATTGGCACAATTTGTTGAGGATACCGAGTACGATGGGGTTCCGGTGTTAATGTCTTGGGCTTCTGCGGCAGAAACCCTCAAGTATGTTTACGATATCAACAGTGCGCTTGCTGCTAGATCGGACTTCTTGAAAGCTGGTGAAATAGTTACGCGATCAAAAGCTCAGCAATTCGATATTCTTGCATTCTCAATGGGAGCGTTTCTTACAATGGAAGCAATCTCGCAAGCGGAGTTGGCCGGAGAATTCAATCCTCGAAAAAGAGTGCGAAACATTATTTTAGCGGCGCCGGATATAGACTTGGCCGTTTTTGAGAACCAGCTTTCCAAAATAAAACACGACAATCAAAAGATCTTTGTCCTCGTGTCGTCAGACGATAAGATTCTAAACTTCTCAAAATTCGTTTCTGGTGGAGTAGATCGCGTTGGCGCAACAGATGCAGCGGAACTCGCGAAGTCCGGAGTAACCGTTATCGATCTAAGCCAAGTAAGAGATTCCAAGAGCACCAGCCACTCAAAATTCGCTGCTTCGCCAGAAGTCGTTCGAATATCTGGTGAAGCAATCCGGACAAGCAAACGTTCCAGTAGACGATCGACTGTAGAACTTCAGGATCTGATCGGTGACGCTTCTGTGGAAATCGTGGGCACACGATAGTCTGATCGTTTTCCCCTATGTTTTAAGTCTTCTTCGATTAGAAATGTAAACGGCGGCTTTGTACGCAATGCTGTCATTGGCGCCAAGCGCAGCGAATGCCTGTTTACGCCCGCACTCGACGTTGGGGTGCAGCTAGGTGGGAAATTTTAAGCGAAGTCTAGGGCATTCCTTTTGCAAGATTGCGTTAGTGTCAGTCATGGCTACTACCAAAGCTAACAACGCTTGCCATAGTACGTTCTCGAACGATTTTGCGTAATCCTAAAAGTTTGTAGGTGCGCGCATAACGCTGCATTCCTAACACTGATTTTATTCAGAAAATCTGGGGGGCTTCGCCCATAATTTTGCGCAGCATTTGCGCATAAGTTTGCACGATTTGCCCATAAGTTTGCACGGTTCACTATACACGCTCAAACTTCGATTGTTGTAGAGTAATTCGATCAGCTTTAACGCATCAAAACTCAATCAAAAGTACATTCTGTCTAGTTAAGTTCAACTCAAAACCGAACAACACAACTCAATTGAGAGGTCGCGGCAGATCCCTTTCAATGTAGCGCTGCTCGGTCGGCCTTGAATGTCCACTCACCGAGGCTCAACCAAAGAACAGTTCAAAGATGCATGGACATTTCGTGCCAAGTCATTCCTCCATGATCAGAGGTTGATGGGCGAAGATACTTGTACCCAAATCTCTGATAAAGCGGGACGTGATGCTCTTTGCACATAAGGTAGATCGCGGATTTGCCCATTTTTCTCATACGGCCGACGAATTCAGTCATCAATGCCCGCGATAGGCCTTTTCCTTGATGCTCCGGATCCACGACGACAGACATAATAACGACATTTGGCGCGTCGGGGTCATGCCCTACAAGCTCTTTGAATTCCTCATCAGACATTTCGACGTCGTATGCACATCCACAATTTACAAAGCCGACGACCTCGCCTTCGACCTCAAGAACAAGGAAACCATCGGGATAGACCTCGATTCTCTTTGCTATCTTTTCGAGGGTAGCCGCTTCGCCGCCTTCATAGGCATCAGTCTCGATCTCAAAGCATCGAATTGCATCAGAGGGTTGGGCGTTTCGAATTCGGCTCATGCATTTACACTATGAACGATGGGTCAAGTTGTATAGCCGCCGACGGTTTTGTTCGCACCATTGCTCAATCTGCGCTCGGCGCAGACACTCTCTGCACCTACCCCTAGCGGCGGCTTTGCGGGCAATGTTGCCCTAGGCACGAACACATGCTTTTCATTCCACAACAACGCAGCACACCCTTGACCGTAATCAGTTGCACAATTAGCCAAGTTTGATCTGCCCGCTGGGACGACCCGGCCAAGCAAGGGCGTTATTTTCAGGACGACCTGGCAAATTAGAGGTCGAACATGACAACTAAAACCAAACAAGCCAGGAAACTGATCGAGGGTAGACCTGCCCTAATCGTAATCGACACTCAAAAAAGCACGTTTATTGATGACAGCGAAGTACGCTCCATCGACAACATGCCGGGCTACAAACAGCGCATGATCGCTGCGCGTGACTTGGTTGACGCCGCGCATGAGAACAAAGTGCCCGTCATTTTCATCCAAGAAGTGCATCGTCCCGATAGGATAGACTTCGGCCGTGAACTGGATGGTGACGAAGACATAAACTGTCTCGAAGGTGATCCAAGAACGGAAGCTGCAAAAGATGAGATGGGATATCGCAAAGGTGACTACATCGTACCGAAGCGACGGTATTCTGCATTTTTTGGCACCGATTTCGAAATCCTGCTGCGAGGTTTAAAGGTAGACACACTTTTGTTGTGCGGCGGGCTGACAGATGTTTGTTTGCACTACACATTCGTCGATGGCCACCAATCAGACTACTTCTGCCGTGTAGTAGAAGATTGCGTTGGCGGGTCATCTGTCCAAGCCCATGAAGCTGCTCTCAAAGCAATGGAGTATCTACAAACCGGCGCTGTTCAGAGCCGAGAAGCAGTGATCAAGGCCATCTCGTCGCTCTAAATTGCTATCGAACGGCTAGTACCGGTTGGGGTGCGGAAACGGGCGGAGATTTTTGTCGCTTGAACGCTTTGGACTTGCCCGTTTGATGCAGAAGGAATCGGCAATTTCAATACAACCCTTTGAGTTTGCGACTATGGCCCTTTAAAACCTCGATTGCACTGCAATCCAGCCGTCGGCGATATAATGCGAATATGACTATAGATAGTGAAGCTAACGCTTAGACAATCGCTGATGCCCTGACCTCTGCCGAGCAGATTTCCAAACTGTTTTCTGAGGCAGATCAGATAGCGCTCCAATCTGTCACAGCCAACAGATTGGAGCGCTAGCTGATCTGAGCAAGAGAACGCCGAAAAAGCCGTAGGCTCATTAGTAACAAAGCAATTCCCAACAACGTCATCCAAACGAATTCCGGCCAGACAGTCTCAATACCAGCGCCTTTGAAAACAATAGCCTGACTTGCTGACATGTAATGGCGTGACGGCAGAACCAAAGTACCTGCCTGCAACCACGCCGGCTGCCCTTCAATTGGGGTCTCTCCACCTGACAGCATTAGCATTGGCAGCACAATCAACATGACCAGAAGCGCGAACTGCGCCATAGAGCGTGCAATGGTTGCCAGAAACACCCCAAGCGCCGTCGCAGTAAAAAGAAACAACGCCGTGCCAACCAAAAACAACATCTTGGATCCAGCGATACTGATGCCCAAAGAACCCTGCATCACAAAGGTTAGTGAAAGACCAGCGGCGACCAAAACCACTGCTGCATTCGCCCAAATTTTGGCAATGGCAATGTCAAATGGAGCAAGCGGCATGGCAAGGAGATGTTCAATGGTCCCGTGCTCTCGCTCTCTAATCATTGCCGCTCCGGTCAATATAGTTGTGAGCCACATGATCTGGCCGATCAAAGCAACGATACCAGCAAAACGTACGGTGTCTCTGTTTGGGTTGAAGGCGCTTCTTAGAATGACACTGATTGAGGGAGCATCTACTAGATCGATACCAATTGCATAGCGATGTATTTCAGCGCTCAAGATACTGGTGATGTAGTTTGCACCAATACCGGCCTGTTCCATAGCGGTTGCGTCAATAAGAACTTGAATCTCCGGACTGCGCCCTGCGCGCAAATCCTTTTCGAATCCGGGGGGCACAGCCACAACGAAAATAAAACGCCCAGCATCCATGTACGCAGGTCCTTTTCCGGGTTCGATTTGGACGACCGGTTGGAACTCTGGTGGGAAAAACGCTGTGGCAAGTGCTCGAGAAAGTGGCGAGTCGTCTTCATCCGCGAACGCTATCGAGGCGTTGTTTACAGAACTTGCCACTCCCGTTGCTTCCATGATCGGGGCCAGCGTGAAAGACCAAACCAACAATGCCATCATCACCCAATCACGGCGCAGGCTCATCACTTCCTTCAAGCCCAGCCAGAATATGCAGTAGAAGCGCTGCATTCACTTCTCCTGCGCCCGAAGGCATAGGACTGCGATCAGTGTCAGAACGGGTCCGAAGCAGGCGAGGGCCAGAATGTCTGGCGCAAGGGCTTCCCAACCCAAACCTTTAGTGAAGGCACCAACGTTCAGGTGTAGGAAATATGAGGAAGGCCAAAGAGAGCCCACCACTTGTGCGCCTCCTTCGAGCGTTGAAACAGGTTGCAACAGACCTGAGAACTGGATTGTTGGGACAACTGAGGCGATGGCAGTTGCAAATGTTGCGGCCACCTGACTGGATGTCATTGTAGCGATCAACAGCCCGTAGGATGTCGTTGCCCAAACGTAAAGAAGGGCACCAAGAGCCAAGGGGAAAGGATTTCCTTTTAACGGCACCCCGAAAAGAAGAACGGTCATTCCGGCCAAAAGCAGAAAGTTTGCGTAGGCAATCAAAATGTACGGAATTTGTTTGCCGACTAGAAATTCAAGCCGCGTGGTTGGTGTCACGTAGAAATTGACAACTGACCCCAGCTCTCGTTCCTTTGCTACGCTTACGGCAGTCAAAACAGCTGGCAGCATAATCAGTAGGATAGCAGGCATTGCCGGAGCCATTGCGGCGATGCTTTCAAAGCTTTGATTGTAGCGAAACCGGGGTTCGATCCTGGCGATATCTATCTGGCTTTTGCCGTTGTTAACGGCATATTCCGCGAGAAATGATTGGTGCAGTCCGGAAACATAGCCTTCAACCGTCTCACCCTTAAATGGGATAGCACCGTCTACAGTCGCAAGTATCTGGGTCGGTTCACCCGTACTCATCTTTCGGTCAAAGTCAGGTGGCAACTCAACAACCAGAGAGACCTCACCTGCCACTAGACGGTCGCGCCCTTCGCTGGCGCTTTGCAGCGGCGATGTGGCTTTAAAGTAGGACGATCCGACGAATTCAGCCGAATAAGCACGACTCTCCGGCCCCTGAGAAAGGTCAAGTACAGCGAATTCAAGCTCATCGATATCCAGCGTAATTCCAAAGCAAAAAACTAACATTAGAATAGCAGAACCCAGAAACGCGAAAGCCAGACGCACCGGGTCGCGAGCTACTTCAACGGTTTCGCGCCGCGCATATACCAATACACGAGAAAACGCTCCTCCCCCGGCGTGGGATTTGGTCCTAAAGCCCACCTCTGGCGCGACTACAGAGACTGGTTTTTCTGCTGCTTCCAATATCGAAATGAAGGCGTCTTCTAGGTTTTCCGCCCCTTCAACAGCGATCAGGTCAGCCGGAGTACCTTCGGCTAGAACTCTACCAGCATGCATAAAAGAAACGCGATCACAGCGTTCCGCCTCACCCATGAAATGAGTGGAAACAAAGATCGTTACCGACTCATTTCGCGACAGCTCAATCAACAAGTCCCAGAAGGAATCGCGTGCCTCTGGATCCACACCGGATGTTGGTTCGTCGAGTATTAGCACTCTCGGACGGTGGATCACAGCTACGGCTAGCGACAGTCGCTGTTTGATCCCCAGGGGCAGTGCCGTCGCCAACGTATGAAGGTGCTCCTCGAGCCCAAAGCGCTCAGTGAGTTCCGAAATACGTTGTTCTCGGTCGGTAATTGTAAATATCCGCGCATGCAATTGTAGGTTCTGATGGACCGACAACTCGCCATACAAGGAAAAGGCCTGGCTCATGTAGCCTATTTCACGCCTCATTTTTCGGTCATATGCATCGACAGGGTTGCCAAACAGCAGTGCTTCACCTGAGCTGGAAGGTAACAAGCCAGTCAGCATCTTCATTGTCGTGGACTTGCCGCAACCGTTTGATCCTAGAAACCCGAAAATCTCTCCACGATTGATTGTGAAGTCGACGTTGTCTACGGCCGTGAAATCACCAAAGCGTCGTGTCAGTCCACGCGCAACTATCACTGGGCTTGCTTCAATCTTCCCATTCATTTTGTTTTTCCCCGCCGGTTCGACAGGCAACTCCCGTGCTCTCAGACGCCGATATGCATTTTCGAGGTCTACATCACTCCCTTTCAATTCGGCTGGCTTCCCATGAAAGATGACTTGACCCGCGTCCATCGCGACAATCCGGTCAAAACCGTCGGCTTCTTCCATGTACGCCGTTGAAACCAATACCGACAGTTCAGGGCTTTTTGCTCGGATTGCATCAATCAAAGCCCAGAACTGCCGACGCGACAACGGGTCGACCCCGGTAGTTGGCTCATCCAAAACCAAAAGTTTGGGGTCATGGATTAACGCACAGCAAAGACCTAGTTTTTGCTTCATCCCACCCGAGAGCTTGCCCATCAGACGGTCTTCAAACTGCGCAAGCCCTGTCGCAGCCAATAGCGCTGCGATACGTTCGTCCCGCTCTGAATGCCCTTGAGCAAAGAGACCTGAGAAGAACTCGAGGTTCTCGCGTACAGACAGCTCCGGATACAGGTTTCGACCCAACCCTTGCGGCATGAAAGCGATGGCTGGGCAAATGCTGTGTCGATGGCCAGAATCGCCAATCGGGCCGCCTAAAACGTCGATATCGCCGGATTGCAGTTTCTTTGCGCCGGTGATCAAACCAAGCAGTGTAGACTTTCCCACCCCATCCGGCCCGATAAAGCCAACAAGCTGGCCGCCTGGCAGTTCCAACGAAACAGAATCCAACGCAACATGCTTGCGATAGCGGTGCGTGACACCTGAAATGTGAATATCGTAAGCGTCATCCTCTACTCTCATTCGAACAGCTCTTCTGGGATGCGTTGTTCAAGCGCCTCAGGCCAAGCAGCGGCTGGGTTCAGCCGGATCACTGCGACACCGCGCAGACCGGTTTTGACGTGCTCAATCCGACTTTCAACCAAGTCTATTGGGATACGGACGCGAACGCGAAAAACCAGTTGCTCTCGTTCATCCAGGGTTTCGACCTGTTTGGGGGTGAATTGTGCCTCGGGAGAAACAAAGCTCACGTATGCAGGTATCGCATATTCCGGCAAAGCGTCGAGCACGATGCGAGCCTCAGCTCCAATGGGCAAAAGTCCAGCTTCACGCGCGGGAAGAAAAACTTCCATGTAAACGTTCTCAAGGCCAAGAATAGTCAGGATTGGTTCGCCCGCGCCAACCACCTCTCCGGGTTCTGCAAGCCGGTAAAGCACGCGTCCGGGCAAAGGTGCCACTAGAGCGCTGTCTTCAATCTGTGCCTCAATCCTGCGGGCTTCCGCCTCAGCGGCAGCAATACGGCTTTCCGCGGTTGCAACTCGGGCTTTGGCGGCGCCCAATACTGCTGTAGCAACCTTATGAGTGGTATCGCGATCTTCAAAAATAGTTTTGGAGATGTTTTGTCCTGCCAGCAACGCCGTGGCACGATCAAGCTCTTGCTCGGCCCTGCGCTGTTCGCTTTCGCGTTGCACAACGAGCGCTTCTGCTTCGGCCCTTGTCTGATTTGCCAAGGCTACCTCGGCTCTAGCCCGGTCCAGGGCGGCAGATAGCTCATCTATGTCCATTTCGGCCAGGATTTGACCGGCTGCAACCATACTGCCCTCTGTTGCCGTTACCTTTGCAACCCGACCTGCATTAGTTGGTGCTATTTCGACTTGTTCCGCTTCAACCCGCCCGTTTCCTTGCACAAATCCGACCGGCAATTCATCGCCATCCTCAGCAACAACGACATACAGCAACGCACCAGCAACTACTAAACCAGCCAAAAAAAGAAAAACCGATAGGTTTTTGGTCATAGCTTTCACCTGAAACTGGGTTTCTGGCGCAGAGTCTAGTGTCTCAAAAGACTCAAAGCCTTGTTTTGGATCAAAACCGATCCGGGCACCTCAGTGCCATGCAATTGTCTGTATGAACACCGGTTTGGGTGTTGCAGGCTCTTTCGCGATAAGTCGGAAGAAGTAGACTTGAAGCGTTTTTGTTATCAGTTTGGTATTGAAACGGGTTGTTCTAACGCGCAATTGCGGTCGCCGCCAACCTGCTGCGCAATACAGCGAAAGGAAGCATTATGACCAAAACACTGAGAGCTTGTTTGTCTTTGTGGTTGGTTTCAATCGCTCCTGCGTATGCGCAAGAACCTCCTCGTCTCGTTTTGCAGCTGACGGTTGACGCGTTTCGGGGCGATCTGCCGACACGCTACTTTGAGAATCTTGGGGAGGGTGGCCTTAAGTATTTACTAAAAAACGGTGTACACTATCTGGACGCCCATCATTGCCATGCCAATACAGAGACGGTTGTCGGGCACGCCACATTGGCGACCGGGGCAACACCGGCAGTGCACGGGATGATCGGAAACATTTGGTTCGACAGAACCTTGGACCGCGTTGTCTACAACGTTGAAGACAGCACCGCTCCGCTTCTTGGAGATGGCGCTGGCGTCAATGACGATATTGAAATTGACCCAACACAGGCGGCAGCTGGCACAGATGGGCGGTCACCAAGCGCTATGCTTGTTACGACGCTTTCGGACGAGTTAAGCGCTTCCACTGCTGGCGCGGCCAAGGTCTTTGGAGTTTCAATCAAAGATCGAGGGGCTATTACGATGGCGGGACAAAGCGGCAAAGCTTTCTGGTTCTCAAAAGCCGCAAATCGTTTTGTCACAAGCTCCTATTACTACGACAAATACCCGGATTGGGTTTCCGCATGGAATGACGCATCGCCGAGCGCCTCCTTTGAAGGAACCTCTTGGGAGTTGATGCACCCAAAGGAAACCTATCTCTTTGGCGACCGCGACAACCAACCATGGGAGACGGATGTCGCCGGGTTCGGCATAACCTTTCCTCATCGCTATTCTTCGACGCAAAATGGGTTTGACCCGCTAGAAAATCCCTACTTTACGACCTTTTTAACGCTTAGTCCCGCTGGCGACGATCTGACGGCGCAATTTGCCAAACGATTGATTGATGCTGAGGATATCGGGCAAGATGCGGTAACGGATTATCTGGCGATTAGCTTCTCGTCCGTGGATTACGTCAACCATGTGTTTGGCCCCTCCAGTCTTGAAGCCGAGGACACGATATACCGCCTCGATCAGACTCTCATGAATCTATTCGCGTTTATCGACGAACGGATTGGGCTGGAAAACGTTTTGATAGTTCTATCGGCGGACCACGGCACCACCGATGCGCCGGGCTATTTGGAGAGTGTTGGTATCCGAACTGGCCTTGTTGCTCCGGACACCTGGGACCCGACGGAACAGATAGCCAAGCTTAAGGAGCGGTTTGGGATCACCGGGGAATTGCTTGAGGGTTATAGTCACCCCTATCTCAATATCGCCCCCGAAGTATTGGCTCGCAGTGATATTGATTTACCCACGCTGGAGTCAGCTATTGCAGAAGCGCTTCTATCCTTTCCCGATGTGGCATTCGCCGTCCCCAGTACGGCTATCGAAGCAAACCTCCTGCCCGATACAGACATCATGCGCCTGATCCGCAACAACTATCATCCGACCCGATCCGGGAACATATACGTAGTCTTCAAACCCGGCTGGTTCATCGCAGACTTTGATGGTCTGTCCGTCACATCCACCCACGGATCACCGTGGCGCGGTGACACACATGTGCCGATTATCTTTGCTGGACCGAACTTAAAACCGCAACGGGTCGCACGCCGTGTTTGCACGACTGCTCTCGCATCCACACTGTCTGCATTATTGAGCACGGCGCGTCCTAATGGTGCGAGCGGTGAAGTGTTAAAAGAAGTCTTGGATTAGACCGCTGTGAAGCGCGAGACCTGATACTGAAGCACGCTAGTCCAGACCGCGACGACATCGTCCACAAGGCGTGCATTGATCGGAATTTACTAAACAGCCACCTCACTTCCAGGTATTACAGTGCAAAAAATAGTCTCCGGGCTAAAATACGATGTCGAAGAAGGAATTTTGGGTAAGCCCACAAGGAGACTTCATGATCAAGTTTTTACCTAGGTTTCTGTTCGCAACAGTGCTTTGTACGATCCACTACTCTCATGAAACACTCGCGCAAAGTCACACTCACGACGCTGAAGCCACGCCGTACGCTGGTTTGCAATCCAGGACCATCAAAAGCCTATCTGAGACCGATTTAGAAGAGCTGCGGCGTGGCGGAGGTTGGGGTTTTGCCTTACCTGCGGAGCTTAACGGTAAACCAGGCCCTGCACACTTGCTTGAATTGCAAGATGAACTTGGACTTTCGAAAGATCAGGTGAAAAAAATTGAGGCGATCCATTCTGAAATGCGCGAACAGGCAATCGTCGTAGGTGAGCGGTTCATTGAGGCCGAAGCGGCGTTAGGTGAAGCGTTTGCCGGTGACCAGCTTGACTTAGTCGAGCTAAACAAACTTGTTGAAGAGGCCGAAGCTGCCAGGGCCGAATTACGACTGGTTCATCTGTCCCGGCACCTGCAAACAACACCGCTGTTGAGCGCTGATCAAATCCAGCAATACACCATTCTAAGAGGGTATGCGAACGACCCGTGTTCTACTGTGCCTGAAGGCCACGACCCAGCCATGTGGAAAAAACACAACGGTTGCAGCTGAATTGTTTTGAAATCAGAGCAAACTAATGTTGGACATGGAGCTGGGAAATCTGATTGCCCTTCATCCAATCTCTCAGCTGTGCCGAGCAAACACACTCGTCGTCCCATCCAGACCAACGAGCAAGGTTTCATATGGTTCTCGTTCATCTGAAAAATCCATCCCCGGTGAACCCATCGGCATGCCTGGAACTGTCAGGCCGAGGCCTTCAGGATGTTCAGACAAAAGTCGATTTATGTCTTCTGCCGGGACATGACCTTCGACAAAATAGCCCCCAACAAATGCAGTGTGGCAACTGGAAAGCTCATCTGAGATTTTCATTTGTTCTTTAAGCGACCACAGCTGCTCCTGCCCTACGTCTAGCGTATCGGTACGAAATCCTGCGGAAATCAGGTGATCTACCCACGCGGCACAACAGCCGCAGGTTGGAGTCTTGTAGACTTTGATGAGTGGGGCTTCTTGTCCGACGGAAGGAGTAGCCAACACTGCTGCTGTACCCGCTAATAGAAATTCGCGTCGTTTCATTGGTCTCTTCTCCGCTTCCTCATGGGACTACAAAGATATTGTGCCAAGGCCAAATTTTTCAATGTTACCGGACTGAGCATCAAACGGGCAGTTTCGATACAAGATCTGAATCTCAATCCAAATAACACTGGTCGCCAAACGTTTTGTGAGTTGCATCGCGTATGGCTCAAGTTCACTCGAGCGTTCGGCAATGGACCTCGCGATCAACGTCGTGGTGAGGTCCATAGCAACCTTCTAAGCCGTGGCCATGCCAATTGCCTTGGTGGTGCCTGCCCGTGCACCCTGACAATGCAATCACTATGACCAAGAATGCCGCTCTTCGCGGGTGCTTGATCCAACAGTTCTGTTCCATGTGCAAACCAACCTAGTAGCAATCCGGCTACCTTTGCTTTGACGCAGGTCAACACCCCATTGCGGCAGCTTCCAAATAGCGGCAGTTAGTCTATCGTGAACAGCTCCTGTCTTTCAGCAACACCGCGCAATCTGTATTGCCCCAGGGAAACAAGACTTGGAATGGAGCCCACTAAGTCACCCGCCACCTTATCGGAAACCACAATGTTCTGATCAAGCGCGCTGCACATGCCTAAAATGCGCGAAGTTGTATTTACCGCTGGGCCGACCACTGTGAAATCCAAGCGAGACCTACCGCCAATATTGCCGTAAAGAACATCGCCTGCGTGCAACGAGAGAGTGAAGCCGGTCGTTGGCAAACCATCAGCTTGCCGTCGTTGGTTGAGTTCCTCAAAGGTATTTCGCAACTCCACGGCCGCGTGAATTGCGACGCGGCGAGCGTCCGGAACTTGATTGATATCGAAGATGGCAAGCATTCCATCTCCCATGAATTTCAAAACGTTACCGCCATTGCGTTCGACTACGTCAACAGCTTCCGCGAAGTAGTCGTTTAGCAATTCTATGATTGAGTCCCCCGGAAGCGCCTCTGACAATTTGGTAAATCCTTGCAGGTCAAAATACCAAATCACCGCTGAAATAGTTTCCGATGAACCTCGGGTGATGTCCCCGGAAAGAACGCGCCTACTGGCGTCTTTGCCCAGATACGCGGCGGTTATGTCTTCAGCCATCAGCCGGTTTGCCCCACATTTCAGCGTCAGGCAAAGTGGAGATATCAGTTGACGCAAACCATCAAGTTGCTCGCTTGTGAAGCCCCCGCTCGCGTCGGTTGTCAATGAGATTATGGCACCTTCCTCGGCCTGCATTGGATCGACTGGCGTAGTATTGTCCTGAATAAGGAAAAACCGTTTAACAGCGAAGTAGTCAGTTGCACCGCGCTCGCGAAGTTCGTCGAAGATCGGAAAGTTGAGCGCGGGTTCTTCGACTGTCAGATCTTGTCTGATCTCTTCAACGTTGTTTGCCAAAAGATGGTAAATCGGGCTTAGAACGTATTGCTCAGGCGCATCCGTTCTTCGGACAAAGTTCTCTCGCTCATTACCGCCTTCCCTGTGCCAGCGAAAAGCGACAGTCCCAATCTCGGGATGATGAGCGCGAACAGTGATGTTTGCTCTTTGAAGTGGAATTCCTGCCGAAACAAGACGTTGGCAGAATGCCTCAAGCCAGAGCTCCACAGGCGCATTCTCCAAGCCCTGTTGAACCAGCCAATCGGCTATGTCCTTAACGGCGGCAGTCAGTTCCCAGTTTTGGACTAAAGGAGCTGCCATGATGTCCTCTTAGTGAGCTATCTGAACAGTTGGCTCGTAGTCTAATTCACTTCAAGGACACATCAAATTCAATTCTCCCACTGCGCTTGCAGCCCTAAGGTATATGCTGATCTTGTGGCGTATTGCACGCGCGACACCTGGGCGATGGTCGCAATTCATCGGGAATTACTGGCGATGTAAGGTGTGCTGCGAACCTCAAAACAACTGGCGGTGCTGCTCCCCTAGGAGACTAGGCGATTTGCCGGAGTTACGGCGCCCCCAACACTTAATCTTGCCAATCCAACCGATACAAGACGTGGTGACCGCGTAGACCTTTCAGGAGTCTGGGTTCTATTTCAAAAAACGAGAAATCAGTTCGTCCTCCGACCATGGCGCGAGTCGCATCTGAAACGAGTATCTCGCCCGCCGCACCAACCGTGGTTATGCGTGAAGCTTTGTTGACCACAGTGCCAAAAAAATCTCCACGAGATTGCACGACATCACCAGTGTGAATTCCAATCCGGACACCGAAAGACGGCTCCTCGGAAGCCGATGCAATAGCCTTCTGAATCTTGACAGCAGCCGTTAGCGCTTCCTTCGCGGACGGAAAGACGGACAACGTTCCGTCTCCAAGGGATTTCACGAACTGGCCATGATACTTTTCAATGATCGCCGCCAAGACTTGGAAGTGGTTTTCGATCAGCACCGACCAACGCTGATCGCCCAACGCCTCCGCCAACGTTGTGCTGCCCTCCACATCAGTGAAAAGTACTGAAGCCAAACCTTCGGTTTGGATCAGCTCGGGCCCATCTTCGCGCGCAGCATCAACCAGTTTTTGGATGGCCAGCTGCTCTTTACCCACGAGTTCAATATTTGGAGTTGGCACTGAAGCGTGGCGATTGATGATCTTCCAGGCTGCTCCCTCCAGGACAAAAATCAGAACGGTGCGGTAAAAGACGGCTTCATCAAAGCCGACAAACTGAATCTTGTGGACGAAGGATGACCATCCCGTCTCTCCGTTTTCGAAGGCCTCAGCTTCAACTTCTTCGAAAACGACTGGTGCCGGGATCTCCGCGAAAAAGCCGCTAACCCCATCGCGAACTGCTTGCCCGCTCCAAAACTCACCTTCTCCTGTCCCAACGAACCGTAGTTCATCTGCTTTCGACAGAAAATCCTGCAACTCGTCAGTATTCTTCTTGGTTCTGAGTATTTCATACCAACGCCTCGAAACCGCCAGCAGCTCAGGTGAGGAACGTATCATCACAAATGACTCGAGACGCTAAATGGAATGAGGCTTACAAGGTCTTGCAACCGGGATCTCCATTTTTCGAAAGATGCAGGTCAATGCTGCCGCTGAGGTTTGGTCAGATCAAGACTTTTGTATTTCTCCAGAACGGAGCGCATCAGACGCAGATCAAAATAAGCGCGTCGGTTCAGAGCGCACTATCGACGGAGTTTCTGAGTTCGAGTCCGGGTCACAGGGTATCGAATCGTTTCGCTGACTGAGAGCTACTCGACGCTGTACTGACCCGCAAAATAGGATGCTTCATTCTTTTTGGCACACGCTAAGCTAGAAGGTTCCCAGAACTACGCGGTGAATCTCGGGCTGCCGCGCACGTCGACTTGACACAGTAGCCCTAACTGGTTCAGCTTCTGGTCATGACGTACACACGCATCCACTGCCATCGAATATCGGCCTGAGGTCGATAACCCACGCGAAATCCGCGGGAGGCAGCATTGGTATGCGGGCGAGGCTTATATCCTTGTAATTGCTCCAGATTAGAGTGCACGAGTCGGTTCGATTCCGACGCCTCCTACCATCCTCAGGAGGTGTCCGACATGGCGGGCGACGTCACGAACGCAATTGATTTCAAAGACATCAAACAATCGGTCGAGGAGAGCCTCGGACGCACACCCGAAGGCTGGTCCGGCTTGCCGGATCTCGAGAGGGGTCTTCCATCTCAACAAGACCAAGTTCTGGAGAATATGACTGATGGATGATGTCGAAAAGAGCTGGAAGGAATTCCGGGAAAAGGTCCGAGGTGTGATCGAGGACCATGGAGCGCCAGATGATCTCCGATCTTTTGACGTCTGGTACAGCGAGGAGATGCGGTTGGTGATGGCGCACAACTACCCAGCTCCGCACGTCTCTGACGTAACATGGTCGACCGAGGGTCTGCATGTCGAGTGTGATGACCTCGAAGTGGTCGACCGTATGATGACTGCTATGGCGGAGGTTTTACACGATCTCAATGAGGCGCGGGCCCGGAGGTCAGTGATGAGCAGTGTTGTCGACTGGAACGATATTCATGGAAGCGTCTTCAAGCAGCTTGGTGAGCATCGTGCCGGGTGGGCGGAGCAGCTTACGCTTGCACTTGAGAAAGTGAAGAGGTTGATCGACGAGCAGCCCGACCTGTTTGGTGATGAACACCCGCCCATCGTTCAGATCAAACAGAAATGGGGAGGCTTGCGCGTCTATGAGGGCCCGGGCTGCAAAAAGGCTACGAGTGAAGAGATTCAATGGCGTGTCGATCAGATTGAGCAAACCTGTGAAGGTTGTTCCAATTCTGCCCAACGCCAGAACATCCTTGGGTTTATGACGACGCTTTGCAGCTGGTGCTACAATGATGCTCTGCGGCGGCGATTTGAGGGCGCCGAAGAATCCTGGCCCGACAGCCTGAGGCTGGACATTGTGGAAAACTATCCAGACCTCGTTTCTCCGGATTGCGCATCTCTTGTTCCTGCTGTCGGAAAGGGCTGGCTCGTCGTGATTTCGCAAGCACTCCACAAGCTTTCCTTCAGTCAGGATTTCAGGGCACTGGACCCTGGAACTATTCAGATCTCGGATATTAAGAAAGGCCAGGATGGCCAGATTTCCATCGGTTTCAGTCGATACCACGATCTCATTCAGGAGTACGCTGACTGGATGGAATTTCGATGCGGTGTGACGTGTGAAGAGTGTGGCCACGTTGGTGACATCGTTCGGACAGCCGACAGGTCTCAAGTGCTCTGTTCTCACTGTCACTGTACTCGGGAGAAGTCTGATGGGCGATGATGACGACATTGAGCTGGATGAACAAACCTTGCGTTTGCTTAGGCTTCGGGAGGCTGAAATTGCGGCCGGTCGAGCAAAACTTACCAAGCCGATTACCTCGGATGAGATCCGGTCGCGAAAGGTGCCTGATCCGAAGGGTAAGCCAGATGAGTGACGAGACTACAGAAGAGGAAATCCCAATTTTCGTAATCTGCGAGACTTTGGTGAACGGCAAACTTCGAGAGATTGAAGGAAAAGAGATCACTGTAAAACCAAACAAGATCTTAGTCTTGACGATCAGTGTCGAGGATGTTGAGCAATGACAGATAATTTTTTAGAAGATGAGATCTTCGGGCGCCCGTTACAGGATGTTCCTCTGGATGACTTGATTGCGGAACTTCAAGCCCGTCGTAAAGAGGGGCCGGAAGTCTGGCTAGCATTGCGCAAAATGATTTTCGAGCAAATCGCCGATTTTGCAAAACGTCCGCCGGATGCGCCAAAGTGGCGGGACGAGTGGGTCAAAGAGAACAACTGGAATTTAGTGACTGACGACGAAGATGTCGAAATTACTGAAGGCAGTGGCAACGTTTTTGACGACCTCGAGATCGAAGACCCAAGGAAGAAGACTTAGTGATGGGGGACGAGCATTTCAGCTTGATCTTATCCGCCGTGATCATTGTCGCGTTGGCGATCTATGTAAGACACATCGTCCGCACTGCCGGAAAAGATCGCGAAGTCGATCCAGAGCAAGTGCAAAGGATCATGCGAGATCTGGACTACAGCCACCTGGACCGAGTGATGAACCGGCGAAGGAAGGGGTAGCGGGATGTTGAAGGTAGTTGTCTATGTTGGTGATCAAGAGGTCGCCCGAGCTGTGGCCGAGAACGATTCAGAACTCGCGGACGTGTCCGACTACAATATCCGGATGAACGAGCGTGCTGCCGAGCAGTTTGGCATTCAAGAAAGAGGTCTCGGCGGCCGGATTAAAGGCCACCCTAGAAATCAAACTGTTTGGTCGCTTGTTCGCAAGATCGCAGACCTTTGGCTTGCAGGGACTGGTGCTGGTGAAGAAAGCGCTCAGGCAAAGCTGCTGTCGTTGATCCGTGAGTCCATTCGCGAACTAGATGAGAGGGTCGAGAAGGAATCGAACCAAAGCGAAGATTGGAATGCTGTGATCAAGCAGATTTCTGATGACGAGCCGTATTCCCTGGGCTTCTACGCTGACAAATTTGAGTCGTGGACAGCGGACGAGATTGAAGCTCTTCGATGTGATGTGGTTGAGACAGCCACAGAGGAAGAACTAATGGCCGAGGTCGAACGCCGGCGAAGAGCTGGTCTACTGCCCAAGGAGGCCTCGAATGATGGCTTCTCAGATATGGTTGATGATCTCTGGGGCAAACTCGATACAGACCCAGACCGCTAGTACAGCGTACCTGCCGCCCTTAACCAATATTTGACATAAGAAGTCTATGGCGACTGTCGTCGTAGTATTGCGTGCTTCTTCTAAGCTCCTCTCCTGCTAGGAACCAAAGCGCCCCAGATAAGCATTTCGCCAGCACTGCTCTGCGGAACTATGTACCACCAGTCTCTACTATTAGTATGGTTGACCGCAACCAGCCCTAAGCGGGCCTTTAATATCCAACTTTGCAATTCTAGTGTTGCGAACAATGCGGGTCACAAAGGCATTGCAAGCTGAACGTTTTTGCTGAGCCTCGATCTCATGATCGACTGCCTATTAGTTCTATTTTCTTGCCTCTTCTGCTCGTCGTCCATGACCTTTCCGACCACGCGGCCCCGCAAAGCATAGCATTTCAAAAAGTGACGCAAAGGGTATCGTCCAGTAGGGCATAGTCTTTCTCCTTAACAAAGGTCGACAATGCTCACGCTGCCCGAGCCCATGGCCGAAACCCACGGACCACAACCGTAAAAACCTGTAAGAAACCCGTAAGAAGCTTGGGCAAGGCGAAGACTTTTGGCATGCTGGTGCTGTTGAACCCAGCAGTTCCCAATACCAAAATGAAAAATTGGACGTCTCTTTTTGCTCAGAAACTACGTTCCCATCGAATTGGCAGCGGTCGCCATGGCCGTATGACGCAAGAGGAACTGGCGATGATACTCAACGTAAGTGTTGACGCCATTAGCAAATATGAGCGCTCGCTGTCGTATATTCGTGGTGACCTTGAGTACCAACTGCAAGAAAAGCTCGGTTGGAGCTTAGAGGATGTGGTTGCTTGCCGGGCGGATTGGGAGGCCGGGCGACCACAGCATTCAGGGTCTGCCTATCGTTTGTTAAACAATCAGGAAGTGCTTAACGAATTCGGTGGCTCCTCATCGGCGGTAACAGAAGCCGTGGCATGCATGGAGGTGGACTATGGAGATGGCTTACCCAGTGGGTTTTCAGCCGCTGATACGGTATGGCGTGACATACAAAAATCGGGCCTTTTGTCTGGACCCTATGTAATGCTTGGGTCGAAAATCGTTGGACACGTTGGCTTGATTTTTCCAAAGTCCGATCCCGAAGAACGTTTCTTTGAACTACTGTTCGATGAAGCGGAGCTTACACCGGATCATCTAAAACGTCCTTTGTTGCCAGGGGACTACTTTGCATACTGCCCGGCGATTTATGTTGCGCGTGGACATGAGAATGCGACTCGCTTGCTCCTCTCAGGTTTTGTTTCAGAGTTGGAAGAGCTTCTCGACAGAGAGATCTTTGTTCGTGAGATTGGAGCAATCTCAGTGAACGGTCTTGGAACTCAATTGTGCGAGGATCTTGGCCTCAAGTTTCTTGGAGCTCACCAGAGATACACTGGCTTCGGGGTCTGGGCTTTGCATTGCTCGGATATAGCCAATTCAATTGTTGGGCGTCGAAGTGCTAAACTTCGAGATGCTTATCTAAATACACTCCCGCCAGGTTGACGCTGAAAGTTTCCAGTTCCGCTTCGGGTTGAGGTGCTCAACCAAACGAACTCGCGGTATTGCGAAGTATCCGAGCGACTTGGCTAGGAAGCTCACTTTCGTCATCTTGGGCAAAAACCGCATATGCTGCGAAGGCAATATACCTTGACGAGGCCTACAGTGTTGCGAGGTCAGGGTGGCGATAGGCCTCTGGGTACGACATTGGCTTGAAAGGCCCATTGGGCACGACGCTATTCCAACTGCGTCCGAAATAACCCTGGCGGCAGTGTACAAGAGAACCTGCCTCGGCAATTCCGGGCGACGCGTATACACGGCACAGCCACCGCCACAAGTGTGGGTAATCTAGAATTCTCGCACCATTAAGCTTCATTCTCACATAGTAGATGGGATCGTGGCGATAGAGAGTTGGAAACAGGCGAAGATCTACTTCTGAAAAGTGGTTGCCTGTCAAATAGGGCCTACCATCTGAGAGATGCTCCTCCAAATATTCGAGTGTCTCAAAATAGGCGTCAAAGGCTGTTTCATAGATCGTTTGATCAGACGAAAACCCGGCCTTGTAGGCACCATTGTTAATCGCTGTATAAATCCGTTCGTTCAGGTCGTGAATTTGGTGAAGCGGCACTTCGTCTGGGTAAAGCCTAACGCGTTCAGCTGCTGGGATTGTGCTGCCAAGAGAATCCGCTGAGGCGTCCAGCATTCGGACAATTTCAGCGCTTTCGTTGTTCACAATGCGCCCTGCAATCTTGTCATACAGGATTGGAAGGGATTGCTCTTCAGAGCCTTCGGTACGATAGATTTCTTTGGCAAGGCGCAGTCCTTTGCCGGTGCCGGTCTCACTCGTGCATTCGGGCAAAGCCTCACCTGTGAGCGAAGCAATCCGATCAGGTGCAAACTCCCATAGGTTTGGCGCCTCTGGATCGTCGTCGCCAGTGCGGTTTGGAAATGCAACGTCCATCGTGATGCTGTTTTGAAGGCCCAACACATTTCGCGCCAGCGTGACTCTGTGACACCACGGACAATTCAGTGCTACGAACAGGTGATAGCGATCAGGTTCTGCCGGAAACACTGGATCGCCAATAGCGTGGCGAAAGCCGCTGACACCGCGCACGAATTCACCCCGTGCGCGGCGCTTTTTGATATCGGTCTGGTCTTCTTCGGTAGACGTGTCGGTCATGACTTCAGCATCATCCTCTCAGCCGGTGATGCAAGATGATTGGCACGGCCAATTCTTCTTCATCGCTGAGATGCCGTTTCAGGAACGCTTCAATCGTGTTGCTCGTCGCATGGAGCTGTCCGGCTTCATCGTAAGCTTGAGCCTCATCAAGCGCGGATAGCTTGATCACACGGTTCGCCGTGCGGGTGAAGTCACTCAGCACCGTATCCAGATCGAAGTGATCCTGTTCCAGCAACTCAAGCCCCGCATCAAAACGAGGGTCCGCAGCAGATAGTTCAGGGAAATAGCTGCGATCTTCCCAGCCGTGATGGCCATGCAGGTTCCCAACCAGGTTGCCGCCATAGTAGGACAGCCGCCCCACGTAGTCGTCCAACCCCATCTCGTTGCTCAAAACCCCTTCTGTATCCAGGCGAATACGTTCCGCCACTCGGCGGAACATCTCATGCGCGCCGAGCCAATGCTTGGTTTTCTCTTTGAAACCTGGATGGGCTTCCCAACTGTCGCGGGGGTATTGGTCCAAGAGAAACCGCATTTCTTGAGGCATGTCGTCTTGGCGAATGGTATATGTATCGAGCATCGGTTGTCTCCTTTCAGGCCAAAGATGGGAGGTCAGGCAACCGCTCGCCACTAGCGAGAACGCACAGTCACTATGCGTCAGCGAACCCCTGCAAAGTCGGTCCAACACAAACCAGCGTCCTTGCGCTTCTAGGCTTCGATGCCGTGCTGGATGAAGTCTTTCAGCTCTTTACGGCTAGAGGTGCGGGCGAAAACGTAAGCTTTAGAAGCGAGACTTGCCTAATATGAAAATAGACGACTGCGCGACTTGGAAATCAGACTTTCATCTGGGCTTGAGGTGTAAAACTCCGACCCGCCTCTGCAACGCATAGCCAACCCAATATCGCTGGCGGTAGCTCGTGTGCCGATCCAAGCAGCCAACTGCTCATCGGCTTCAGTTTTTTTGGCAGTTCGCTCTTCGGATTGTGCGCTCGATTAGTTCTGTCACCTGGTCAGGCGTTTCAATAGAAGACGAGTGGCCCGCTCTGCGAAACACCACCAGCTCAGAACTCTTGATTTCTCGACGGATGCGCTCGGACCTTTCGGGAACTGTCGCCACATCTTCGTCCCCGACGCCAATCCCAACGGGAACTTTAATGTTGACGAGAAGGTCAATGCAGCCCGCCCGTTCGATCACGCCTTTGACTGCACGTGTAATGCCGATCCGATCATTTCCCGTAATAGCCTTGGACCATCTGGTTTTTTCCTCAGTGCGTTTAGTGTCCTCGAGAAACGTGCGGCCAAACACAATTGGCATCACCCGTCCAATGACAGCCCATAGTCCAATCCATCGTGCCACAAAGTTCAGCATTCTGTAGCGCGGAGCGTTTTGGGAATCTTCAGGATCGGCGCTTGTTTCAAGCAGGGTCAGTGTTTTGACCAGGCTTGGCTCCCGCGCGGCCAATCTCATCCCGACAAATCCGCCCATGCTTAGTCCAACAAAATGGCACGGCTTTGCATCCAGATGCTTGATCAGTGCAGCTGCGTCCGAAGTGAGTGTGTCAATGTCACAACCGGCATCCGTAACGCCACTCCTGCCTTGCCCTCGATGATCGAATGTAATGCACCGATAGCGATCTCGTAGTTGAGAAACCTGCGCTTCAAACATCGCTCCACTGAACAAAAGGCCATGAGAAAAGACGACCGTCTCTCCTTTGCCACCCGTATCATCGTAGTGGATCTGTGCACCGTTTAGGCTAACCGTCGGCATTGAATTCTCTTTGCTTAGGAATGACGAAAATAACAGAAATCTGGCGAAAGTTCACTAGAGCGTTCCAATTTTGGTTCGCAAAGCCTTTTCCCAAGCCCTATCCAATGGACTGTTTGCAGCCAAAAGCGGGCATTTCCGACTGGGCTTTGCAAATTTGGAAAGTCAAAATTGCATGATATCGAATATCTGTGTTGCATCAAATCACTTAGCTAGCGCTTCTGATATGCGTTCAACTAACGCCTTCTGAACAACGGCAAACCTTGGGGTTTGCGCAATTTCCTCTAACGTCGCAACCCACAGGGGAACCTCAATCTTAGGACATACGACCTGCGACCTTTTAAGGCGGGTATCCACGTCGCCAAAAAATGACGGCAGAAAAGTTTTACCAGCTCCTGAGGCAGCCATCTGCTGTAGCACCAGAAAACTGTCTGCTCCGTTGGTCATTTCGTCAGAGTCCACATTCTCCGCTAGCCATTTAGCTGGGAGGGAACGGCTCAACGCTCCGTCAAGCCTCATCCAATTGCGATTGGGGCAACCATCGTCAAAGACGCCAAATGACAGCGTTCCCGCGCGCTGCCCGATCAGTCCTTCCCCGAGCTTTATCGATGGGCGCACAGCAATGTCTGCTGTCAGTCGGGAAAGATCATGGTGGCTGTTCTGGCTTAGCAGAGTCAGTTTCAAACCTGGGTAAAGGGCTGAGATCTCGTTTATGATGCGAGGGAGAACAATCTGACAAAGACTATCGGTCGATGTAATGCGCACCTGACCCATAGGAGAGCGATTTGCTCCGACAACTGCCCGCTCCACCGACAGCACTGCTTCTTGCACGCTTTCCATGGCCGAAAAGATCGCACTGGCTTCGGAGAGAATGGAGTATCCTGACGGGCTTTTTTGAAAAATCCGGCAGCCATTGCGCTCTTCGAATGCGGCTACTCTGCGCAAGACTGTGGCATGCGTGACGCCCATGGCCGTCGCCGCCGCGTTCAACGAACCGTATTTGCTTACGGCTAGCGCGTATCGAATGTCATCCCAGTTTTCGTTGTTCATAAATTAACAAGTGACGACCAATAACAAACAATTACAAGAAAATTCGTTCAAGCTAACATTCGGAGCATTGAACAGGGAGACACATCATGATGAAGCAGTACTCAATCTTCGCGGCGGGTCTTTTGTCATTGGCCGCAATTGGCACAGCCATCGCCCACGAAAGTGAAAACCCGGCTGTGAAGGCTCGAACCTCGATCATGCAGCTCTATGCCTTCAATCTTGGTACACTTGGCGGCATGGCCAAAGGCGAGGTGGACTATGATGCCGTGGCCGCGACACGGGCTGCAAACAACCTTCTTGTGCTAACGCAGATCGATCAATCCGCAATGTGGCCTCCGGGATCTGACAATGTGTCCGATCCGTCCTCCCGCGCGCTACCTGCGATCTGGGAAAACTTCCCTGACGTTGGTGCGAAAGGGCAGGCCATGGCAGACGCCGCGGTTGCGATGCAAGCTGCGGCTGGCCAAGATGTTGATGCCCTGAAAGCGGCTATGGGAGATCTGGGTGGAAGCTGTTCGGCATGTCACAAAGCGTACAGAGCACCGAAAGACTAAATGGTAGAAAGCTGTGAAGCGGTTTTTCCTTTTCACTGCTTTCGCTGCACTTTTGGTTGGGTTGGCCGGTTTGGTGCTGACCCGACCACAAAGAATGGATCAATCTCAACTTGACGATTTAAACCCAGATCTCGCCAGAGGTGAAATCGTTTTCCACGCCGCAGGATGCGCATCCTGTCATTCAGCGCCGGATGCGGTTGGTGAAGAAAAGCTGATGCTCTCCGGTGGTCGCCGGTTTGAGACGGAGTTTGGCACGTTCATCGCCCCCAACATTTCCAGTCACCCAGAAGTCGGTATTGGGTCCTGGTCTGCCCTGGATCTGGCCAATGCCTTGATCCATGGGACCGGAGCCGAAGGGCAGCACTATTTTCCAGCGTTTCCCTACACATCTTACGCCAACATGTCAGCGGATGACATCGTTTCGCTTCACGCATTCCTCGACACTCTGCCGCCAGCCACAACTGCAAGCGTTCCGCATGAGGTAGGTTTTCCTTTCAGTGTTCGTCGTGGATTGGGGGGATGGAAACTGTTGTTCATGACACCAGGCTGGGTAGTCGAAGGTGATTTGACCGACCAACAAAGACATGGAAGGTATTTAGTCGAGGCGCTGGGTCATTGTGCTGAATGCCATACCCCGCGAAATGGCTTAGGTGGTCTGAAACGAGACCTTTGGCTGACAGGTGCACCAAATCCAAACGGGAAAGGTCGCATCCCGGGCCTCACCTCAGACCAGCTTGATTGGTCCGAGGCTGACATCGCCGAGTACCTGAAATCCGGCTTCACGCCGGACTATGACAGCGCAGGTGGTGAGATGGTGGACGTCATTGAGAACACATCGCGCCTCACGGATGAGGACCGTTTGGCGATTGCCGCCTATCTCAAAGCTGTTCCTGTTTCGTCGACGGGGCTTCCATCAGAGTAACAGTCGTTCGGCGCCATGCTGCGGGGACCAGATGCTGTTGCCGGTCGCCAGTAGGAAGCTGTGAGGCCTATTCCCTTTTCACCAAACACCTGTTTTACGTTTTGAACATCGGAGCTCACCAATCACCCGAGTTTCTGTTCATGATTGACTGAGGGTCGCGGCCAAATGACACAAAAAATCGCTCTTTGGTCCATTCCAATATCCATTGCGGTACTGGCCCTAAAACTGTTGGCTTGGTGGCTGACGGGCTCAGTGGCTTTGTTGTCGGACGCAATGGAATCTACCGTGAATGTCGTTGCCGCGCTGTTGGCGTATTTCGCAGTTCGGGTCGCGAACAAGCCCCCTGATGAAAACCACCCGTTTGGTCACAAAAAGGCCGAGTATCTTTCCGCTGTCGTCGAGGGCGTGCTGATTGTGCTGGCGGCGTTCTTGATCATCAGAGAAGCTGTGCTGGCGCTCCCAAACCCGCATCTGGAGGATGCGCCGCTGCTCGGCATCATTGTCAATGTCATTGCAACGGGTGTGAATGGCGCGTGGGCCTACCTATTGCTCAAAATCGGCAGGCGGGAGGGGTCGCCTGCTTTGGAGGCAAGCTCTCGGCACATTTTTACGGATGTCCTGACTTCAGTTGGTGTTATCGCAGGTCTGCTACTGGCGCTTGCCACCGGCTGGCTGATCCTCGACCCGATCCTGGCAATTCTTGTTGCGCTGAACATCTTGTGGGAGGGCTGGAAAGTTATTCGGGCGTCTGTCGATGGCCTAATGGATGTGACCCTTTCGGATCATGACTTGCAGACTGTTTCCAACGCAATCGAAGCAAATCTCGGCGCGGCCTTAGAGTACCACGACCTCAAAGGCCGCAGATCCGCAAATGTCATCTTCGTGGAGTTCCATCTTGTTGTGGACGGCACAATGCCAGTCAGCGCGGCGCATGATATTTGCAATGACATCGAGGACGAATTGGATCGTTTGTATCCGGACTCCGTCTTTGTCATTCACCTCGAACCTGATGACGAGCTGAAGGGTGACGGGGTTAGATCCCACTAAACTGGTCACATGGCTCCGCAAAAACTCTATTGGTTTTAGTGATCTTACTAAGACGTTCGGCTTGAAATTCGTCAGACTTAAGCCCGATGTGGGAAAGCCGAACCAGAAGTAACCTGTCTCCAACGTCACGAAACGTGATGCTCAGAATTGGAGGCGAAAATGAAAATTCAAAGAAAGCTGGGTCAACTTCTAAGTACTGCGGCGTTGGCTTCGTTGATCGCGGCGACGCCTTATGTGCCAGCGTTCGACGCCGATGGTCGCCTACATTTTGAACCGTCATATGCCTTTGCCAAGAGCGGCAGGGGAAGCGACGGGGATGGTCGCGACGATGATCGTGACGACAACTCTGGGTCTGGCAATAGCGGCCGTAGTGGTGACAGTGACGGTGACCGGGACGACAACTCAGGTTCGGGCAATAGCGGCGGCGGTGGCGACCGGGACGATGATCGGGATGACGATAGAGACGATGATCGCGACGACGACAGAGATGATGACCGGGACGACAATTCGGGATCAGGCAAAGGTGGTCGCGACGACGATGATGATGACTCCAAACGCTCCAATAGAGGCAGCGGAAAGAAGGATCGGTCTCAAACAGGGAGCAATCCGTCGGGTTCGGCTGGGATAACGAAGGTCGAAACAAACGCTAACGGTATTGAAGTGCGGTACGCCGACGGAACCAAGGAGGAGATCGAAAACGGGCGGTATGAGAGAAAGAATGCGCAGAACCGAACTGTTGAGGAACGCCCCGCGACCGGCGCTGACGTCTCAAGGCTTCGGTCTTTGGCAAATGGTATCTCAATCGACAACGTGCGCTCTTCTGGGCAAGGCGGAACTGCTGGAAGTCGGCCCACGAAAATCGAACGCCAGGGCAATAATATCGAAGTGAACTATGCCAATGGGTGGAAAGAGGAGATCGAGTTCGGGCGCTACGAGTTGAAAGACCCGTACAACCGGACTGTTGTTGAGAGAAACGCAACGGCCTCTGATCGCCAGAGGTTACAATCGGTTGCCAACTGAGCAGCAACACCAGTCTATTATCCGTTGGCGGCTTCTCATAGAGAGGGGCCGCCATCGTCGTTAACGAGACCGCCGTTAATCTCCCTTATTCCAAACATCATGTGCAATTAGCGCGGCCTCTACCCGATTTCGCGCGTGAAGCTTGGACAGGATTGCCGTCATGTAGTGCTTCACGGTCTTTTCCTGAAGGTCTAACTCATCAGCGATTTCACGATTACTCAGTCCTTTGGCCACACGTCGAAGTATTTCTTCCTCACGATGCGTAAGGTCATCGAGAATGCAGCTGTTAGTAGACATGCCGGTGTCAGCATTGATTTGCAGCAATACTCGTGAAGCCAAGCCCGGAGAAACGAACCCTTCACCTGCGGCGATGCTGCGTAAGGAAGCGGTTAGTTCGCTTGCGGTTACTCCCTTCACAATGTACCCAATCGCGCCCGCCTCCAAGGCGTCCGCGACATCGCTGCTGTTCTCTGAGACCGTCAAGATTGCAATGACGGGTGGATTTTCCATCGCCGCAATTTTACGTGTCGCGCTTATCCCGCCACCGGGCATAGAGAGGTCAAGAATAGCTATGTCCGGCTGATGCGTGCCGACCAGCGATACTGCCTCTTCAGCGTTGGACCCAGCGGCCAAAACTTCGAAGCCATCCGCTTCATCCAACGTTCGTTGCAAGCCATCCCTGAATATCGGGTGATCATCAGCTATTACGACAGATGTAGTCATGATGTGCCTAACTTTCTGGGAAAGAGTGTCATAGCTATGGTGGTGCCTTCGCCCGGTCTTGATGCGACTTCGAACCTGCCACCAATACTCTCGACCCGATCTCGCAAGCCCATTAGCCCCTGGCCACCATCGTCTCGCAACGCGGTTTCTTCTGACCTGTCAAATCCAGGTCCGTCGTCTTTGACCTTTACAACTATGCGGTCGTTCTGCGCCTCAGAGATAACCGTGCACTTGGATGCTGGAGCATACCTCGCGGCATTGGAAAGCGTTTCCTGAAGGAACCGAAAAACGCACAGTTTGTCGGACAATGACAACTCTGGGGCCTGGCTACCCAAGAACGAAATATCCGGTCGCAATGGGCTGTGTTCGGCGTGATCTTCTACAGCTCTCTTCACGACATCGACGAGTGACAGACCATCGATATCCGGCGCGGACAGCCCTCGCGATATCGCGCGAATTTCAGCCAGAGATTTTTGCAAAGATTGCTGAATTTCCACTGCCTCTTTAGGCATTTCGGACTCTTTGGCAAACGCCGCCTCCAATCTAAGGGCGGCGAGTGACAAGTATTGCGCAGGACCATCATGTAGCTCGGAGCCAAGTTTCTTGAGGAATCGATCTGTTTGCGTGGCATATCTTTCCGACGCCTCGACCACACGCGACCGCAGCAGGGCATTCTGCTCCGCCATCCTCTCACTTTCTGTCAGGCGTTGTTTAAGAAGAGACCCCTGTCGTCGAATTGTTTTGTCGCCAATTGCGACGATGGAATACAAAACAATCGTACTTGCCAGAAATGCGGAACCGACGACCAACCAGCTTGTTCGTCTGGCCTTGGCTAAGTCTAACTCCAGCTGATCAGCTCTTTCATAGAACTCCGCAACTGCGATGATCTCGCCAGACCAGAGTTCGCGGATCGGGCTGTAAACTTCAAGTAGTGGTATCCCCAATGCCGCCTCAGCGGCGCTTTCGGCATGATCAAGCTCTTCGAATGAGCCGGAGATGTCACCGCTCCACGCTCGCCTTAGATCATCCGTTGGATTGAAACGGTTTCCAATGATGGCTGTATCCGAGGCGTGCGCAATCACACCGCCTTGCTTCCAGAATTTGTAGGAGACAATGCGGTCTCGCATTGGCTGGGTCATGAAAATCTCGTCCAGCGCCAGGCTCGCTTGCTCCGAAAGGCGGTCGCCATGTGCCAATTCCTGGCTGAGCGGGGATACTACACTTTCCATATACAGCGCTGCAGAGTTGGCAGAGTTTTGCACGACGGCGTTCTGGATTCGATTAGACACCCAGACCCCGACGATTGCGGTAGCAGTACCCATCACGAAAATGCTGGCCGCAAGGAAGACTCGCGACAACGACCAATTGCCAATCGTCAGGTCAGCTACTTTCGTTCTCATCGTGAAATCGACTATGAACTACAATCTGTTATCGCACCACAGACCTTGGTCTGACGTCATTTAGCTAAATCTCAGACCCTGAGCTTCCGCGCAGCGGCCACAGTCAGATGTCATCCATCGTTCTCAGTCTTTGCAGCATCGGGCAGTGAACCTTACCACTATCACAATTGGCTGTAAGCTCACTCAAGGCACGCTCCAGGCGTCTGAGCTCCTTTATCTTGGTTCGAACGCTGGCAATGTGAGCCTCGGCCAATTCTTTAACTGATCGGCAGTCGTCGGCGCTTCCTTCTGACAGCTCCAAAAGCGCCTTTGCGTCTGAGAGAGAGAACCCCAGGTCGCGGCATTTCTTCAAAAATCGAAGTCTTCCCACATCGTTTGCCGAATAGAGGCGACGATTGTTCAGAGCTCGTGCGGGTCTTGGTACGAAACCTTCGCGTTCGTAGTAGCGGATAGTTTCTATGCCGACCCCGCTTTGCCGGGAAGCCTCACCTATCGCAATCATGTGAAGTGCCCCCTATTGATCCTGTAGTTGCTACAGGAGTTATACGTTCTGAATGCCGGTGCCTCAACACAATCAAATCGAGCACCTCGGGAGCAAAAGATGAAGAAATATGTGACCCTCAGCTACCTGGGATCGGTTGCCGCTCTGGGGGTCGCGACATGCTGTGTTCTTCCAATGGCCATGATGTTGCTCGGCTTGGGTGGCAGTTGGTTGGCGACATTCGGAAAAATAGCGGCAGCAAGCTACTATGTCCTCGCCATCTCAACAGCGCTGGTCGCGGTTTCATGGATCGTAGCGCATCGAAACGCGACCTTGGCAAATCTGAAGTGGTGGCTTGGTGGAAGCACGACGATCACCGCGTTGGCATGGGTCATCTTGTTCAATGAGGCTCAAATCAACGATCTTCTAATCATACAGATGTGAGACAATGACAAAACAAACTGTGGTGCTCGATAGTACTTTGACCTGCCCTGAGTGTGGGCACTTTGAAACCGAGAAAATGCCAACCGACTCGTGCCAGTGGTTTTATGAATGCAAATCATGCAAGGCAGTTTTGAAACCATTGGAAGGCGATTGCTGTGTTTTTTGTTCCTACGCAACTGTCCCGTGTCCGCCAATTCAGTTAGGTGACTGCTGTTGCGGATAAACGGGCCGCAATAGCAACATCCGAGAAAGGTGTTGATTGTCCGCACTGGTTCGTCCGCCAAAGTTAGCAAAGTCTGGTTTCTGCGCATCGCTGACCTTTAAGTGCGAAAAAGCACTTTGAACTTTGGACTAAAAACTGCCACTGATCTAGATTTCACGACTGACCGTTGTTCGGATCTAGCCGGTGGTTGGCTGACTAGAACGCAACCGCTCCATAATTGCGACTTATGTTAAATCCCAATCAGTCTGTGGATCGGGGGAAAAATCCGCAATTCTTATACGTGAACCACCATCAGATCCTGGTCAATGCGCCCCGGTGCCCCTACCATGCTTATCATCGCGACGGCGCAATGCGCGTAGATGGTAACTATGGGGGGTCAACATCCTATGAGCCCAATAGTAACGGAGAGTGGCAAGAGCAGCCTGATTTCTCTGAACCTCCGATGGAATTGTCTGGCGCAGCAGATCGATGGAACCATCGCACCGACGAGGACTACTTTTCCCAACCAGCAACCTTTTCAGACTGATGAGCTCAGACGAGCAACAACGTTTGTTTGAAAACACCGCAGGCTCCATAGGTGATGCGAAAGAAGAGGTTAAGAAGCGCCATATCCGGCATTACTCACTTGCCGATCCAGCTTATGGCAGGGGTATCGCAGACGCACTTGGTATGGCTGTGGAATAAGACTTCGTTGAACAACGCCCGATTGGAGCCTGTTGAACTCAGACTCTAGTCGGGCACTCTTCGTTTTTGCAAATCTGAGCCAAATGAAGTCAGCAAGTTCTTTCCCTTAAATTTATGCGGGTCCGGTTACATTTGGATGGCTCGATGATTACTTTTTACGTTCAATTTCCCGTTGAACTTAGTCTTGGTGGTCATTTAGAAGTTTGTAAATTTACGCATTTCTTTATGCGCGCGGAGGAAGTATGCAGCGAGGCTAGCCACTTGTGGAGCTTGCAGAGTTGCGATGGGCCAATGATTCTGTGCTCCTCTTTATTGAGATTAATCACTTTTCTATTCAAGTGCCCTTACATCTTGACATGGCATATGTACATATATATGTATAGATGGTCTATCAAGGAATGGAGGCACCTATGATTCTGCGGTCTTTCCACTTACCCGCCGGTATGGATAGCGAACTTCGTATGCTCGCAACCCATACCAACGAAAGCAAAGCCACGCTCGTTCGTAAAATGATTGCTGTCGGACTGGAGCAAGCTTGGACAGAGCTGGAGAACAACAAGAACCAACTCTCAATCAATGAGGTTGAGGTTGATCACAAGAAAGCGTCAAAGCGTGCAAAAGAGGCGATGCAACGCCTCTATGCTACCTCGGACTAACCTCAAGGCCTCCTAAAGCGTTGCAGAATTTTATCTGCAACGCTCCCCAATGCCATCAAATTCGGCGCAGCCGGATGGCGCAAATCTCCGATCATCGGAACAACCAAGCCAGTTGGGAACGCTTGCCCCTCCGAATTGGTGTACACGATGTCTAAGCCGTCGCTTAAGTCTGCTCTTAGCTTACTTAAAGTGCTCCGATCATTCCAATTCAGGAATTCCTTCAGGTTGGAAGAAAGCAACTCCTTGAACCAAAATACCTCAAAGCCGGTCGCATCAACGACGAAGTCCGCAGTGAAGGTTTCTATCTCTTCAGATACATCCTCTGGTTCTGTAGACGAGTCTTTTTCTAGTTTGATCGAATACTTAAAGTCTGGAACTCTATCCCTGGAAACAACTTCCTCGTACCACTCAATCTTTTCGGCTCTTCCAATATGGTATTTGAAGCGGCTCGCTTTAGTCAGCCGATCTACAATCGGTTGCCAGATGGCACCCGAGCTTAGTCTCGCCGAGAAAGCTTCGCGTTGAGCATCAGAAAGCTCCTCCCAGTCATCGCGGTTGCCAAAGATACGATCTGAAAAGAAATTCGGCGGGCGACTTTGAAGAAATACGCCAGAACCAATCATCTGCAAGTCAGCATCAGCGAAACGCTCGCTCAGCGAAAGAGTTATTGCCGCTGCAGTACCACCATCACCGATGACCACGCCTGATAAATCAAGGTCTTCTTCGTGGCTATCTTTGCGACGCTCATACAGATCAGCGAGGGCAGAATAGCCCTCTTCTTCCCAATAGCTTTTACCGTTGAAGTAAAACGGCCCTTTCTCACCCGCTATTAGCCCACTGTCTCGCTCCTTGATGCCGGTAACAACAACCCCGTTGAAGCGTAATGACTTTGAATTCTCATTCTCGTCAGAACTTGTGACGATCCACTCTTGCTTTTCAAAGTCAAAATCAATCTCTGTCACGCTTGCCTCTTCAACCTCAACTGAACTAGAGGCCTTTGCGCGCTCGAGGCACCACTGCAGGTACTCTGCAAAAAGTGAATGGGAAGGTCTAGGTGAGTCAGAAGATACCCAGTCTGAATAACTCATGTCGTTCTCGCGAGAAATCAAGTAACTGGGCCATGAGTAGGCCAACATCTTCTCATCCAGTTCATTAGTCACTGGGTCGTTGTACGGAAATCCGACATCCCTTAGTGCCGATGTGCAAAGTTCCTGAAAACCGTCTGTAAAACCACTTCCACCGGACCAATGTGCGCCTGCACCTACCGGTTCAAAAACAGTGATTGCCGGATGCTTGTACTCAGCCTCAGATAGTATTGCCACCTTCGCGGCGATTGCACACGCCTTGGGACCTCCACCTATAATTGCCAATCTAGATTTGGTCACATCCGCTCCTTCGCATGATTGCTGCTCTTCTATTTTGTTCTTTTTATATATCGCTTTACGCGATTTCCAGTCGACAATTCTGTCTTGCAACGAATCATTTTGTCTTCATTGGGGAACTACCCGAAGTCGGATCATTTAGTGTTTTCGTCGCTCAGAAAAACGTTAAGCAAAACACTTCAGAGTACAACTATTGGCCTACTTCCAAACTGCCTACAGACAGCGGTTGTCCTTCATATACATCAATAACCAACCGGACATGCCAAAACTTCATTCCGACATAGCACACCAGCAAAACGGCAATGATGAGCGCAATCATGTGTTTGCTCTGTCTCTCACGGTTACTTGTCACGGTCGAACATCCCCGCCCAAACAACGTACATGGTGAGCTGCCGGATCTCAGCGGGCGTCAAACGACCCGACCAGTCGGGCATCACTCCAGCGCGCCCGTACCATAACGTTTCCTTCAGTGAGCAGCCTCATCTGACTGGTCCAAATTGATTGTTAGTGCATAGTCGGCCTGTGATCCATCGGGATGATGGTTTCGGGCGCTGGCGGGCGATAGCCCAGAGCACTGTGGGGGCGTTTTGTGTTGTAGTGTTTCCTCCATTGTTCGATCAGAATTTGAGCTTCGCGTAGGCTGTAGAAGATTTCGCCGTTGAGCAGTTCGTCTCTGAACCTGCCATTGAAGCTTTCACAGTATCCGTTCTCCCACGGGCTGCCAGGTTCGATGTAAGCCGTCTTGGCGCCAACAGCGGCGATCCAGTCTCGGACAGCTTGGGCGACAAATTCCGGCCCATTGTCAGAACGTACTAAACTGGGCGCGCCGCGAAGTATGAACAGATCCGTCAGGGCATCGATCACATCGACCGAGTTCAGCTTGCGCTTCACTCTAATCGCCAGGCACTCCCGGCTGTGCTCATCAAGGATGTTCAGCGTCCGGAAAGCTTTGCCATCATCGGTTCGGCAATGAACGAAGTCATAGCTCCATACATGATTGCGATACTCCGGCCTCAGCCGAACACACGAGCCATCGTTCAGCGAGAGCCGTCCTTTCTTCGGTTGTTTCACTGGCACTTTCAGCCTCTCTCGTCGCCAAAGCCGTTCAATTCGCCCATCGCTGACAGACCATCCAGCCTCTCTCAGCAGTGCAGCGATCCTGCGATAGCCATATCGGCCATATTGACGGGTCAGCTCGATCATGTCGGCCACCAATCGGTCTTCGTCTGCGCGACCTCTTGGGATACGCCGTTGCGTGGACCGGTGTTGTCCAAGCACGCGGCAGGCGCGGCGCTCAGATACTTTGAGCTGGCTGCGGACATGATCGATGCAGGCACGACGACGAGCGGGGCTCAGTAGTTTCCCTTTGTGGCTTCCGTCAGGATCAGTTTGACCAACGTCAGGTCAGAAACCGCGCGCCGCAATCGCTCGTTCTCTTTCTGAAGCCGTTTCAGTTCCTTCAACTGATCTACACCCATTCCGCCGTACTTCTTGCGCCAGCGGTAATAGGTTTGTTCGACAACGCCGATCTGCCTGATCGCATCAAGACGGGATATGCCTTGTCCCATCAGAACTTCAACCTGCCGCAACTTCGAGACAATCTCTTCGGGCTTCGGTCTCTTGTTTGCCATTCGTGGTCCTCCGTTTCCTAAACATAACGGTGGACCAGTTCAGGTGGGGAGGCTCAGTGCAGAAACATGGCTTTTACAATCACGTTGATGCGATGCAAAATAGAGTGAAAATGCATCACTTGTTAATTCTTGCCGGATCTTTGCAGTCTTTGATAATCAATCAGCAGCAAATAGTTTTGGATCGACGAAATTGAAACTGGCCAAGCCGAATAAGACAGAGGCGATCTACGGCTTCCTGGGAGGGTTATTCGTAGCTGTAGTCGCAGCGGTAATCTCTCTCATTCCCTGGATATGGCCAAACATTGATGCGGATGATCGTTTGCAAGAGTCCGTCGAAATTGGCTTTGCGCAATTTACAGCAGAAAAGAACCTTGTTCGGCAGTTGGAATACCTTGATCTAATCGACCGTGATCTGAAACGTTCGTGGGCAGCACATAGAATGATTGTTTCACAAGAATACCGCGCTCAAGTTGAAGCAGAAATTGAGAAGCGACGTCTGGTAGAGGTGGAGCGTCAAGAAGCAATTGCAAAGGAGAAGGCCAGACTAGAAGAGATCCGGTTGGCTAAAATTGCGGCTACTGAAGAAGCTGAACGTGTTCGCTTAGAAGCTGAGAGGCAAGCGGTAATGGAAGCTGAACAGGCGCGACTAGCGGAGGAGCAGCGCACACTTGAGGAGCAGCGTCAGCGTGATGAAGAGCTTGAGCGGCAACGTCTTGAGGAAGAAAAACGTCTTGAAGAACAACGCCGCGCCGCGGCACTAGAAGCGGAAAGAATGTGGCGCAATGAAAGGCATTGTCTGAATAAAAGCTGTACAAGCTGGATACTGCGGTAGTTAGAAATAAGCTACGATAGCAGCCCAGACAGGAACTTATGTAAACTACTTGATAGGAATGCCGGTCTTCTTTGCGCGCGCAATCAAAGAGTGCGATGGTCAAAACAGTATGGCTCAAATAGATCCGAGATACCGGGAGACCTTTGAGCTGCGCTCTGTCAAGTAAGCTGTATACCCATCTACCAAAGCTCCGGATTTCGGGCTTTCCTCTGATTCAAGCTTCATTGTCTCAACTTGTTTCAACGCCTGCACAATAGACAACGGTTTACCGTCCAAAGACATCAAACGTTCCCCAAGACCAATGTCCATTTCTCGCGCAACGTCCTTTGGTAAAGACGAACGGCTTTCGAAGTAGATTAGGCGCTTTCCTAACTCTTTTAATCGGTCGTCGTTAAAACGCCGCACAATGTCCAATCTTTCATTCCAGGGTGCTTCATGAAAACGGCGACAAAGCGCCTCGTCATCCCTAGTCAGAAAGCATGAATACAGTTTTTCTTCAACGTGCGTCGGTTCTGGATATTCCGTACGGGTATCAGCAAAGGCGGCAACGATTTTGCTACCAAGGTGCTCATCATCAGAAATTTGAGCAGCTCGTTCTTCCAATTCTTCACACGATGTTTCCCCGAAGAATTCGTCTGCCACCTCCCACAAAGGCATCATTGTAGGTCCGGCGTTCGTTCGAATTCTTCGAATTGGACTGGGTCTACTAGATAGCTTCGCTTTCAGTTGTTCGTGTGTCAAAGAGGTTATGCTGTCTACCGGTGAGCTCAGGTTCATACACAGCATTCCATTTGGCTGCCCCGGTTCACTTGCAACAAAAACCACTGGCGTATGGAAGGCTTCGTTTGCAAAAAACTCGGTAAGCAAGAAAGGCTCTCCTGAAGAAACAAAATCTGCAACGGACGCTTTATTGGAAAACCGCACAAACCGCTGCCACAAATCAGGTGTCCTTCGTTTTACGAGGCGGCAAACCTCTAACGCGGTTTCGGTATCTGATAGTGCATCATGGGCTCTGACGGCCTCGATGCCATTCGCGACCGCCAAATCTTGAAGCCGAAAGCTCACGCCACCATTGTCTTTTGGTGGAACAACAATAGAACCGTCACCAATCGCGTGGCATGCCAATGCTAACGACATAATGTCATTTCTTCCATTGCCATGCAGACTGGTGAGATAGGGAGAGTGCAGTGTTTTGAATAGTGCGTGACGAAGGAATTCTTCGTCAAAACGAATGGAATTGTATCCCAAAAAAATGGAAGGGGACCAAGAAGTTAGTCGCGCGCACACTTCTCTGACCATCTGATAGTGAGTGAGGTGGCGACCGTCGATCAAATCTTCAATTGAAAAGCCATTGGCCTTTAAGGCTCCGATGCTTGGAACCACGTTCGGATCAAGCCGTGAGCGCAATTCCACTCGGTCAATCTCATTGAGATTGTTGTCCGTTCTAATCGCAGCAAACTGAACGATCTGATCAAATCCGGCATGTAACCCGGAGGTTTCAGTATCAAAAAACACAAAAGACAAGCGTTGGCTCGCACTACATCAAGCTTGCAAGACGATACCGCATTGCCGAAACGCTAACACGAAACTTCTTAGCTAGCTTTTCGACACTGACCTCATCATCCATGTCCAAGCCCTCCTCACCGCAAGCCTCTAGCAGAAACTCATGAGGCATTAGGAGTTCAGAAGCAAAAGTATTTGCTTCGATTTCTAACGGATCTGTACCTTCTGAGGAAATTGAGTCGCGCCGCAATGCGCGCAGCCCCTTAGAAACATGAACCTCTCCACGCAGTCTTTCTTCATGGAGAATATGGTGGGCAAGCTCATGTGCTGCTGAAAACCTCTGGCGATTTGGATGGTGTAACGCGTTTAGACCAATGATAGATACTCCATCTTGGCTGTATGCCATCCCCGATAAGTCTTCATCCAACGGCGTATAATCGAGCACTATATTTCTGCTCTTGATAATACGCTCTATCGGAACCGGCGCGCGTTTAATCTTGTGCTCTTCAAGAACTCCGCGAGCAGCGTTACGAGCACGATCCTTGTTGGCTTTCATCGTCCGCCACTCTGTTTTGATCTACTATTGAGTGCCTTGAGGATTAGCTCTTCAACTCCCGCTTTGCTGGTCTCGGACAATACCTCATTAGTTAACATCATTGCTTTCCCCTCCCTGTCTTCACGGCCAATACTTAAAGGTGGCAATAGATCAGACACAGCCGACACCTCTAGAGCGTTCGCTATCGAAAAAAGGTGGTGTAGACCCACGTTCTGCTGGCCACGTTCTATATTCGCAATCGACGCCCGAGATAACCCGGTCTTATTTGCAAGATCCAATTGGGTCATGTTGTTCAGCTGTTTTCGTCGAATGGCCACTGCACGACCGAACGCCGCATGTATCAGATCTTTTGACATAGTACTTGTTACAAAGGTTGTCATGCACTTGTCAATATTACAAACATTTGTTTGTATATTAAACATTACAATGATTGTATTGACAACATTTAGGCTACCGTTCAAGCTGAAAACATCGAATCGAAGTGCTGAAAAACGCAACAAAGAAGGAGCGGAAAAATGGCAGGTAGTGGGAAAGGTGGCGGATACCGGAGCGCAAAGTCGGGTCGCTATGTATCAAATGCATACGGGAAGTCGCATCCGCGGACGACTGTGAAAGAGTCGCCAGGTAGGAGCGGATCAACAGGTGGGAGTTACCGAAGTGCTGTAAGCGGTAGGTTTGTGACAGCGAAGTATGGCAAAGCGAACCCGAAAACCACTCTCAGGGAAAAGTAACAAGCAGCTTCGGCAATGCGACGTTCTCAAATACCAACCAATCAATTGGCCCACTGAAGGCCTTAAATACATCGAGGCAGAAATGGGCATCTCAGACGATTTCAAGACCTTTCTAAACAACATCAAAATTGACAATGTCGCAACGATTTCCTCGCGATATGGAGAAGTTACCGCGGCACTGAACAAGGAGTTTCGCGATACTGAATCCAAGACATCGAATAGCCTCCAAGTTGGCTCTTATGGTCGAAGGACAGCAATCAAGGGAATCTCGGATCTAGACATGATTTACATCATGCCTGCGGCGGACTGGGACACTTACAAAAATGGAGGCCAGTACAAACTCCTTAGGAACGCAAAAGACGCAATCAAACGGCGCTACCCATCAACTACCGTCAAGGTCGACCGACTAGTTGTTCGCGTTTTGTACAATGATTTCCACATCGAAGTGATGCCCGCATTTAAGCAAGGCGATGGTAGCTACAAATATCCTGACACGGCGAATGAAGGATCGTGGAAGATTACAAAACCGCAGGCTGAACTTGATGAGATGAGAGAAGCCAACGAGCGCAAGAACCAGAACCTTCGTCGTTTGTGCAAAATGGCGCGGGCCTGGAAGAATAAACATGGCGTAGCGATGGGTGGTCTTTTGATCGATACTCTTGCCTATAACTTCTTGGAGTCGAACGAAAAATACGACACGAAGAGCTACCACTATTTCGACTATATGTGCCGAGACTTCTTTAAGTTTCTGGCCGATCAACCAAAGCAATCCGAATACGCTGCCTTGGGCAGCCGTCAACGTGTTCGGGTTAAGAAGCGCTTTGAACGAAAGGCGAAAAAGGCATATGAGCTGTGTCTCAAGGCGATAAACGCAAGCGGACAAAAGAATGAACGTCAGAAATGGCGTGACATTTTTGGAAATGCCTACCCTGCACCCGTGCGAAGCGCGGCAGGTGAGGCTGCGGCTTTCGCTCATGTCTTTAGGAACACAGAAGAGTTCGTTGAAGATAGGTTCCCTGTCGATGTCCGTTACGACCTGAGGATCAATTGCGAAGTAACCCAAAATGGATTCCGACCAACAATGCTTCGCGAAATTTTGGAAGGCCTCGGTGTTCTTTTACCACAAAAGAAACTTCGGTTCTTTCTAGCTGATGTATCGGATCTGCCAGAAGACGTGGAATTCTACTGGAAAGTGTTGAACCGAGGTGAAGAAGCAGAGCGCCGAGACATGATCCGCGGTCAAATTGCTCGAGACGGTGGCCGAGGCGAGCGTCAAGAAACAACAAACTTCCGGGGCGACCATCTTGTTGAATGCTATGCCATCAGTCGGGGCGTAGTGGTCGCACGCGACACGATACTTGTTCCGATCCGTGCGCAAGACGCTGAGGAAGATCACTATGCCGCATAGCTATAGCGTCGAGCTCGAAGATCAAATTCGTGAGTGTTATGGGCGAGTGGTCTATACCCATAAAACGCATGAGCGGATGGCGGATCACTTTGATCTAGACCTCCGTCGGTTCAAATGGGCTCAGATTGCTCTTTCTGCGCTTACGAGCGCCGGCGTCGTCGGCATAGTTGTCCGAGATGAGTACTGGATCGAGATCGGCACAGTCGTAGTGTCATTTCTCACATTGCTGGTTGCCGCATACTTCAAGAATTTTGAACCCGGCGCCACAGCCCAAAAACACAGAGATGCAGCGGCCAGTCTCTGGAACGTCCGAGAGTGCTATCTTTCGTTGCTCACAGATCTGCCATTGCTTCCACATGAAAAGGCCGTCGAGCGTCGCGATGAGCTGCAAGCCACGCTCGCAGCTCTCTATGTTGGGGCACCCAGTACGAATGGAAAGGCATACGCAGAGGCCCAAGAGCGATTGAAGACAATGGAAGACATGACCTTCTCAGACGAAGAAATTGACTGCTTTCTTCCGCTCTCATTGAAGCGATCTGGGGGAAGACCCAAACGTCCAATCGACTAGTACAATAACTGCAAGAAGTGAAATGGAAAGGAAGACTAATGCCCTATTTGACTAACTGGAAAGCTCGGCATGTTTGGTCCAAAGCGCGTCGCATCGAAGGTAAAAACCCAAACCTCTATCGTCGGGACAACCAAGGTAACGTGATTTACAAACCGGCTTATGGCAAAAACAGCCCAATGGGATGGCAGGTCGATCATGTATGGCCCAAGTCCAAGGGCGGAACAAATGCACGGCGGAATCTTCAGGCTCTGCAAACTCGCGCTAACCAACGAAAATCGAACAAGACGCCCGCACGCACAAATACTGCTAGTCGCAAGCGCCGCTGGTAAACTCGAAAAAGAGCGCCTTTAGCGCTACTGGCGCTATGATCAGTGTTAACTGCGCCCCAAAAAACAATTGGTAGGTATCTCAACCCAACCGCACAGTAAGGCATTTAGTTTAACATCGGGATCTGCCGCTCGGCACATTTAGCAAAGTCGGATTACTGTACTGAGAGGTCTTGGTTATCATCAACACTCTAAAGACGCCAAGGCGAGAGTGACACGGAGCCGTCTTGTCACGCGGCATTCCTGAATTTCTCAGGCAACAACAAACCTTCTACTGATGTTTCAATCTGTGATCGCCATTTGGCGTCGCTCAACAGGCACCGGGCCAGGCGCGACAGACCAACTCCGGGTGATCGATAAACGGATTGCGGTTGCCTTGAACCTGCTCCACGCGGCCATTTCGCTCGCGTTCCCAATCATCCACTGGGTCGTTTCGATGCCAATCACCAAACTGCTCGATACCATCGACAGCGAGTTCGTCAATTTCGCCTGCTCGGCCAGGATACATCGTATAGAAGTAGAAGGCTGTACGGGCGAGATCACCTTTGTGGGATTCCGGCGGCTCAAATTCGGTACGTGTGTCTTCGGAGTACAAGTCGATGTCTTCTGTTGGAGACTGTGTTTTTATCGTGAATCGATTACCATCGGTAAGTCCGTACCAACGCGTCGTAACCGCATCGGGGATTTCAGCGAATGGGTCTGATCCACGGGCCGAGTTTACGTCTTTGTGGGTTGGGAACAGGTGCAGAATGTCGCTGCGCATGGGCTCAGCTTTACTGAACCAACTCTGAGGGACCGTGTGCTCAGGGTTAATTGGATCTAGGAATGTCACGTCCCGCGCTTCTTGATTGAAACCGGTGTAAACGCCATAGACGCGCCCGTCATCAGCAACATCTACAAGTTCTCAGAAATCCAGATTCTCAACGCTCAGAGCATTCTGCTGAATGAATTCACGGCGTGGTTCCACCACGTCACCCATCAGTTTGGTGAAGAGATCATCCGCTTCAACCATGTCATCCACACGTACCTGCAACAGGGTGCGTGCGTCCGGGTCCAGCGTGGTTTCCCATAGTTGATCGGGGTTCATCTCGCCCAAGCCCTTGTAGCGCTGAAGCGACAGGCCCTTTTCGCCCTCTTCCAAAATGGCGCGCAAAAGGTCCAGCGGGCCGTGGATCGCCTGCATCCGGTCGCGGCGGATTAGGGTAGCCGGAGTGTTGTAAACTTCCTGCAGGCTTTGTGTGAAGCTGCCGGTCTTGCGGGCCTCGCCCGAGCGCAGCATCGGGCCGTCCAGCGTACGGACCTCTTCAACTCCGCGAAGGATACGGGCGAGGCGGATGCCGTGATCTTGCGTAATGCGGCCCTGCCAACCGCGTTCATATTCCAGCGCGATCAGGTCGAGACGGGCGGCAACCTTGTCGGCAACGCCTTGCAGGTCGGCATCGACGGCACCGGGCACAAAGGCACCGGCCACAGCAGCCTGTTCCAGAATGTGACGCGGGTAGTGAGTTGGGAAGGCATCCAGAACGCGTTTCAACTGGCGCGCTTCGTCGACGACACGAGTCAGGTCTTGGCCGACGATTTCCTCGCCTGAGCCCAGCTTCAGAACAGCACCCTCGACCCCCTGGTTGATCAGATAGTCATCCAGCGCGGCCTGATCTTTCAGGTAAACCTCTGATTTTCCACGTGAAACTTTATAGAGCGGTGGCTGCGCGATGTAGAGATAGCCACCTTCAATCAATTCCGGCATCTGACGGTAGAAGAAGGTCAGCAGCAGGGTTCTGATGTGCGCGCCATCGACATCCGCATCTGTCATGATGACGATCTTATGGTAGCGCAGCTTTTCGATGTTAAACTCATCGCGGCCAATGCCGGTGCCCAGCGCCATCACGAGGTTGCCGATCTCCTGCGACGACAGCATCCGGTCAAACCGAGCGCGTTCGACATTCAGGATTTTCCCGCGCAGGGGCAGAACAGCTTGAGTCAGACGGTCGCGACCGGTCTGGGCTGAGCCACCCGCCGAGTCACCCTCCACCAGGAAAACTTCGGTCTTGGACGGGTCCTTCTCGGAACAGTCTTTCAGCTTCCCGGCCAGATAGTTCACATCCATCGCCGTCTTGCGGCGGGTCAACTCGCGCGCCTTTCGGGCGGCCTCACGGGCCAATGCGGCCTCGATGATCTTGCCGACGATACCCTTAGCTTCATTGGGGTTTTCTTCGAACCACTCAGCCAGCTTTTCGTTCATCAGGCCTTCGACTGCAGGGCGGACTTCGGACGACACCAGCTTGTCTTTGGTTTGCGACGAGAATTTTGGGTCCGGCACTTTCACCGACAGCACGCAGGTCAGACCTTCGCGTGCATCGTCGCCGGTAAAGCTGACCTTTTCCTTCTTCGCGATCCCGCTGGACTGCGCATAGTTGTTGATCGTCCGGGTCAGAGCGCCGCGGAAACCGGCCACGTGCGTGCCACCGTCCCGCTGTGGGATGTTGTTGGTGAAAGGCAGAACCGTCTCGTGGTAGCTGTCATTCCACCACATGGCGATTTCGACACCGATATCGTCCCGCTCGCCCTTGATATAGATTGGCTCGGGCATGGCCGGGCTTTTCGACCGGTCGAGGTATTTGACGAATTCCTTGACGCCACCCTCATAGAATAGCTCGGTCTCCAGCCGTTCGGCAGGGCGTTCATCAATCAGGATGATGCGCACGCCCGAGTTCAGAAAGGCCAGCTCACGCAGGCGCTTCTCCAACGTCTCAAACGAGTATTCGAGGTTCGAGAACGTATCTGTCGAGGCCAGAAAACGCACCTCGGTCCCGGTGCGATCGCCGCATTCGCCGACGACTTTCAGATGCTCAGCGGTCTCACCACGCTCAAAACGTGCAACGTGCTCTTTGCCCGCGCGCCAGATGCGCAGCTCCAGCCATTCGGACAGCGCATTCACAACCGAAACGCCCACGCCGTGCAGACCGCCCGACACCTTGTACGAGTTGCTGTCAAACTTACCACCCGCGTGCAGCTGGGTCATAATAACCTCGGCCGCCGAGACGCCCTCTTCGGGGTGAATATCGACCGGAATTCCGCGCCCGTTGTCACTGACCGAGACGCTGGAATCCGCGTGAATTTTCACGGTCACATGGTCGGCATGACCGGCCAAAGCCTCATCAATTCCGTTGTCCACGACCTCATACACCATATGGTGCAGACCCGAGCCATCATCCGTATCCCCGATATACATACCGGGACGTTTGCGAACCGCCTCTAAGCCTTTGAGAACTTTGATGGAATCTGCGCCGTATTCCTGGGGTGCCTGTGCGTCTTCGGACATGCCGTTAGTACCTATATTATTTTGGTAACTTATACGTTTTCTGGTGGGGAATGTCACGCGCTCCCCCAAGATTTTGTGGTTGAGATCCGATTTATCTGCGGATCAAAGCCGATCGAGGTCTGCCGCGATATCAGCTGCAATTTCGGCGGCGTTGACGTCGTCCCGTTCGGCCGTCAATCGCAGGCCCAGAAGGTCCGACTGATAGCGCGCAGCAAGGCGTTCGGGATCGTGATCAGGGCTGATCTCTCCGGCCTTCTGAGCACGGCGGAACAGGTCTGCGAAACAGGATTTCATAGCGATCATGTGCGCACCTGCCTGACCGGCCAAATCGTGATCCTTTGCCTGCAACTCGGCATAGGTCTTGGCCAGCATACAAGCTTTGGTCGGCAGGTCAGAGGCAGCAATCACGCGATAGGGCTGCGCCTTGAGCGCCCCGAGCGGCCCCAGCTCTTCAGCCAAGGCCAACATACTGGCGACCCCGTCCTGGGCGTAGCGCTCCAGCGCCAGCGCATAGAGGGCATCTTTCGAGCCAAACGCCGCATAGAAACTACCCGGCTTCAGCTTCAACTCGCGCTCAAGGTCCTTCAGCGACGTCCCGGCCCAGCCGTGACGCCAGAAGATATCACGCGCCTGCACGATCAGCGCGTCTCGGTCATATGCGGGTTTGCGGGGCATTGGATCACCAATTCTTGAGCATTTGCTCAAATATATACTTGAGTGATCGCTCAAGAAACCCTAAATACGGCTCATCGCGCCAGAAATCAGGAGTTTTGACATGGCCAACTTCCCGTCTCACGATCTCGAATCCGCCCCTGAGGGGTCCAAACCGCTGCTGGAGAAATCGCAAGCCGCCTTTGGCCGCCTGCCCGGTCTGCACAAGGTGATGGCGGAAAGCCCGCAGCATCTTGAGGCCTATCAGGTTCTGCACGGCCTCTTCCTGCAAACCGATTTCGACAATGATGAGAAAACCGTGGTTTGGCAGACCATCAACGTTGAGAATGACTGCCACTACTGTGTCCCCGCCCATACCGGCATCGCCAAGATGATGAAGATTTCGGACGAGATCACCGAAGCTCTGCGCAACGAAACCCCGCTGCCGACTGCCAAGCTGGAGGCCCTGCGCACTTTCACCCTGCAAGTGATGGAAACCCACGGCAACCCGACCGAAGAGCAATTGCAAGCGTTCTTTGACGCAGGCTATTCGCACCGCGCCGTTCTGGATGTTGTTCTGGGCCTCGCACAGAAAACCATGTCGAACTACGTCAACCACATGGCCAAAACTCCGGTCGATCAGGTCATGCGCGGCTTCCTGTGGGAACGTAAAGTGGGCGAACCAGCCTAAGCCGACACGACCGAGCCTTCATCGCCTTCGGTTACAACCAGCGTTTGGGCCCGGTCGCCCAATTCCGCAAACAGCTCAGGCCCGGTGCCCGTCATCCAGGCCTGAGCGCCCAGCGCACAGATCTCATCATAGAGCGCTGCGCGTCGTCCTGCATCCAGATGCGCGGCTACCTCATCCAGCAACACAATCGGTGGTGCACCGACCATTCCCGCCAGCGCCCGTGCGTTTGACAGGATCAGGGACACCAGCAGCGCCTTCTGCTCACCCGTGGAACAATCCTTGGCCGGAACCCCTTTGGCAGCGAACACCCCGTACAGGTCCGAGCGATGCGGCCCGACCAGAGTCCGCCCTGCTGCAAGATCGCGGAAACGGCTTTCGCTCAGCGCCTCGCGCAGATCATCGGCCGTCTCGGGCATCGCGCCTTCCGTTTGGATCAACTCCAACTCGGCTGAAGGAAACGCCGTTTCGGACTGATCCTGCGCGGCACGCAAATGGTCTAATGCGGCAAGACGCGCCGCATGGATCCGATGCCCCGTCTCGGCCATCTGACCTTCCAAAGCCGTGTACCAATGGGCATCCCGGACCTGATCTTTCAATAACCGGTTCCGCTCACGCATAGCTTTCTCATAGGTCAGCGACGCTTCGGCATGTGCGGGATCAAAGCTCAGCGCGATGCGGTCTAGAAACCGCCGCCGCCCCTCAGCCCCTTCGATCCACAGCCGATCCATCGACGGGATCAACCACACCACGCGCGCGAGCTTGCCCAGATCAATCTGACTGGCAGCCTTGCCATCAATCCGAACTTGACGCGCAGCGCCACCTTCGGACCACGTATCGATCTCATATCGCCCGCCCTGCGCGTTCAGCAGGCCGGACAGTTTCCAGCCCAAGGCCTCAGGCCGCCGGGTCATCTCCGCCGCGCTGGCCCGCCGCATCCCGCGACCGGGCGAGAACAGCGACACCGCTTCAAGGATATTGGTCTTCCCGGCCCCGTTCGGCCCATGGATCGCAACCGGGCGCCCATCCAAAGACAAACGTGCCAGCTTATGAGACCGAAAATGCGAGACCGTAAGCTCGGTCAGGGCCAATCCCATGACCCCTCCCTTCTTCTGTTCAAAAATACCTCCGCCGGAGGCGTCGCGCGCCAGCGCGATCAGACGCGCATCGGCATGACAACGTAAACCGCGCTTAGATCATTGCCTTCGCGCATCAAAGTTGGGTCACCGGCCGAGTTAAACAGGAACACCGCGTTCTCACGATCCACCTGCGATGCAATCTCCAGCAGGTATTTCGCGTTGAACCCGATCTCGAGACGTTCATCGCCATAAGCAACGGCCAGCTCTTCCTCAGCCGCGCCACTATCCGGCGCATTGACCGACAACACCAGCTTATCGGCATCCAGTTGCAGCTTCACAGCGCGCGAACGCTCTGACGAAACCGTTGCAACCCGATCCACGGCTTGCGCGAACTCGGCAGCATCCACTTCCAGTTGGCGCGTATTGCCCTGCGGAATGACGCGTGTGTAATCGGGGAAGGTGCCATCAATGACCTTCGAGGTCAGCGTGATATCCGGCGTGGCAAAGCGCACCTTGGTTTCGCTGACCGAGACAGCGATATCCATCTCGTCATCGTCCAACAGTTTGCGCAGCTCACCCACGGTTTTACGCGGCACGATCACACCCGGCATGTCCGCAGCGCCATCCGGCAAGTCTGCATCAATCCGCGCCAGACGGTGGCCATCGGTGGCCACACAGCGCAGAACCTTGCCGCCTTCGGACCCGTCCGCGACATGCATGTAGACTCCATTCAGGTAGTACCGCGTCTCTTCGGTCGAGATGGCAAATTTCGATTTGTCGAACAAACGACGCAGCAACGCCGCCGACGCGGTGAAATTTGACTGATATTCCGAGGACGCCATGACCGGGAAATCCTCTTTCGGCAAGGTCGCCAGAGAGAAGTTCGACCGCCCCGCCTCGACCGTCAGACGGCCAGCGGCGCTGTCGGCCGTCAGGGTGACCAAAGCGCCATCAGGCAGTTTACGCACAATTTCATGAAGGGTAGTAGCGGCCACAGTCGTCGCACCGGCCTTTTCGACCTGCGAAGGTGCTTTGTCGACAACCTCAATGTCTAGATCGGTGGCTCGGAACAGGGTTTGGTCGCCTTCGGCCTCGATCAGCACATTGGCAAGGATCGGGATCGTGTTGCGACGTTCCACAACGGATTGGGCCTGGGAAACGGCCTTGAGAAGGGTGCCGCGTTCGATGCTGATCTTCATACCCTCTGTTCCTCTGACTTGCGTGCCGAAAATGGGCGGGACTGGCACGTTAGCGTCTCAGCCCTGAGGCACAAGGATTTTTTACCGATTTCTGGGTGGGAATACCCCGGTGGTCAAGAGGTACGCGCGCGAAACGCGTCCATTCCTCCGCAACCGTGGAGAATAGCGCACAAGAAAATGCCCCGGACGCACTGGCCCAGGGCATTTACCGACAATGGTGCGGCTCAGGCCTCTAGCGAGCGGCGCAGCATTTCCACGTCTTCTGCGATCTGACCATCGGTCGTTTTCAGCTCTTCGATGCGCTTCACCCCGTGCATGACGGTTGTATGGTCGCGCCCTCCGAAACGGCGGCCGATCTCAGGCAGAGAGCGGCTGGTCAGTTGCTTGCACAGATACATGGCCACTTGACGCGGACGAGCATAGGACCGCAGGCGCTTGGGGCCGATGATGTCCGACAGACGAATGTTGTAGTAGTCCGACACTTTGCGCTGGATTTCCTCGACGGTGATCTTCCGCTCTGAGGCGCGCAGCACGTCAGCCAGACAGTCCTGAGTCAGCTCCATGTCGATCTCACGCCCCACCAGCGAGGCAAAGGCGAACAGACGGGTCAGAGCGCCTTCGAGAACGCGCACATTGGTCGAGATGCGATGCGCCAGGAACTCCAGCACGCCATCGGCGATAACAAGATCGGGATAGGTGGCGATGTGCTGCTGGACCTTGTTTTGCAAAATGCCCAGACGCAATTCGTAGTCGGTGGGATGCAGATCGACGACCAGACCACATTGCAGGCGGGATTTTACGCGATCTTCCAGATCCTTGATCTCACCCGGGGCGCGGTCCGCCGAGATGATGATCTGCTTGTTCTGGTCCACCAGCGCATTGAAGGTGTGAAAGAACTCTTCCTGGGTCGAGTCCTTGCCCGCGATGAATTGCACATCATCGACCATCAGCACATCGACCGAGCGGAACAGATGTTTGAAATCCATCATCCGGCGTTCGCGCAGAGCCTGAACAAAGCGGTACATGAACTGTTCCGCCGACAGATAGAGCACGTTCAGCTCGGGGCTTTTGGTCTTCAGCTCCCATGCGATAGCATGCATCAGGTGGGTTTTACCCAGCCCAACACCACCATAGAGAACCAGCGGATTGAACGTGACCGGGCCACCTTCGGCTACGCGGCGGGCGGCAGCATGGGCGAGCTCGTTAGGTTTGCCGACAACAAAGCTGTCAAAGGTAAAGCGCGCATCCAATGGTGCGGCCTGCAGATCCTCGAGCGCCGCATTGGCGGACTCCGCGACGGGCGCCGCAGCTGCGGTCAACTTGGGTTCATCCGTGACAACTGCCGGTCGGGTGGTCGAATTGGCAGCCGCCTTGAACGCAAGACGTTGGACGGTCTCACCCGCGGTATTCAGTTCATACAGAATCAAATCTGCGAAATTCTGGCTGACGTAATTCCCCATGAAGTTGGTTGGCACCGAGAACACGGCTACACCGTCCTGCAGCTCCTGAAATTCCAGAGGCTCAATCCAGGTAGTGAAGTTGTTCTTGCCAACGGCCTTCATTAGTTTGTTACGCAGTTGTCCCCATTTCTCTTGTGTCATCAAGCGCCTCACGCATCCCATTTTTTTTGACCTGTCGGTCTTATCAATCGTCGCCGGTTTCCCGGTCATTGACGTTCACGCACAAGGGTACCCTGCGCCGGACTGTCCCATCCGGCGGGTAAATGAATACTCAGCATGCACAAATCGTATCCCGCAGCAGGATCCCGGAAAACCGGGGCACGCGTAGTAACCCAATTGTTTGACAGGGCTGAGATCATCGGAAAACCCGAGACCCAGAGCAGATCGTTTCACCGGCCAAGGCCGGTTTTCGAACGCTGGTTCCTGCTGTCTGACTAATGCCCGTCAGTCAGATGGCTGGAACAGCCTGTCCCCCCAAGCGAGTGAATCGCTGACTCAGTGGTAGCAAGATGTTGCCTGTCGCGGCAACGAAACTCTGATATTGACTCGGGGTTCAGGGCGAAAGAATCTCTCGACTTCGTGAGGTCGCGGCTTTCTGGCAACAAACAAGAAAGGCGCCGCAATGCGCGACGCCTTTACGTAGGAAAACGCTTGACGTGTTCCAGCGGGAATCAACCCAGCGCTTTAACGCGTGCCGACAGGCGCGACATTTTACGCGATGCGGTGTTCTTGTGGAAAACGCCTTTGGTGACGCCACGCATCAGTTCAGGCTGAGCTGCGCGCAGAGCTGCGGTTGCAGCGTCTTTGTCGCCCGATGCGATCGCTTCTTCAACTTTGCGCAGGTAGGTGCGGATGCGCGAACGGCGCGCTTTGTTTACGGCGAAACGCTTTTCGTTCTGACGAGCGCGTTTCTTTGCTTGGGGCGAATTTGCCATGTGTCTCTGACCTTTGTTCGGTACGATTGTCTAGGGTTGCGCGCCACGGAATTATCCGCACCGGATCAGAAATCACGAGTGTGAGTCGGGCCAGGCGGGCCGCACGCGCATGTATGACGGCGGTCTCTACCCAAGTTTTACAGGTTTGCCAAGCCGATTCTTACCCCCGTACGCCAACAAAAAAAGGCAGGCCACAGCCTGCCCTTTCGAAATTCCTTGTCGCGACCCTACTTGTCGCGGAATTGCGCGGCGCGTTTTTCCAGAAACGCCGCCATGCCCTCTTTCTGATCTTCGGTGGCGAACATCGAATGAAAGACGCGACGCTCGAAAAGCAGACCTTCGCTAAGCGGTAGCTCATAGCTGCGATTCACTGCTTCTTTGGCGGCTGCAGCCGTCAGCAGAGATTTCTCAGCAATCTTATGGGCTGCACCCACAGCTTCTTCGATCAGCTTTTTCGCAGGAACCACGCGGCTGACAAGACCCGCGCGCTCGGCTTCTTCTGCGTCCATGAAGCGACCGGTTAGGTTCATGTCCATCGCCTTGGACTTCCCAACAAAGCGCGTCAGGCGCTGGGTGCCGCCGATACCGGCTATAACACCCAGATTGATCTCGGGCTGGCCGAACTTGGCTGTATCGGCCGCAATGATGAAATCGCACATCATGGCGACTTCGCAGCCACCGCCCAGCGCGTAACCCGCAACCGCCGCGATGATCGGTTTGCGAATGGCCGAGACACGCTCGTTGACCGAGGCAAACAGGTCGGTGCTGAACACATCGACAAAGCTCATCTCGGACATTTCCTTGATGTCCGCACCTGCGGCAAACGCCTTTTCCGAGCCGGTCAGCACGATGCAGCGCACCTTGTCGTTTTGATCCGCCTCTTCCAGCGCGTTGCACAGCTCACCCACCAATTGGGTGTTCAGCGCGTTCATCGCATCTGGTCGGTCGAGTTTGATAAGGGCGACGTGGTCTTCGATTTCGACGATGATCGTCTCAAAAGCCATGAGGTATAAGCTTCCGGTTGTTCCGTTCAGGTACGATTCCTTAACACGCGATTTCGCTGGATCAAGCTATCTTTGGCATTGCGCACAGTAGAAGGATGAGCGACCGGACTGGGTGATTCTCTTGATTTCGGCACCGCAACCCTGGGTTCGGCAGGATTCGCCTTCGCGGCCATAGACATCGAAGCTGTGCTGAAAATATCCAAGTTCTCCATCGGCTTGACGGAAATCTTTCAGTGACGATCCCCCTGCTTCGATCGCGTCCTGCAACACCTGCCGGATGATCGGCACAAGGGCTGCGACACGCGCCGCAGAAATTTGTCCGGCTTTGCGACGTGGCGACACCTTGCCGCGATAAAGCGCCTCGCAAACGTAAATATTCCCCAACCCGGCAACGATTCCCTGATCCAGAAGTGCCGATTTGACCGGCGTGTTCTTGCCCTTGAACGCATCAATCAGGTGCTGTTCGTGAAAATCATTGCCCAATGGCTCTGGCCCCAGAACGGACATCAGTTTGTGGTCTTCTGCGGTTGCGGTTGGCAGTAAATCCATGGCCCCGAACCGGCGCGGATCATTGAACGTCACGCGGGCACCATTGGCCATGTGGAACACGACATGGTCATGCTTTTCGGGCATTGGATGGTCATGGACGAACTGCCCCAACGGGTCACCTGATACCGTCATACGCCCCGACATACCCAAGTGAATCAACAACGTCTCGCCACTGCTGAGATCAGCCAGAATGTACTTGGAACGTCGCCTTAGCCGATCCACCCGCTGTCCCGTCAATCTCTCGGCCATACGCTCCGGGAAGGGCCAGCGCAGATCGGGGCGGTTTACATCAGCACGCTCGATTACCACCCCTTCCATCGCAGGGGTCAGGCCGCGTCTTACTGTCTCGACCTCAGGCAATTCGGGCATTAGATGGCTCCTATTCCAAAGGGCCGCATTGTGCCCGCCTCTGATGGCCCTATAACAGAGGCGAAATTCGACAAACGGCAAGGCAAATGTCCGACAACAGCGACAAGACCACTCATTTCGGGTTCGAAACCGTCCGCGAGGCCGACAAGGCCGGGCGCGTACAGGGCGTTTTCAACTCGGTGGCCTCGAAATACGACGTGATGAATGATGTCATGTCGATGGGCATCCATCGGGTTTGGAAAGACGCGATGATGGACTGGCTTGCCCCGCGCCCCGGTCAGCGCCTGCTGGACGTCGCAGGCGGCACCGGAGACATCTCGTTCCGTTTCCTGAAACGCGCGGGCTATGGCCACGCCACCGTCCTGGACCTGACCGAGCCGATGCTGGTCGAGGGCCGCCAACGGGCTGAGGCCGACCAAATGTCGGATAGCCTGAACTGGGTCGTCGGCGATGCGATGTCTCTACCGTTCGAGGACAACACCTTCGACGTCTACACGATCTCCTTCGGCATTCGGAACGTCACTCGCCCGCAAGAGGCGCTGAACGAGGCCTACCGCGTGTTGAAACCCGGCGGCCGCCTGATGGTGCTGGAGTTCAGCCAGTTGCCCAATGACGGTCTGCAAAAGCTCTATGATCTCTATAGCTTCAACGTCATCCCACGCATGGGCAAACTAATCGCCAATGACTACGACAGCTATCAGTACCTCGTGGAATCGATCCGCAAGTTCCCTGATCAAGAGACGTTTCTGGGCATGGTTCGCGCCGCCGGTTTTGAGAACGCCAAGTACCGCAACCTGAGTATGGGAATCGCCGCGCTGCATTCCGGCTGGAAGATCTAAATGCGTGGCCCTCACAACATCATACGCCTGATCCGAACAGGCGCCACGCTAGAGCGCACGGGCGCGATGAATGTCGTGCTGGACGCGTTCGAAGCCCCCCGCGCGGTCCGTATCTTGGCCCATACGCTCGGCAAACCGTTTCAATGGCTTGGGTACAAGGGCGACCCTGAGATGCCCCCTGCCACACGCGCCCTGACCGCACTGGGTCCGGCGTACATCAAATTCGGACAGGTCCTTTCGACCCGCCCAGATGTGGTCGGCAACGAGCTGGCCGAACAACTGCGCGTATTGCAGGACAAGCTACCCCCGTTCCCGAAGGCCGAGGCCATGGCTGAGGTCGAGAAGGAGCTGGGCCAGCCGATCTCAGAAATGTTCAGCGAATTCAGCGAACCAATAGCTGCGGCCTCGATCGCACAGGTTCACAAGGCCAAGCTGACCAGCACAGGCGAGGACGTCGCCGTCAAAGTCCTGCGTCCGGGAATCGAGCGCGCCTTCCGCAAGGATGTCGACGCGTTTTATTTCGCCGCCCGCATGGTACAACTCTGCGCCCCAGGCGCGCGTCGTTTGCGTCCAATGGAAGTGATCGAACACTTCGATGGCGTGGTGCGCGGCGAGCTGGACTTGCGTCTGGAAAGCTCGGCAGCCTCGGAATACGCCGCCAACACCAAGGATGATGCCGGGTTCTGGTTGCCTCCGGTCGTGTGGTCTCTGTCCGCGCGCCGGGTGATGACGCTCAGCTGGGCGGATGGCATCCCACTTGGCGACAACGACGCCCTGGACGCCGCAGGCCATAACCGCCGCGATCTGGGCGAGCGTGTCCTGCGCTTGTTCCTGCTGCACGCCCTGCGCGATGGCTACTTCCACGCCGACATGCACCAGGGCAACCTGAAGGTTGCCGCCAACAACGATATCATCGCCTATGACTACGGCATCATGGGCCATATCGACGAATACACCCGCCGGGTCTATGCCGAGATCCTATTTGGCTTCATCCGCCGCGACTATAAACGCGTGGCCGAGGTGCACTTCGAGGCCGGATACGTCCCAGCCAATCAAGACGTCGACGAATTCGCCCGCGCCCTGCGCGCTGTGGGCGAGCCCATCTTCGGCATGGACGCCACCCATATCTCGATGGGCCGCTTGCTGAATTACCTGTTCGAAGTCACCGAACGCTTTGGCATGGAAACCCGAACCGAGCTGATCCTGCTACAGCGCACCATGGTTGTGGTCGAAGGCGTCGCTCGATCACTCGATCCGCATATCAATATATGGGAGGTCGCGCGTCCGGTCGTCGAGGATTACATCAAGAAATCCATCGGCCCCCGCGCAGCGCTCCGCGACTTTGGCAAAACCGCTTTGGTTCTGGCTCGGTTCGGCCCACGCCTGCCCGCGCTGGTGGAAGACGCCCTGATCGCACAAACCCAGAAAGACGATCAGACCAACACCCGACTGTGGTCCAAAGCCCTTCCCGCCACGCTCGGAGCCCTGGCAGGCGCTGCTGTGGTCCTGTTGCTAACAGCGCTCAGCTAGGCACAATCCGCCTGCTTCATCTGGCTGAAAATATCCTCGGGGGGAATCGCGCCCAACGGCGCGATGGGGGGCAGACAGCCCCCCACCAACATCTGCAATCAGAGAAGCTCAAAGGCAATGGCGATCCCCTGACCGCCGCCGATGCACATGGTCACCAGACCTTTAGAGCCGCCGGTGCGTTCCAGCTCATACAAAGCCTTCAACGTGATGATCGCTCCGGTTGCACCAACGGGGTGGCCCAGCGCAATCGCACCACCGTTCGGGTTTACCTTGGCGGCATCCAAACCCAGCTCTTTATTCACGGCCAGAGCCTGCGAAGCAAAGGCTTCGTTGCTTTCAATCACGTCGAAATCCTCAACCGACAGACCAGTGCGCGCCAGCAGGTTCTGAACCGCAGGCACCGGACCAATGCCCATCACTTCGGGGCGGACACCAGCGTGGCCGTAACCCAGAATTCGCGCTTTCGGCTTCAGACCAGCTTTCTCGGCCGCTTCTGCCGTGGCAAGAACCATCGCCGCCGCACCGTCATTGATGCCAGAGGCGTTACCCGCCGTTACCCTACCATCCTTCTTAAACGCCGGACGCAGACCTGCCAGCGCCTCAATCGAGGTCGCTTTGGGATGCTCATCGACCATGAAATCAACCATGTCGCGCTTAACCTTGACCTGAACTGGCGCGATCTGGCTCTGGAAAAATCCTGCCTCAATGGCCGCCGCGGCACGGGTCTGGCTGGTTAGAGCAAACTCATCCATCTGCTCGCGTGTGACCTGATGCTCATCGGCGACGTTCTCAGCCGTCACACCCATATGGCCGGTGCCAAAGGGGCAGTTCAGCGCACCCAGCATCATGTCGAGCGATTTGATATCGCCCATCTTGGCACCCCAGCGCGCCTGCTGCAGGATATAGGGGCTCCGCGACATGCTCTCAGCCCCACCAGCCACAGCAAATTCGGCATCACCCAGCATCAGCGACTGTACCGCCGACACAATCGCCTGCGCCCCTGAACCGCACAGACGGTTCACGTTCATCGCGGGGGTTTCGACCGGGATACCTGCCTGTTTGGCCGCCGCACGCGACAGATACATGTCGCGCGGTTCGGTGTTGATCACATGGCCAAACACAACATTGCCAATCTGGCCGCCTTCGACGCCCGACTTCTCCATAGCGGCTTCGGTTACAACGGTCGCCAGATCAATCGGTGCGGTCGAGGCCAGGGCACCCCCAAACGTTCCAACAGCCGTACGGGCCCCATCCAGAATGACGATATCTTTCATGTCTCTACTCCTCTTGGATTTGGCGGCACTATTACGCCCAGTTGGCGCGTTGTCCTATACGACGTACCGTCACAAGCAGAATTGACAACCCACCGTGAAAAGCGCACTAGATTCCGTCATGACGGAAAACACAGACGATATCCTGACCCTTTTGCCCGCCCGCCTGAAAGAGGCGCGTCGCGCCAAGGGCCTGTCGCTGGAAGCTGTTGCCAATCTTAGCGGCGTATCTCGTTCCATGGTCAGTCAGATAGAACGGGGCGAAAGCAGCCCGACCATCTCGACCCTGTGGAACCTGACGCGGGCCTTACAGGTGGATTTCGCAGGGCTGCTGGAAGAGACCAAGACCTCGGACCAGATCGAGGTTCTGCGTCAGGCCGAAGTGCCCAGCATCGACAACATGGGCACGAACTGCCGCATCCGTATCCTGTCGCCCCCGGAAGAGGCCGGAGGACACGAGGTCTACGACATCCGCTTTGACCACGACGGCACACTGAACAGTCAGCCGCATGCCCGCGGCACACGCGAACAGTTGACGGTTTTGGAAGGTGCGGTGCGCGTCACCTCGGGCACTGCGATGTCTGAGATGCAACAGGGCGACACCGCCCGATATGCAGCTGATGTGACCCATTCCATTGCTTCGAAAGGCCCCGCGCGGGTCTTTCTGATCGTCAAAAACGCCTAAATTCCGCCTTCACGGAAATTTTTCCCGTATAGTGTAATTCTCCTATTTGGGAATTGTATCCGCTATGTTAGACATCCGACTCAGATGAACGGAGGTCGCCATGGCAGATGCATTCCTGTCCCATATCACGGACACCCTCGCGCAGATCGAATCCGAAGGTCTGTATAAACGCGAGCGCATGATTACATCGCCTCAGGGCGGCGAAATCACGGTGGGCGACAAACAGGTCATCAACCTGTGCGCCAACAACTACCTGGGGCTGGCCGACCATCCCGCGCTGATCGAAGCGGCCACAGATGCAATGGCCCCCAAAGGGTTCGGCATGGCCTCGGTCCGATTTATCTGCGGCACGCAGGACATTCACCGCGAGCTGGAACAGAAGCTGGCTGAGTTCCTGAACAAGGATGATTCGATCCTCTTCGCCGCCTGTTTCGACGCGAACGGGGGGCTGTTCGAACCCCTTCTCGGCCCCGAGGACGCAATCATCTCGGACAGTCTGAACCACGCCTCGATCATCGACGGGGTACGGTTGTGCAAGGCCAAGCGCTATCGCTATCTGAACAACGACATGAACGACCTTGAGGCCTGGCTGAAACAGGCGCGCGAGGATGGGGCGCGGCATATCATGATCGCGACCGATGGCGTGTTCTCGATGGATGGCTATCTGGCCAACCTGCCGAATATCCGTGAGCTGGCCGATAAGTATGACGCCATCGTCATGGTCGATGATTGCCACGCTACCGGGTTTATGGGACCGAACGGCGCGGGCACGCCGGATCATTTCGGTGTCGATGTCGACATCCTGACGGGAACCTTGGGAAAAGCACTTGGGGGGGCAATCGGCGGTTATATCGCCGGGCCGCAGCCAGTGATCGACCTGCTGCGGCAGCGGGCGCGGCCCTATCTGTTCTCGAACTCGCTGCCGCCCTCCATCGTCGCCGCCGGGATTGAGGCGATCCGTCTGGTCCAGCAAGGCGACATGCTCCGCGCCCAACTGTTCGGCAACGCCAAATACTGGCGGGCGGGGCTGGAGAAGCTGGGTTTTGACCTTTTGCCCGGTGAACACCCGATCATTCCCGTCATGCTGGGCGATGCGACATTGGCGCAGGACATGGCGGCTCGGTTGTTTGATGAAGGTGTCTATGTATCGGGCTTCTTCTTCCCTGTGGTCCCGCGCGGGCAGGCCCGGATCAGAACCCAGATGAACGCCGCACTGACACGGCAGGAGCTTGACCAGGCGCTTGCCGCTTTTGAGAACGTCGGCAAAGAGCTTGGAGTCATCAAATGACCCTTGCCTCTGTCATCGACGCCATCAGCGATAGCCCTTTGGTGGACTTGTCGCGCATCTGCCAGCAGCTTCAGCTGGACGGTCGCATTCTGGCCAAGCTGGATTATCTGTTGCCTGGCTTCTCGAAAAAAGACCGCGCGGCCAAATCCATCATCGAAATGGCCCGCACCGACGGAACGCTTACACCGAGCCAAACTGTGGTCGAGCTGACCTCGGGCAATATGGGAACCGGTCTGGCGATTGTCTGCGGGATCATGGGCCATCCCTTTGTCGCAGTGATGAGCGCCGGAAACTCGGTCGAGCGCGCGCGCATGATGCGGGCGTTGGGGGCTGAGGTGATCATCGTGCCTCAGGCCCCTGGCAGCAAACCGGGTGAGGTTTCGGGCGCTGATCTGGCGCTGGTAGATGAGGCGGCGCAGAAAGTCACAGCAGAACGCGGCGCGTTTCGCGCGGATCAGTTCGGTCATTCGGGTAACCCAATAGCGCATTCAACAGGGACCGGGCCGGAAATCTGGGAGCAGTCTGGCGGTGCGGTCACGGCCTTCTGTGATTTCGCCGGTTCAGGCGGCACCTTGGCCGGAGCAGCGGCATTCTTCGCGCCGCATGGCGTGCGGTGTTACGCCATCGAACCCGAAGGCGCACGGGCCTTGGCTGGTGAAGTCGTCGACACGCCCGACCATCCGATACAGGGCGGCGGCTATGCCATGGCTGACCTGACCCATATGAACGGCGTCTCCCTCGCTGGGCACCTTTCGGTGTCAGGCAGCGCGGCCCGAGACTGCGCCCGGCTGCTCGCGCGCAGCGAAGGGATCTTTGCCGGATACTCAGCCGGTGCGAACCTTGCTGGTGCGATCGATCTGCTGCGCGGCCCGGAGCGTGGCGGCTGCGTCGCGATCGTCATTTGTGACAGCGGCCTGAAATACCTGTCCACCGATTTATGGGAGTAGTGTAATGCGTCCCAATACAATGAAAGCACTGGAGAAATCCGAACCCAAGGAAGGCCTGTGGATGATCCAAGCACCGGTGCCCGAGATCGGCCCGGATGAGGTACTGATCCGGATCAACAAGACCGGCATCTGCGGGACCGATATTCATATCTGGAACTGGGACGACTGGGCGGCGGCAACCGTGCCCGTTCCGATGATCACCGGCCATGAATTCGCGGGTGAGATCGTTGAGATCGGCCGCAATGTAACCGGGCTTGAGATCGGGCAGCGCTGCTCGGGCGAGGGCCATCTGATCGGAACGGACAGCCGTCAGAGCCGCGCGGGCAAGTTCCACCTCGACCCCGGCACGCGCGGAATAGGCGTCAACGAACAAGGCGCGTTTGCGCAATATCTTAAACTACCAGCCTTCAACGTCGTCCCACTGCCCGACGACGTGCCAGACGAAATCGGAGCCATTCTCGACCCTCTGGGAAACGCCGTTCACACCGCGCTCAGCTTTGATCTGCTGGGCGAGGATGTGCTGATCACGGGCGCTGGACCGATTGGCATCATGGCTGCTGCCGTCGCCCGCCATGCCGGCGCCCGCAATGTGGTCATCACTGACATCAACCCCGACCGCCTGAAACTGGCCGAACACGTGGTGCCAACGGTCCGCACAGTCGACGTCTCCAATGAGGACCTGCAGGATGTCATCGCCGAGCTGGGATTAAAGGAAGGTTTCGATGTGGGGCTGGAAATGTCCGGCTCGCAAATCGCGCTGGACCAGATGGTCGAGGCGCTGGTGATGGGCGGAAAGATCGCTCTGCTGGGTATTCCGCCGGGCAAATCCCCAGTCGATTGGTCCCGCATCGTGTTCAAAGCCATCACCATCAAGGGCGTCTACGGGCGTGAGATGTTCGAGACCTGGTACAAGATGATCGCAATGCTGCAAAACGGCCTGGATGTCAGCCGCGTGATCACCCATCAGATGAAAGTCGACGATTTTGCCGAAGGGTTTGCCGCTATGAAATCCGGCCAATCCGGCAAGGTGGTTCTCGACTGGACCTGACCCTCTGGCGCTGCGCGGGCTGACCCCTTACACATCGGGGAACCTCAGGCGTTTGGAGGAGCAAATGAGCGACACTGACAGGTATCTGGAACGCGGGATCGAAGACTCGCTGGTCACCGATTTCACCGAAACCCATCGCAAAAGCTATGGCGATTTTCTGCAACTCAAGACCCTGCTGAACCTGCAGAAGACATTTCAGGACCCCGCCCAGCCCGACGAGATGTTGTTTATCATCATCCATCAAGTCAGCGAGTTGTGGCTGAAGCTGATGCACCACCAACTGGTCGAGGTGCGCCGCTTCCTGCAACAGGACGAGTTTGGTCCGGCGATGAAAAACCTCGACCGCATCAAAGCCATCCAACATCAGCTGATCGCGGCCTGGGAAACTCTGCTGACCATGACGCCTGCCGACTACATGACCTTCCGCAACGCTTTGGGCAGTTCCTCCGGGTTCCAAAGCTATGGCTACCGCCAGATTGAGTTCATTCTGGGCAACAAGGACCCCTCGACACTGAAGGTTCACGCCCATGATCCCGAAGTAATGGAGATACTGAACGCAGCCCTTACCAAGCCGTCTCTCTATGACGAGGTGCTGCACATGCTGGCCCGCCAAGGCTTCGACGTGCCGCAGGACCTGCTGGAGAGAGACTATGCGCAGCCCTACTCCGGCGATCCTCGGGTGGTGAAAATCTGGGTTCAGGTCTTTCGCGACACCGAAAAACACTGGGAGCTTTATGCGCTGGCAGAGAAGCTGATGGATGTGGAATGCCTGTTCCAACGGTGGCGGTTCGATCACGCAACCGCCGTTGAACGTGTTATCGGGATGCAGCCGGGAACAGGAGGCTCCAGCGGCGTCGGCTTTTTACGCAAAGCATTGGAATTGCGCTTCTTCCACGATTTGTATGATATGCGCACAGAACTGATCTATGCGGGGGACTGATGCTGTATCGCGGGTTTTCACAGGCTGAACTGGAACAGGAATATTCGCCGAGATCAATGATCGGCGGTGATCTGACGCCTTACATTGCAAGCTATAGCGCCCTCAGTGCGCAAGCGAGGGCCAGTCTGACGGTTCAGGAAAATCTGACCTATGGCGGAGGCCCGGCACAGGTTCTGGATTACTTCCCAGCCGCCGGAGCAGGCGCGCCGCTGCATGTCTTTATCCATGGCGGCTATTGGCAGGCCCTCAGCCAGCGCGAGTCCGCCATGATGGCACCGGCGCTGATTGAAGCGGGTCAGGCTTTTGCGACACTGAACTACACTCTGGCCCCTGATGCCCGCATCGCGGACATGATCGAGGAGTGCCGTGATGCGTTGCTCTGGTTGGCGACGCAGGCTGAGTCGCTGGGGTTTGACCGCAGCAGAATAACTTTGTCAGGGCACAGCGCCGGGGCGCAATTGGCTAGCATGGTTATGGCGCAATCTGCGAACGCTCTGGCCCGCGCCGGGTTGCGGGTGCGAGATGTGATCCTGATCAGCGGGGTCTACGATCTGGAACCGATCAGCCTGACCTCGGTCAACGACCCGCTGCAACTGACACCGGTTGAGGTCAATGACCTGTCCCCCATACGTCACGTACCACTACCCGGACCGCGCTACCACGTGACCGTGGCCGAGAGGGACACACCGGAATTCATCCGCCAAAGCCGCGACTACGCCGAGCACCTGCGAAAGGCCGGACACTCTGTCAGCTTCGATCTGAAAAAGGGGATGCAGCATTTCGACATCATCATGCATCCCGGGACGTTCACAGCTTCAAAGCAGTCGGGAACGTCCTAGCCTTCGCGATGCACGGGGCTGGCCTCTGTCAATTCAAACTCGGGTCCTTGATGCCAATCCGTATGTTCAGGGATGACCGGGCCCAAGGGGATTGCACTCCGTCCGTTTCGCCAATCACATCCGTGCGCACCTTATCAAACATCTGCTCAAGGGTGAGACCTCGGGTTCCGATCGCACGCGCAATGGCTGCTGTGTAGGGGCTGTTGGCTCCGGTCCCGTCCAAAGCGACGTCGCCGGGTCCGGTGGCATAGGCGATCAGGTTGTTGGTTCGAGCCGTCATACGCGCAAGCCCGTCGCCGACATCCAGTGCACCGTCCGTTTCACTACCAAAAGGATTGTCGCGGCAAGCGTCCAGAATCATGACGCTGACTGCCTGAGGCGTGTGAATGCGATCCAGAACCCACTCGGCCGGGACAGCCTGGTCCGCAATATCGGCCTCGGACTGAATGTTCACACCCAGCGGAAGAAGGTAGTTGAACTCATCACTGCGCACGCCGTGCCCGGCAAAATAGAACACTGCAAGGGCCTCGGACCCCGCTGCACGCACGGTGCTGGCAAAAGCTTCAACCTCCTGCTCCATCTCAGCGCGGCTTGCATCCGTCAGAGTCGTGACCGTAAATCCCGCACCGCGCAGCTCTTCGCTCATCAAGCGCGCGTCGTTCACAGGGTTGTCGAGGGCGGGGACACTTGTGTACCCAGCGTTTCCGATCACGAGGGCGAACCGCTCATGCGCCAATGCGGGCCCGGCGATCAGGGTAATGACAAAGCAAAGTGCTAAAAAAATACGCGTCAATTCTATCTCCAAATCCTGTCGAACGAGAAAAGCAGGTCTCTTCGTTTGGCCCTTAAGTGCTGCGGGTCCGTTCATTCCCGACCAACAGTAAATCAAGACCGGGCCTCGAAAGTCCATATACGAACTTGTTACAGCCCCCTGCATAGCTTGAATGTAACGAGGAACACGTTGAACCAAAAAATAGACGTAGATCGCGATGTGCCAAAAAAAACAGCGGCCCAAGTCGAGCCGCTGTTTTCAAACTTACTTGCAGAACCGGATTAATCCAGCGTGCGGGTGACTTCTTCGCGCTCGAAGATTTCGATCACGTCGCCTGCGCGGATATCGTCGTAGTTCTCGAACGCCATACCGCATTCCTGACCCGACTGAACCTCGGCCACTTCGTCCTTGAAGCGCTTCAGCGTCTTCAGCGTGCCTTCGTGGATCACCACGTTGTCGCGCAGCAGACGGACGCCTGCGGAGCGGCGGGCAACGCCTTCGGTGACCAGACAGCCAGCAACTTTGCCCACACCAGTGACCTTGAAGACTTCGCGGATCTCGGCGTAACCGATGAACTTCTCGCGGATTTCTGCGCTCAGCAGGCCGGAAGCGGCCGCTTTCACGTCATCCACGAGGTCATAAATCACCGAGTAATAGCGGATCTCGACACCTTTCTGGTTCGCAGTGTTCCGCGCCGATGCGTTGGCACGGACGTTGAACCCGAAGATCGGTGCACCAGAGGCTTCTGCCAGACCGACATCCGTCTCGGTGATCGCACCCACGCCCGAGTGTAGAACGCGCACGCGCACTTCGTCGTTGCCGATCTTTTCCATCGCCTGAACGATGGCTTCGGCCGAACCTTGTACGTCCGCTTTCATCAGAATCGGCAGCTCGGTGACGTTTTCGTCTTCCTTGGCCTTCTGCATCAGCTGCTCAAGGGTGGTCGCGGCACCGGCGGCGGCGCGTTTGTCCTTGGCGGCTTGCTCGCGGTAGGCAGCAATCTCACGCGCCTGCGCTTCGGTCTCGGTCACGTTCAGAACGTCACCGGCCTCGGGCGTACCGTTGAGACCCAGAACCTCAACCGGAACCGAGGGGCCGGCTTCCTTGACGCGGTCGCCCTTGTCGTTGATCAGCGCACGGACCTTACCGTATTGCTCACCCACAACGAAGATATCGCCTTGACGCAGCGTGCCGTTCTGAACCAGAACGGTGGCCACAGGGCCGCGACCCACATCCAGCTGCGCTTCGATCACGGCACCTTGGGCGGCGCGGTCGGGGTTGGCTTTCAGCTCCAGAATTTCGGCCTGCAGCGCGATGGCTTCCAGCAGTTCATCCAGACCCTGACCGGTGATGGCAGAGACTTCGACGTCCTGAACCTCACCCGACATTTTCTCGACGATCACTTCATGCTGCAGCAGATCGGTCCGCACCTTGTCCGGGTTTGCATCGGGCTTGTCGACCTTGTTGATCGCCACGATCATCGGCACTCCGGCCGCTTTGGCGTGGTTGATCGCCTCGATCGTCTGCGGCATCACGGCGTCATCAGCCGCAACAACCAGAACCACGATATCCGTGACCTGAGCACCGCGCGAACGCATCGACGTAAACGCCGCGTGGCCCGGAGTATCCAGGAAGGTCAGCGTGGTACCGCCATCGGTTTTCACCTGATAGGCGCCGATATGCTGGGTGATGCCACCGGCCTCACCTGCCACAACGCGCGCGTCGCGGATTGCATCCAGCAGCGAGGTTTTACCGTGGTCAACGTGACCCATGATGGTGATGACCGGCGGACGTGGCTGCAGATCATCTTCGCTGTCTTCGACCTCTTTGATGACGTCTTCAACATCCGAATCGGAGACACGCGTGACCTTGTGGCCAAACTCTTCGATGATCAGTTCCGCAGTGTCAGCGTCGATGGTCTGGTTCTGAGTGACCATCATGCCCATCTGCATCAGCGATTTGACAACATCAGCCACACGCTCGGCCATACGGTTGGCAAGCTCAGAGACCATGATGGCCTCGGGCAGCTGAACGTCACGAATGACCTTTTCGCGTTCGACCGAACCGCCCATGGCTTTCTGACGCGCACGCTCTTGCTTACGCTTCATCGCGGCCATCGAACGTTGGCGGTTGCCTTCGCCACCGGTGGCCTGACCCAGTGTCAGCTTGCCCGAACGGCGGTTGTCGTCACGGCCTTTGCCACGACCACGCTGTTCACGCTCACGATCCTGCTTGCGTGGAGCAGCTGCTGGCGCAGGCTTGCTGGCCGGGCTACGGGCCGCTTTGGGCTCTTCCGGGGCCGGGGCGGCAGCAGCGCGTTTGGCAGCTTCTTCCGCCTCTTGGCGCTTACGCTCTTCTTCTTCGGCCTTGGCGCGGGCTTTCTCTTCGGCCTCACGCTGTTCGCGTTCCTTGGCCTCTTGTTCCGCACGGCGACGGGCGCGTTCTTCTTCACGCGCCTTTTCAGCTGCCTCACGGGCGGCGGCCTCTTCGACCTCGCGCGCTTTGGCGGCCTGCAATGCCTTCATCCGGCGGGCCATTTCCGCGTCGGAGATCCCGGCAGGACGGCGCGACGGATCACCCGAGGGCGTTGCTCCGCCACCCGGCTTTCCGGCACCCGGCTTGGGGACCACCACGCGTTTGCGTTTGGTTTCCACCACGACATTCTTGGTGCGTCCGTGGCTGAAACTCTGTTTCACATTTCCGGGGCGTGCCCCGCCACGAAGACCCAATGTCTTTTTGCCGTCATTATCGCTCATAAAGCTTCTTACCCTTCCGCGCGGCCCCTGCCGCCGTCATCCGTTTCGCGCAAGCCACGCAGGCGCTGCGCTTCCTCTACAACACGTTTGGCGAGTCCGCCAGAGGCCAGCGCCGCATGAATCACGGTTTGGCGCCCAAATGCCGCCCCTAACTCGTCCGCCGTGAGCCATCCGATGTATTTTCCGAAGTGCGGCGTGCTGAGTTTCGACTTGCCGCGCCCCGATCCATCGCTGGCCTGAATCAGTACCTGAGCCTCTTCCCGGTCCAGCCACGTTTTGACCTTTTCGTATCCGGCGACCGCATCGCCGGACTTACGCGCCAGGCTGAGAAGCTCAACCACACGGCGCGCGACTTGTTTTTCGACCTCATCGGCCAGGTCCGCTTGGGCCGAAACCTGCGACTTGAACCCGCGCGAGAACAGCTTTTTGCTGACCGCCTTGTCCAAGGCTGCGCGATCTGCCGCCACATAGACCCCACGACCCGGCAATTTCGCCGCGACATCGGGATAGACCTGACCATCCGGCCCCGACACAAAGCGGATCAACCCGTATTTGGGCTGAACTTCGCCCGTGGCGATGCACTTGCGCTCAGGTCCGTCGGACCGATCCTTATGGACGCCACCGCGACCCATCTCAGCCACCCGAGGCCCTGAGATCAGGCCTCGGCCTCCTCTTCGGCATCAACGTCTTCTTCTGCCTGCTCCAGCTCGGCCGGATCAACCCAGCCCAACATGATACGAGCAGTCATGACCAGATCCTGCGCCTCTTCCAGCGTTACGCCGAACGGCTCAAGCACACCGTCATCCTTGATACGCTCACCATCGACCGTGGTCCAGCCACCGGCCAGTTCCCAGTCAGCACAGGTTGCGAAGTCTTCCAAAGTCTTCACATCATCCTTGGCCAGCGCTTCTACCATCTGGGGTGTCAGGCCTTCGAATTCAATAAGGCTGTCCTCGGCACCCAGAGCGCGCGCGGCATCCAATGCTGCTTTGGCCTGCGCCTCAAGGAAATCGCGGGCACGGGCCTGCAGTTCCTGCGCGGTGCCTTCGTCAACGCCGTCGATGACCAGCAGTTCGTCCAGCTCAACATAGGCAACCTCTTCGAGGTTGGTGAAGCCTTCTGAAACCAGCAGCTGCGCAAAGAACTCGTCCAAATCCAGGCTGTCCATGAACAGCTGGGTGCGGGCTTCGAATTCTTTTTGACGACGCGCCGACTCCTCGGCTTCGGTCATGATGTCGATGTCCAGGTTGGTCAGCTGGCTGGCCAGACGCACGTTCTGACCTCGGCGACCGATGGCGAGCGACAGCTGTTCTTCAGGAACAACAACTTCGATCTTGCCTGCTTCTTCGTCCAGAACCACCTTGGAAACCTCGGCAGGCTGCAGCGCGTTCACCAGGAAAGTCGGCTGATCTTCGTTCCACGGAATGATGTCGATCTTTTCGCCCTGCAGCTCGTTCACAACGGCCTGCACGCGGCTACCGCGCATACCAACGCAGGCACCGACGGGGTCGATCGAGCCGTCATACGAGATCACAGCAATCTTGGCGCGCGAGCCGGGGTCACGGGCCACGGCCTTGACCTCAATGATGCCGTCATAGATTTCCGGCACTTCCATTTTGAATAGCTCGGCCATGAATTCCGGCGCGGTGCGCGACAGGAAAATCTGGTGGCCACGAACCTCGCGGCGAACTTCTTTGATGTAAGCACGCACACGGTCATTCGGGCGATAGCTTTCGCGGCCGATCTTGTCATTGCGGCGCAGAACGGCCTCGGCACCGCCCAGATCGACGATGACGTTGCCGAATTCTTCACGCTTGACCGCACCGTTGATGATAGTGCCCGCACGATCCTTGAATTCTTCGTACTGACGGTCACGCTCGGCTTCGCGGACCTTCTGCAGGATCACCTGCTTGGCGGACTGAGCCGCGATACGGCCCATTTCAACCGGCGGAACCTCTTCAACGAACACGTCGCCAACCTCAGGCGATTCCATGTACTGACGCGCCTGCTCGACGGTCATCTCCGCCTGGTAGTTTTCCAGTTCCTCTTCCTCGACCACGGTGCGGACGCGGGTAAAGGTCGCCTTGCCGGTCTTGCGGTCGATCGACACGCGGATGTCCATTTCGGCGCCGTAACGGCTCTTGGCGGCACGGGCGAGCGATTCTTCCATCGCTTCGACAACCAGACCGGGGTCGATCATCTTTTCGCGGGCCACGGCCTCGGCGGTCTGCAGCAGCTCCAGCTGGTTGGCTGAGGTGATTGCCATCAGTTCGTCTCCTCTTCGGACCCTTCGGTCTCAATCTCGTCGAAAGCGTTTTCGTTCAGGGCACCGGCGTCTTTGCGCTGGCGCAGCATTTCCTTGATCAGGTCATCGGTCAGGACCAGCTTGGCGTCGCTCAGCCAGTCGAATTGCAGACCGATAGTGATCGTCTCAGACCCCTCGGGGATGTTGATCAGAACCTCATCCCCTTCGATCCCGGCCAATTCACCCTTGAATCGGCGGCGACCGTCGATCAGCTCGGCAGTTTCGATCTTGGCCTCATACCCTTCGAAATTCTCAAAGTCCTTGAGACGGGTCAGAGGGCGGTCAATACCGGGGCTCGAGACCTCTAGCGTATAGGCGTCAAGGATCGGGTCCTCGACATCCAGCGTGGCGCTGACGGCGTTTGAAATCTCAGCGCAGTCATCCACTTCGATACCGCCATCGGGCTTGTCGGCCATGATCTGCAGCGTGGTTTGCTTGCCGCTCATCAAACGGACGCGGACGAGTTCATACCCCAGATCCTCGATCACGGGGGTGATGATCTCGGCCAGTCGCCGGTCAATGGCCGCTTTGGCTATCAGGTCGTTTGTCATCAGGTTCTCTACCCTTCGATCGGGCACAAAAAAACGGGCGCGCGGCCCGTCGAATTTTCCGGTGGAGCCTTGGACCAGAAGTCCAACGCGCCGCTGTTGCAACTGCATATACGCAGGAGTTCCCGAGTCTGCAACCCCCGGCGCAATTCGTGATCGGATTTACGCCAACCACCACCGTTCAGCGATGCGACCATCATCCAGCGTCGCTTTGCCGATCTGCCGCGGCATCCCGACCTGAGCCGCCACAGCCAGCGCCATATCCGATTCGCTAGGGTAGTAGCGCAGCCCCCGTTGGGACTTAAGTTCGCCCCTTTCGGGCAGGGCGGCAATGTCCACATACCCGTCGCGCAAAGCTTCGGCCCGAACACGCGCATCGGGGATCACGATGATTTCGACCGTATCGACCCAACCGGCCTGCCCGTCCTTGTAGTGCCCGGCAACTTTGCGGCCCAGGAAATGACGCCCATCCTCGGCCCGCTCGACCCGGTAGCATCCGGTCCCGTTGGCCGCATGCAAAGGCGTAACCGACTGCCCATCGCGCGTTACGACAAAACGGCTATCAGCCAGCAGGAAAGGAAGACCGGGATTGGCCTCGGCCAGTTCCAGCCGCACGAGATCAGCGGCCAGGGCTTCGGCCTGCCCAAGTTCGGCCAGCACGGCCACAACATCATCGGCGTGCAGCGCCGTTCCATCGTGGAACGAGACGTCTTGGCGCAGATCAAACCGCCAGACACGCGCATTGTCTTCGGTCTGCCACCCTGTCGCCAACTCCCCACGCAATGTGCCATCCGGTGCGATCTCGCTCAGGGTATCGAACACGGCCCCACGGGCCAGCTGGTCCAAACTGCCATCGCGCGGAACTGCCAGCCGCAGCGCGCCACCTTTCTTCGGAGTATCGGCCAGCGACGCCCCCGTGGCTGCCAGCAACGCAGCGGCGGCACCCGAGGCAAACAGGGCACGACGGTCCATCCGGGTCATGCGGCCCCCTCGGCCACACGGTCCATGATGCGGACCAGCTCAGCACTTATTCCGGGTTCCGACAGGGCGTGGCCTGCATGGCGAACCATCTTCAGTTCTACATTGGGCCAACGCTCGGCCAAAGACCAAGCCGCCTGAGGCGGGCAGATCATGTCATAGCGCCCCTGCACGATATGTCCGGGGATATGCGCGATGCGAACCATCTGATCCAGAATCTGCCCGTCCTTCTGTAGAAAGGCACTGTTGGTGAAATAGTGATTCTCGAGCCGCGCAAAGGCCCGCGCATATTCACCGGGGCTTTCACCGGTCGATCCGTTGGAATGGATCGACGCCAGGGCGTTCTCCCACGCCGACCAAGCGCGCCCATATAGGACTTCGGTCGCCCGGTCGCCCGAGAATAGGCGTTTGTTGTAGGCCGCAATCGTGTCCGACAGCTCTTCCTCGGACAGCAGGGCGGTGAATTTTGCCCACTGCTCGGGCCAGAACTTGCCCGCGCCGCCGCCGTAGAACCAATCCAGCTCGGCCTGCGTCGCAAGAAAAACCCCGCGCAGGACTAGACGGCTGACGCGATCCGGATGCGCCTGCGCATAGATCAACGCCAGAGTCGCGCCCCAGCTACCGCCAAACACGGTCCATTCGTCAATATCCAACAGCGACCGCAGCCGCTCGATGTCCTCAACCAGATGCCACGTCGTGTTGTCTTCGACCGAAGCATGAGGCCGCGATTTCCCGCATCCGCGCTGATCAAACAGAATCACCCGGAAGACACGTGGATCAAAGTACCGCCGCATCGCAGGGCTGCAGCCACCGCCCGGCCCCCCATGCAGCACAACCACCGGCACCCCGTCGGGATTGCCACTTTGCTCCATATAAATCTGGTGCCCATCGCCCACACTGACCAACCGCTGATCAAAAGGATCGATCGGCGGGTAGAGATATTGCACTGCGCGCTTTTGGTCCGGGTACTTGTCCATTATGGCCCTATATAGTCCTTAAGACGTAAAAGAGCATACGGAGACAGGAATGCAAGCGCATCCGAACACGGTCGACCCATCCGAGATCGCTAAATTCGAGGCGATGGCAGCGGAATGGTGGGACCCGCATGGGAAATTCAAACCTCTGCACATGCTGAATCCGTGCCGACTGGACTATATCACACAGCAAATTGCGGGTGAGTTTGACCGCGACCTGACCGCGCCTATGCCGTTCGAGGGCCTGCGCCTTCTGGATATCGGCTGCGGCGGAGGGCTACTGAGTGAGCCCATGGCTCGCCTTGGGGCCGAGGTCGTGGGGGCCGACGCCGCTGCAGGCAACCTGCCCGTCGCGCGCATCCATGCCGAGCAATCCGGGCTTGAGATCGACTACCGCCACACCACCGCCGAGGACATGGCCGCCGCGGGAGAGCAATTCGACGTGGTGCTGAACATGGAAGTGGTCGAACACGTCGCCGACCCGCTTAGCTACCTGACCGCCACGCAACAATTGCTGAAACCCGGCGGGCTCGAGATTTGCTCGACCATCAACCGCAACCCGAAATCCTATGCCATGGCCATCTTCGGAGCCGAGGTCGTCATGCGCTGGCTGCCACGCGGCACACATGAGTGGAACAAGTTCATCACCCCCGATGAGCTTTTCGACCTGCTGCGCCAAGCCGGGCTGGAGCCAGTTGACCGCAAGGGGTTCGTGTTCAATCCAATCCTGTGGAGCTGGTCGATCTCAGACCGCGACCTCAGTGTGAATTATGTGACGGCGAGTGTGAAACCAGGGTAGATTCAGCACAAATATGCGACCGATCAGCAACTGGACAATTGGGTGGTTCCTTCCGCTCTATGATCGAAATCCGCTTGTAGGAAGCGTGTTGGGCTTAGCGTGCATATTTTTTGCGCTCATTGCGATTGGTGTGTTCATGCTTGCGATCAAAGAGAACGCCGGAACTCCGATTCCGACAACCGGGCTGGTATAGGCGCCTATTGTCATCATGCTGTTGAAACCTTTGTCGATGGTCATATGCCTAGCGTGCGAATTCCTATGACGGAATTTTGGCGTAAATTCTCTTCTGAGAGTTAAAGGTTGCCCCATTCGCGGAAGATATGAACCTGCAGACTTGAGCAAGGTCCTCTCGCGCCCTAAAGAATCCATCACTGGTGCAGAGTAGCATTTCTCACCGCTACTCCCCCTCCAACTGCAACCGCAAATCCCTCAATACGGGCAGCGTGCTGCGGACGCGCTCCAACCCCAGCTCTCCAACCACGCGGTTGATCAGCGGGGCAATCGAGGAAATCGCCTGATCGCGCGCGCGGCGGCCAGCGGGGCTGATCGCGACCATCTTGCGGCGGGCGTCGTCCCAGTCTGGGCGGATGTGGATGTACCCGGCCCATTCCAGCTTGGCCAAAGTGTTGGTCATCGCCCCTCGGGTCACATGGAAGGTGCTGGCGAGTTGCGCGGGCGTCCGTTCTCCTCCGGCATAGGCCAGATGGTTCAGCACCGAGAAGTGTGAGATTTCCATGCCCTTGGGCAGCACCCGGCTCAGCCGGTTGCGCAATAGCTGGTCGGCGGTCAGGATCTCGCTGAAAAGCGTGACCGCAAGGGCATTGGTGTCGTCTGTCATGGTCCGGTTCTGGTTCAGGGGCCGTCAAAAGCCCGCACATGGGTCAATGAGGGCACGCGACGGCGCGCCTCGGACACAGAACTATCATTCAATTCGAAAAAGTGAATGCCCGGATCGGTCCCTGCGTCGATCAGAACCTCTCCCCAAGGGGCGACGACCATGCTGTGACCGTGAGTGTGGCGGGTTTTGCCCCGCGTTTTGGAATGCGTGCCGGTTTGCGCGGGGGCCAGAACCCAGCAGCCGGTCTCAATCGCGCGGGCGCGCAATAGCGATTCCCAATGCGCGGCCCCTGTGACAGGCGAAAACGCCGCCGGAACCGTCAAAATCCGCGCCCCGGCTTGCGCCAGCGCAGCATGCAGATGCGGAAATCGGATATCATAGCAGATGGTCAGGCCGATCTTGCCGAACTCCGTCTCGGCGATGACGGCCTTGTCACCGGGGCGGTAATTGGCCGATTCGCGGAAAGTCTCGGTCTCGGTCACTTGCACATCGAACATGTGGATTTTGTCATAGCGCGCCACGATCTGACCTTTGGGGTCGATCATGAAGCACCGGTTGGCAAAGCGGCCATCCGCATCATGGGTCTTGATCCCCAACGAGCCGATCAGCAGCCACACACCCAGCTCGGCCGCCTGCGCCCGCAAACCGGCCAGCGTGGTGTCGTCTTCCTCATGCTGCAACACCTCGCGCTGCCGGGTGGTGCTGTTAGACACGCAATTCGTGACCTCGGGGGTCAGGATGAACTGCGCGCCCTGCTCGGCGGCCTCGGCCATCATGGCGCGCACCATTTGCAGATTCGCAGCCGGATCGTCCGACGAGGTGATTTGCAGCAGAGCAGTCTTCATCACGCCGCCAGAAGACGGTCCAGCTTGCCCTGACGATCGAGCTCATAGAGGTCATCACAGCCGCCCACGTGATCGGGGCCGATGAATATCTGAGGCACAGTGCGTTTGCCGCCGGCACGTTTTATCATCTCGGGCTTGCGCTTGGGGTGCATCAGCACATCGATTTCCTTGAACTCGACCCCCTTTTGCTTCAGCAGGCGCTTGGCCGCGTGGCAGAAGCCGCACAGAGGCGATGTGTAGATTTCAACAGGTTTCATAAATCCGTCCCTTCGGGTTTCACACAATCTTGTGCGAATTAGGCATCCTTGGCAACGCGCGCCAGCACCAACACGAAAATATGATTTGCCCCAACGGCAAGGCATGCCCGCGTACAGGCTGCCAGCGTGGCACCCGAAGTCATCACGTCATCCACCAACAGGATATCGCGCCCCGCGATACGCTTAGACCGTTTGGGATGAGGCGCAATGACCCCATCTAATGCCTCAACACGTTGGGCAGCCGTTTTCCCGTCCAGAACCGGCGTGCGCGCCGTTCGCACCAGCAGGTCCGGGCAGACCTCCAACCCGGTCTCGCGCCCGAGATGCTGGGCCAGAAGCGCCGATTGGTTATACCGCCGTTTCACCAGACGGGACCAGTGCAGCGGAACCGGCGCGATCAACATGTCGGGCCTCAGAACCTCTCGGCCCGCCTGCGCCATCCAGCGCGCGGCGGGTTTGGCCAGCTCGGGGCGGTCGCCATGTTTCAACGCCAGGATCAGGGATTTCGCCCGCCCCTTGTACAGCAACGCCGCGCGCCCGTCCTTCCAAGGGCGTGGCGTTTTTCTGCAATCGTCACAGTCGATCCGAAAGCCGTCCCGTTCTCCGGGGACGCGCATGCCGCAACTGTCGCAGACCGTGCCGCCGATGAACGGCGTGTCCCGCCAACATGTGGCACACAGGCCAAAGTCGGATTCGGTCAGCTCTCCGCAGCTCATACATCGCGGGGGATAGATCAGGTGCAACGCTGTTTGAACTCGGGGCCAAATGCGATACCTGCGGGGTATGAAAATCCCTGCGTCCAATGCACCCTCTCTGTTCGACCGAGCCACCCTGCGCCACCGCCGCGCGCGGGCTAAGGATGAGGCCCTGTTCCTGCACCGCGCCGCTGTCGACGAGGTGCAGGATCGGCTGAGCATGGTTAACAGAACCTTTACAGCGCCCGCGATTGTGACCCCGTTTGCGCATATCTGGCAGGATGCCCTGCCCAGCGCGACACTCGTGGCGGATGAGGAAACGCTGGCGCTCAAGCCCGGCACGCATGATCTGGTGGTTCATGCGATGGCCCTGCATTGGGCCAATGACCCTGTCGGCCAGCTGATCCAATGTCACCGCGCCTTACGCCCGGACGGGTTGCTTCTGACCGTCTGTCTGGGCGGAGAGACCCTGCATCAGCTGCGTGCGGCCCTCGGGCAGGCCGAGATTGAGGTGACTGGTGGCCTCAGCCCCCGAATCGCTCCGATGGGAGAGCTGCGGGATCTAGGCGCTCTGCTGCAACGCACGGGGTTGGCGCTGCCAGTGGCGGATGCGGTGCCTGTGACGGCGGAATATCGAGACTTGAGCCATCTGATGCAGGACCTGCGCGCGATGGCCGAGACCAACGTGCTGACCAACCGATTGAAATCCCCGACCCGCCGCAAGGTGTTCGAACGCGCGCAGAGCATCTACGCAGAACACTTCGCGACGCCTCAAGGCCGCCTGCCCGCCACGTTCGAGCTGATCTGCCTAACCGGCTGGTCGCCCGACGACAGCCAACCCAAACCGCTGCGCCCCGGATCCGCCCGGATGCGCCTTGCCGAAGCCCTTGGTACCGATGAAGGCAAACTGTCCGATTGACGACCGGACATTTCCCCTTATCTCAGGCCAGACCTAGAAAATGCAGGAAGACCCAAATGTTTGACGCCACACGCCCCGTGCATGCACCAGCCGACCACCCCAAGGTTAAAATGGGGCGCGTGGGCATCCTGCTGGCCAATTTGGGCACGCCCGATCACTACAGCTATTGGCCAATGCGCCGCTATTTGAACGAGTTCCTCTCAGACCGCCGTGTGATCGACTACCCGGCGTGGAAGTGGCAGCCGATTCTGCAGGCGATCATCCTGACAAAGCGCCCCTTCAGCTCGGGCGAAGCCTACAAGTCGATCTGGAATCACGACAAGGGTGAAAGCCCGCTGATGACGATCACCAAGGACCAGACCGCCAAGCTGCGCGATGCGATGCAGGCCCGCTATGGCGATCAGGTGATGGTCGATTTCTGCATGCGCTACGGCAATCCGTCGACCAAATCCAAGGTCCGGAACATGGTGGCGGAAGGCTGCGACCGTATCCTGTTCTTCCCGCTCTATCCGCACTATGCCGGGGCCACGACGGCAACCGCCAATGACCAGTTCTTCCGTTGCCTGATGGAGGAACCATGGCAACCTGCCAGCCGCACGGTGCCCGCCTATTACGACGAACCCACCTATATCGAGGCGTTGGCCCAATCTGTCGAACGCGCCTATGCCAAGACGGAGACCAAACCGGATGTGCTGGTCTGTTCCTACCACGGGATGCCTGAACGCTATCTGCAACAGGGCGATCCCTATCACTGCCAATGCGTCAAGACCTCAAGATTGCTGAAAGAGCGGCTCGGCTGGTCGGACGATCAGCTGGTTTCAACCTTTCAATCGCGCTTTGGCCCTGAGGAATGGTTGAAGCCCTATACAGTCGACCACGTGGCCGATCTGGCGAAGCAAGGCAAAAAGAACATCGCCGTGATTGCGCCGGCCTTCTCGGCCGATTGCATCGAGACGTTGGAAGAGATCAACGAAGAGATCAAGGAAAGCTTTGAAGAGGCTGGCGGTGAACACTTCACCTATATCCCCTGCCTCAATGACGATGATTCGCATATCGCCGCTTTGGGCAAGATCATCGAAGACAATCTGAACGGCTGGCTGGACTAACCAGCCCCGACAACTGGACATGAAAAAAGGCGGTGGAAAGCTCCACCGCCTTTTCTCTGGATATTGCTCGTCGAATTAGCTTGCTGCAACAGCTGCGGCAACTACAACCAGCAGGATCAGCGGCAGGATGATGCCCTGCGACGTGCCCTGGGTTTCTTCAACAACAACAGGTGCCTCAACAACCGGCTCTTCCAGGTTACCGGCATAAGCGGTCGAAGCAGCAGCGGTCAGTGCAGCGGCGAGAACGAGTTTTTTCATATTAACCTCCAGAATCTGCACGGCTCCAGTCCGCGGAACCGCACATCTAAGACTTACCTCGTGATATTTTTCTAATCAGCAAAGCGGTTGGAATGCAATTGCAACTTGCCGATTAATCGAGTCGGTGAGCGAAAATGTCGTCAAATTAGCAACACTTGCGTGCCAACCTTCGCCATTGAGAACAGCTCGGCGATGTCTTCATTAAACAGGCCGATGCAGCCGTTCGAAGATTTCCGCCCGATCTTGCGCGTGTCATGGGTGCCGTGTATGCGGTAATACTTCCACCCCAGATACAAAGCGTGCGTTCCCAATGGGTTATCGGGGCCGGGCGGGATGTAATCGGGCCATTCGGGGTTTCGTCTCTTCATCGACGGCGTCGGAGACCAGCTTGGCCCCTCAACCTTGCGAATGACGCTGGTGCGCCCGCGACGGGTCATTTCCTCGGTCAACGGAACCGAAGAGGGGTAGAGTTTGTATACAGATTGATCACTTGACCAATAATGCAGCGCTCGTGACGTGGTATCGACCAGAATGGCCCCGTTTCTGGTGTTCGAGAAATAAGGCCGCCAGTCCTGAGCGCGGAATCCCGAGACATTACGCCGGACCGGCGCTTCGGGTTCAGGTGCAGGTCGCAGCGGGTCGCCCGGGATGTACTGCGCGATCGCAGGCGCGGCCAGCAGAGACGAGGCTCCGGCCAGAAACCCCCGGCGGGTCGAAAGAGGAATGTGCTTTTTGACCATGACAAAAGGTCCTTCGTTATGGCGAAATGGAAAATCTGGCCCATTTTATTGCCAGAATGCTTCAGTCGCAAACCAAACCGGCATAATCATGCAGGGTATGGTCATTGTGCGTTTGCTCAAGACAGCCTAGCGCGTTATGCCCGTTAGCGACACAATAATCAGGTCGATCATGACGCGTATCTTTTCTTTTCTGTTGATTTGCCTTGTCGCCTTGGCGGCATGTACCGACACGAGCACCACGGCGCTAGGTGCCGACGGTCGCCCCTTGCCCTCAGTTTACAAAATCCGTGGCAACCCCGAGAAGCTGCAGTTCCGCATGCTCGATTCGGTGAATGCGCTGCGGCAGGCGCAGGGCTTGCAGTCCGTACAACTGAACTCTCAGTTGAACGCGGCGGCCGCGACGCATTCCAAGGATATGGCCCGGCAGAATCGCCCCTGGCATTTCGGATCGGATGGCTCTTCCCCGATCGACCGCGCGGCACGCGTGGGCTATTTCGGGACATTCCTGGGTGAGGCGATCTCGGAAACCTATGAGACGGAAACCGAGACACTGGCCGCGTGGATGCAGGAACCCGGCCCCCGTTCCGTGATCCTGGACCCAAAGGCCACCCAGATGGGCTTTGCTTGGCATCAGGAAAACGGCGGTAAGATCTGGTGGACGCTGGAAATGGGAACCGGAGGCTAACACCCCACCCCTTCCAAAAAACAAAAAAAGCCCGCGGTTTTCGCGGGCTTTTTGTAATTTCACTAGGATTTAAGCGGCTTGCATGGACTGCGCTTCGGTCAGGATCGCGTATAGCTTGACCGGATCGGGGTTCGCCCGAAGCTTGGCGCAAACAGCGCTGTCACGCAGGGTGCGCGACACCAGTGCCAAAGCCTTGAGGTGATCCACACCCGCCTCTTCGGGCGCAAACAGCGCAAAGGCGATATCCACCGGCTGGCGGTCAACTGCACTAAAGTCGATCGGCTTTTCAAGCATCACAAAAACGCCCGAGACCGACTCAATCCCGCCCAGCCGCGCATGTGGCAATGCCACGCCATGACCCACACCCGTGGGGCCGAGGCTTTCGCGCTCCAGCAGGCATTCCACGACGACCTGGGTATCCAGGTCCAAAGCACCGGCAGCGACGTCGCCGATTTCCTGAAACAGCCGCTTCTTGCTAGACGCGGCAGATAACACACGTACTGCTTCGGGCTTGAGAATGCTCGAAAGCTCCATGATCATGCTCCATAGCGGCCTTTGCGTGCTAAGGCCGATCTCTCTCAACTTGCCTGTTTAAGGATCAATCCAGCCGATATTGCCGTCATCGCGACGATACACGACATTCAACCCATCCTTGTTCTCATTCCGGAACACTAACACCGGCGCTCCGGCAAGTTCCATTTGCATTACGGCCTCACCAACGCTGAGCGATGGGATCTTTGTTTCCATCTCAGCCACAATCATGGGCTGTAGCGATTCGGGTTCATCTGCCGTGTTCGATTCGTCAGAGGCGAGGATATAAGAGGACGCCCCAAAGAGTTCAACAGGCTCAGAACGATCCTTGTGATGGTCCTTCAGGCGGCGCTTGTAGCGGCGCAACTGTGTTTCCATCTTGTCACAGCATGCCTCGAACGCTGCATAGATCTCGGTTGCGTGGGCCTTGGCCTGAGCGGTCAGGCCGGTAGATAAATGTACTGTAGTTTCGCATACATATTCATGCGCCGAACGGGAAAAGACGACATTGGCGTCGGTCGGGCGCTGGGCATATTTGCCAACAACTTCGCCCAGTTCGGTCTGCACGTGGGTCTGCAGGGCCGCACCGATGTCGATCTGTTTTCCGCTGATTTGGTAACGCATGTGATCTCCTTCACAATTCACACCCATTCTGACGTTGCGTCACGCAACATGCTTGTTTTTATCGGGTGGGGGATATCGACATTTTGATCGGTTGCTGCCGTCCCAGCCCTTCAGCGAAGGGGTATCGAGATCCAGACTGGAACCGAATAAATGCCATACCCCAATTGAGACAAGAGGCGGCGGAAGAGTCAATCAAAACAGAGGTGTATATACGCGATTTCCGCTAAGCGTCCGGCGAAAAATCGCCCAACCCTATGAAATACGGAAGTTTTCGCCCAGATAAACCCGGCGCACGTTTTCGTTCTCAACGACCTCGTCAGGTGTACCTGACATCAGAACCTGCCCGTCATGCAGGATATAGGCGCGATCCACGATCTCGAGCGTTTCGCGTACGTTGTGATCGGTGATCAACACGCCGATCCCACGCTTCTTCAGATCAGCCACCAGATGCCTGATATCCCCCACACTGATCGGGTCAACGCCCGCAAAGGGTTCGTCGAGCAGCAGATATTTCGGATCGGCGGCCAGACAGCGCGCGATCTCTACCCGGCGCCGCTCACCACCGGACAGGGCAAGCGCGGGCGCGCGGCGCAGGTGTTCGATCGAGAAATCCGACAGCAGCTCCTCCAACCGCTCTTTCCGGCGATGGGCGTGCTTGACGGTGATATCCAGAACCGAGGCGATATTGTCCTCGACGCTCATGCCGCGAAAAATCGACATCTCCTGCGGAAGATAGCCGATCCCAAGACGAGCGCGGCGATACATCGGCAGCGTCGTGACATTCTGCCCGTCTATCGTGACCTTACCGGCTTCGGGGAAAACCAGCCCGGCGACGGAGTAAAAGGTCGTCGTCTTACCCGACCCGTTCGGACCCAGCAGTGCGACTACTTCGGACCGGTCGAGCGTCATGGACACATCCCGGATCACAGTTTTTTTCCGATAGGATTTGCGCAGTTTCTCGATGCGCAGACCTGCGCTTCCTTCCGCGACAGACAAGGTTGGGGCAGCCATCAGTTTCCGCCACCCTGCTGAAGAATGGTTTTGACGCGGCCCGTCATCGTTGCGGTGCCCGAGGTCAGGTTCGCAACCATCTGGTCGCCGCTGATCGTGCTGGGCCCCTGTGTCAGCAGCACGTTGCCCTTCATCACGATCACACCTGTGTCGATGGTGTATTCCGCCTGATCCCCTTCGGCGGCATCCGGAGGGCTGACCAGAACGACATTCTCGGTCGCTTCCATCCGTTCAATGGATGAGCGGTCCTGACTGTAGATCACCAGAACCCGCTCAGCCGACAGGCGCATTTCCCCCTGAATCACGATCACATTGCCGAGAAACTCGGCCGATCCATCCTCTTGATTGACGTTCAATGAGTCCGAGGTCACCTCGACCGGCAGGCTGGGGTCGGCCTTGACCGAACCGAATGCAACCTGCGCTTCCTGTGCGATGGCAGAAACCGGGCCCATCAACAGAGCCATGCAAACAAAGAGAAATCGAAAATAGATCACAGGTTATCTTTCTGCTTTTGTTGGCTCATATACCAACTTCACGCCGTCTGTAAAAAGAATATGGACCGGTCCGTCCTTTTTTTCAGTGCCAAATTGCATACGACCGGCAGAGAATGTTCCGATGACGCCGGTGCCATCGACCTGACCGGGAGTGTCGCCACGTATTTCTTCCAGCGATGTATTCAAAAGGTCGGTCGTGACCTGAATGCCGTCCGAGGTGGTAATCACCACATCGCCAACAAAAGTCGCCGTCCCCTTGTCGGGCCGGATCAGGCCCGAGTTGGAATCCAACTTGATCTCACCGCCGTTCAGCATCCCGAAACGCCCACGAAACTGCGATGCCGTCGGCTCTTCGCCCTCGGACCCTTGGACCACCCTGGTCGACTCAATCTGGACCTCTTCGCCTTTTTTGGTAGTGCCGCGGTAGTTGGGTTGCGTAATAACCTGCCCAGCCAAGCGATCTTCGATATCCTCCTGCGAGAAGGGCACCGAGACATCAGTCTCGATGCTGCGCGACAGAAGGAAAACGGTGGACAGCAAGACAATCGCCGTCAGAGGCAACAGCACCTTGAGGAACTGAACCATGCGGGAATAGCGATCCACCGTTTCACTCCCTAACCCAGACCGACGCGCAGGCAATCGTGGATATGCAGCAGACCCTGCGCCTGCCCGTCCGCGTCAGGATCAACCACAAAAAGCGATGTGATCTTGCGGTCGTTCATGATGCCCACGGCCTCTTCCGCCATGGCGTTGGGTGCGATGGTCAGAGGATCGCGGGTCATGACCTCATCCGTGGTCTTGTTTAAAAGCCCGTCCATATTGCGGCGCAAATCGCCATCGGTGACGATGCCCAAAAGGCGATCCGCATCATCTGTCACACCCACCACGCCAAAGCTCTTCTGGCTCATGACCAGCAGCGCCTCGCTCATGGAAGTCCCGGACCGCACCACGGGCAGATCGGCATGCATGAGGTCGCGCACCGTGGACAGCTGCGCGCCGAGTTTGCCGCCGGGGTGGAAGGCGCGGAAGTCCTCGGGCTTGAAATCGCGGTGTTTCATCAGCGCGATCGCCAGCGCATCGCCCATGGCCAACGTCAGCGTGGTCGAGATCGAGGGCACCATGCCGAACCCGCAGGCCTCACCCATGGACGGGATCAGCAGATGCACGTCAGCCTGTTTCATCAGCGTGCTTTCCGGCTTGCTGGACAGGCCGATCAGCGGAATGCCAAAGCGGCGCGTAAAGGCCAGAAGGTTGACCAGTTCCGGCGCCTCGCCGGAATTCGAGATCGCCAGAACCACATCATCCTTGGACACCATGCCCAGATCACCGTGGCTCGCCTCGGCTGGGTGGACGAAATAGGCGGGCGTGCCAGTCGAGGCCAATGTGGCCGCGATCTTGTGACCGATATGGCCCGACTTGCCGATACCGCTAATGATGATGCGACCGTTGGCCTGCAGGATCAGCTGCACCGCTTCGGCAAAATCCTCGTTCAGGCTTTCGACCAGCACGTCTAGTGCGCGGGCCTCGTCGGTGACAACCTGACGGGCGGTTTTCAGGAATGCTTCGATATCGGTCATGAGTGCGCAAAAATATCAGTTTCGGGCCAGCCTGCGAGGTCGAGTTTCGCACGCATCGGCAGGAAGTCAAAACAGGCCTGCGCCATCTCGGTCCGGCCTTCGCGGGCCAGCCGTTTGTTTAGCTCATCCCGCAAGCGGTGCAGGTACAACACGTCCGAAGCCGCGTATTCCAGTTGGGCCTCAGACAGGGTCTCGGCGCCCCAATCGCTCATTTGCTGCTGCTTCGAGATATCGACGCCGATCAACTCCTGACAAAGGTTTTTCAGCCCGTGGCGGTCGGTATAGGTGCGCACAAGGCGGCTGGCGATCTTGGTGCAATAGACCGGTGCGGCCAGTGCCCCAAAGGCGTGGTACATCGCGGCGATATCGAAACGCCCGAAATGGAACAGTTTCAGCACGTTGGGGTCTTCCAGCATCGCGCAAAGGTTCGGAGCCTCGGTTTGCCCCTTTTCAACCTGAACGATATGGCTGTCGCCGTCGCCGCCGGACATCTGGATCACGCACAAGCGATCCCGATGCGGATTCAGCCCCATGGTTTCACAGTCGATGGCCACGATCGGCCCAAGGTCCAGCCCGTCGGGCAGGTCGTTTTTATACAGGTGGTTTGCCACAGAGGTTTCCTTTGTGCGGTCTCGACCCCGAGATAGGCGGTTTATCCGGCAAACTCAACGCTGAGCCTGTAGCCGGGCATTCTGTCGCTGGATGGGCTTGATATTATCCCCATGGGGGGGATATGGATATATCATGACCAATCACACGCATGAATCGCACCCGCAAATCACCGCCCGCCTGAAGAGGGCGCATGGGCATCTGGCGAAAGTCATTGCCATGCTCGAAGATCACGCGCCCTGCTCCGACGTTGCCCAGCAACTGTTCGCCGTCGAAAAAGCAATCACCAATGCCAAACGGGTTCTGATCCACGATCATATCGACCATTGCCTGACATCCGAGGACGGATCGGCCATCGAAGATTTCAAAACCATCACAAAGTACCTCTGACCAATGCTCGGCATCCTGCAAAACCGCACCTATCGCCACCTTCTGGCAGCTCAGGTCGTTGCGTTGACGGGGACCGGGCTGGCGACGATCGCGTTGGGCCTGCTGGCCTATGATCTGGCGGGCGAGGCTGCAGGGATGGTGTTGGGCACCGCTCTGACCATCAAGATGGTGGCCTATGTGGGGATTGCGCCACTGGCGGCGGCGTTTGCAGAACAGCTCGACCGGCGCAGGATGCTGGTGGTACTGGATCTGATCCGGGCTGCGGTCGCACTGTGCCTGCCCTTCGTATCCGAGGTCTGGCAGGTCTATGTGCTGATTTTCGTGCTCCAATCGGCCTCGGCCGGGTTCACCCCCGCGTTTCAGGCCACGATTCCCGACGTCCTGACAGATGAACAGGACTACACGCGCGCGCTGTCCTTGTCTCGCTTTGCCTATGATCTGGAAAGCCTGCTCAGCCCAATGCTGGCGGCTGCGTTGTTGGTCTTTGTCGGCTTTGACACGCTGTTTTGGGGGACCGGAGCTGGGTTTATTGCCTCCGCCCTGCTGGTGGTCTCCGTTGTTTTACCTTCGCCCAAACCCGCAGAGCGACGCGGAATATACGACCGGACAACGCGCGGCATCCGCATCTATCTATCGACAACACGTTTGCGCGGCCTTCTGGCACTCAGCTGGTCTGCAGCCGCGCTCAGCTCAATGGTGATCGTTAATACGGTGGTCCTTGTGCGCGCGGACCTCGGCCTGTCCGAAAGCGCCGTGGCCATAACCCTGGCCGGATTCGGCGGCGGCTCGATGATCGCGGCCTTCATACTTCCCTCTCTGCTAGATCGGTTCAAGGACCGTCGGGTCATGCTGACCGGGGCGACACTTGGCGTACTTGCCATGGCCGGAGCAGCCATGACATCCGGAGCACTCTCCCTACCGCTGCTCACGGCCTTCTGGGCCTGCGTGGGCTTTGGCTATTCAATGACCCTGACCCCCTCGGGCCGCCTTTTGACCCGTTCGGCCCGGCCCGAGGACCGACCCGCCGTATTTGCCGCCCAGTTTACCCTGTCCCATGCCTGCTGGTTGGTCCTCTATCCGCTATCGGGGTGGCTGATGACCCGTTTCGGCGCAACCGTGGTCATGACCACCACAACCTGCGTATCTGTTTTGGGCATCGCTGCTGCACTGATCATCTGGCCGCGATCCGACAAAGCCCCCTCAGCGCAGAAGCCTTGAGCCTGCGGGCGCTTCTGCTCTACACCAAAGCGACCCTGCCGGAGGCCCCATGGATCAGCTCGACCGCCGCATCATCACCGCGCTGCAGCACAATGCCCGTGAATCGACCACGAATATCGCCGCCAAGTTGGGTGTGGCCCGCACCACCGTGCATGAGCGGATCAAACGCATGGAAGAGCGTGGCGTGATTGCGGGCTATTCCGTTCAATTGCACGCCACCGATGATACCCCGCGCGTGCAGGTGATCGTGATGCTTGAGGTCCAGCAAAAGGAAACCACCCGCATCATCAAACGGCTTGAGGCCTACCCCGAGGTCAAACGCTGCCTGTCGATCAATGGCGAGTTTGACCTGCTGCTGTCCGCCGAGGCCCCCCGGATCGAGGATCTGGATATTCTGGTCGATGAATTGGCTAAAATCCCCGGTGTTCTGCGCACCAATACCAGCGTCGTGTTCGGGCGTCGGATCGACCGAAAATGATGGGGCGATAACCCTCTGTAAACCGATGACTGGCTAGCTTGGCCCGGAATGACCCGAATCCCGGACCGGCAGAATGCCCCATCGTTTCGTCTCGATTATCGTTGTGCTGACGCTTGCGCTGATTGCGCAGGCCGGGCGTGCCATGCCAGATGCCCGAGCGGGTGATATCTGCGATCAGGCCGCACGCCGCGCGGCACTGTCCGAAGGCGTACCACTGGACGTCCTGCGCGCTATATCGCGGGTCGAGACGGGGCGCACCCATGATGGACGGCTACAACCCTGGCCCTGGACCATCAATGTCGAAGGGCAGGGCTATTGGTTCACCTCCGAGGTTGAGGCAAAAACCTATGTTTTCCGGATTTTCAAGGCCGGCAAGCGCAGCTTTGACATCGGGTGCTTTCAAATTAACTACCGCTGGCACGGCAAGGCCTTCCGCTCGATTGATGCGATGTTCGACCCGCAGGAGAACGCCACCTACGCCGCAAGGTTTCTCAAAGACCTCTATACCGAGCTTGGATCCTGGCCCGCAGCCGCCGGGGCCTATCATTCTCGCGCGCCTGCTTTGGCCGAGGCCTATCGCGATCGGTTCCAGACCGTTCTGGCGCAGCTGGACGGCTCCGTTCCGCCGCAAACTCATGTCGCGTCACGGGACCCTTTTACCGGCGCAGCAGCCCCGCTGATCCCGGTACAACCAGTTGAATCCAATGGTGGGTCTCTGGGGTCACTGGTTCCGGCGGCGGGTGCGGCCACCGCCTTCATCGCATTCAACTAGGAGGTCAGCGTGCCCACCATAAACGCCCGCTCCCTTTTCTCGCCCACCGTCCTGTTGGCACTGGCGCTGATGACCGTCATCGTGATGATGATCCTGCCAATGCCCGCCTGGGTGCTGGATGTGGGGCTGGCCGCCTCTTTTGCGCTGGCCATTCTGATTTTCACCCTGACCCTGTTCATCGAACGTCCACTGGATTTCTCATCTTTCCCGACGATCCTTCTGGCTTCACTGATGCTACGGCTATCGCTGAACGTCTCATCGACCAAACTGATCATCGGTCAGGGCCATACCGGGCCAAATGCGGCGGGCAACGTGATCGAAGGCTTCGCCAATTTCGTGATGGGCGGCAGTATCTTTCTGGGTCTCGTAGTGTTCTGCGTCCTGCTGATCGTGAATTTCATGGTGATCACCAAGGGCGCCGCGCGGATGGCCGAGGTCGGCGCGCGTTTTGCTTTGGACGGAATGCCGGGCAAACAGCTGGCCATCGACAGCGACATGTCCGCCGGGGCCATCGACCACCAGCAAGCCAAAGAGCGGCGCGAACGCGAACAGCAGGAGACGACCTTCTTCGGCTCACTCGATGGTGCGTCGAAATTCGTCAAAGGTGATGCGGTTGCCGGGCTGCTGATCACGCTGCTGAACCTTGTGATGGGACTGGTCATGGGCGTGATCGTGCATGGCATGCCGGTCACATCTGCCTTTGAAACCTACGCCATTCTGACCGTGGGCGATGGTCTGGTCTCGCAAATACCGGCGGTGATCATCTCTATCGCTTCGGCGCTATTGCTGGCGCGCGGCGGTACGCAGGGCGCGACCGACAACGCCATCTTCTCGCAACTGGGCAAACACCCGGCCGCACTGGGCACGGTGGCTGTGTTGATGATTCTCTTCGCCCTCGTCCCCGGTCTGCCCTTCCTGCCCTTCATGCTGGGCGCGGGTGTCTTGGGATACGCGGCCTACAGGGTCCATCAAAAGCAGAAGGCCGAGACGCTTCAGGCCCAGACTCCAGTATCCGAGACGGAAACCCCTGTTTCGCAAGCCATTGGCGATATTCTGGATCTGGACGACGTGCATCTTGAAGTCGCTCCCGACCTTGTCAGCATGGTGCTAAACCCTGGAACCGGGCTGGACGCGCGCATTGCGAATATGCGGACTTATGTGGCCTCGACCTTTGGCCTCATCCTGCCCGAAATTCGCTTGACCGACCGCGCAGATCTGCCCACCGGCACCTATGTCATCAAAGTGCAGGGCGTAGAACAGGCGCGCGGCGTGCTGAACCCCGATCTGGTGTTGGCGCTGGTGCAGGACGGGCATGAGTTTCTGCCCGACGGCAATGACGTGACCGAGCCTGTCTACGGTGCCCCCGCACGCTGGATTCTGCCGAAAGATCAAGAGGATGCCGCCCTGAACGGGGCCACCATCGTCTCACCGCCCGAGATTCTGGCGACCCATCTGTTGGAGATCATTAAGCAGAACTTCTCACGCCTGCTGACATTGAAATCTCTGCGCCGTCTGTTGTCGGAAATGACCCGCCTCAGCGATCCTGTCCGGGCCGAGGCGAACCGCAAGTTGCTGGATGAGCTGATCCCCGACAAGGTGCCGATCGATACGCTGCACGCGGTTTTGAGGTTGCTGCTGGATGAGCGTGTCTCGATCCGCAACATGGCCCTGATCCTTGAAAGCGTGGCCGAAGCGCGCCTGACCACCACCCAGCCCGAAGGCATTTGCGAGCTGGTCCGCCAACGGCTGGGCTTTCAGCTGGTGGCCGAGATGAAACGTGAGGATGGCTCAATCCCGCTGATCCAACTGGCTCCGGAATGGGAGGATACGTTCGCCAGCTACCAGATCGACGGCCCCTCCGCCGGGCTGGACGTGGCGTTGCCCCCCAACCTCTTCAACAAGCTGGCCGACGGTGTGGTGGACAGCGTCGCACAATCCGCCGATCGCGGGTTGTTTCCAGCCGTTGTGACCTCGACCCGCCGGCGTCGCCTGTTGCGCTCGATCATGCAGGCACGCGGGGTGTCCAATCCGGTTCTCTCTTTCGAAGAGGTCGGGCTCGAGGCACGCCCAGCCCTGGTCGGAACCGTACCCGCATGATTGCGCTGCCGCCCGAACTGTTGGGACAACTCGGCACGGCGCTGTGGCATGTGTTTGCCGTTTTTCTGAGGGTGTCCGCGTTGGTCACCCTCTTGCCCGCTTTTGGCGAACGCAGCATCCCGGTCCGGGTCAAGCTTGCGGTCGCCGTGGCCTTTACCCTGATCGTGCTGCCAGCGGTGCCCTCCCCGCAATCCAATCCGGGCCTGCTGCCGGTGGTGCGTCTGGTTGGCACCGAGGTTCTGATCGGCATGGTTCTTGGCATGGGGCTGCGCCTGTTTGTGCTGGCCCTGCAGACCGCCGGGTCCATTGCCGCGCAGTCGACATCGTTGTCTCAGCTTCTGGGAGGCGCGGCCGCCGACCCGGCCCCCGCGTTGGGGATGTTCCTGACCTTGGCCGGGCTGGCCCTTGCAGTGCTGATGGGGCTGCACATCCGGGTTGCCGAGTTCCTGATCCACAGCTACGCGGTGTTCCCAATGGGCCAGGCCCTCTCGGCCCCTGACCTATCACAATGGGGCGTCAGACAGATCGCTCACAGCTTTGGTCTGGCCTTTGCGCTGGCCACGCCTTTCGTGATCGCCTCCTTGATCTACAACCTCGCTCTTGGGGTCATCAACAGGGCGATGCCGCAGCTGATGGTTGCCTTTGTCGGCGCCCCCGCCATCACCTTTGCCGGGCTGTTCCTGCTGTTTGCCGGAGCCCCCCTGATCCTATCCGTCTGGGCGGATGCGTTGTTCTCATTCACCCTGAATCCGCTGGAATCCGGTCGATGAGCTCCGATGACGACAGCGACAAGTCCTTTGACCCGACGCCACAGAAGCTGCAGAAAGCGCGCGAAAAAGGTGAGGTTGCAAAGTCCAACGATCTGTCCGTTGTTGCCGCCTATACCGGGTTGCTGATCGCGCTGCTGACCGTCGGTAAATTCACGGTCGATCAGATGGGAACGCTGTTTGTGGTGCTGATCGATCAGTCGGATGACATCGCGCAGCTTGTTACTTCGGGGCCTGCATCAGCGCCGGTCGCCGGAATGCTGAAGGGCGCGCTTTTGCCGGTGGCCCTTCTGTTTGCGCTTCCGGCGGCCGCGGTTCTGCTGAGCCTGATCGCCCAGCGCGCGTTGATTTTTGCACCCACCAAGTTGCAACCCAAGATCTCGCGGATCTCACTCCTATCCAACGCCAAAAACAAGTTCGGACGGGGCGGGCTGTTCGAATTCTCCAAGAGCTTTGCCAAATTGCTGATCTACGGCACCTGTCTGACCTTGTTTCTAAAGGCCAACTTGACCGAGATCGTTTCCGCCAGCGCGGCCCCGGCCCATAGCTCGATCTTGCTGATGATGAGCCTGCTGTTTCGCTTTCTGTTCATTGTAATCGCCATCGCACTTGCGATCGGGGTCGTCGACTACGTTTGGCAATATGCCGAACACATGCGCAAGAACCGAATGTCGCGCAAGGAAATCCAGGATGAGAACAAGGACGCCGAGGGCGACCCGCATGTCAAACAACAGCGCCGCGCGCGGGCGCAGGAGATTGCGACCAATCCGATGATATCCGATGTGCCAAAAGCCGACGTCGTGATCGTGAACCCGACCCACTACGCGGTTGCTTTGAAATGGTCCCGGGCGACTGGGGCGGCCCCCGTCTGTGTGGCCAAGGGTGTCGACGAGGTAGCCGCCGCGATCCGGTCGGCTGCGGGCGAGGCGGGCGTTCCCATCCATTCGGACCCGCCAACGGCGCGCGCGATTCACGCGACCGTCGAGATCGGGCAGGAGATCGCCGAAGAACACTATCGCCCGGTCGCTGCTGCGATCCGTTTTGCCGAAGCCATGCGAAAGCGCGCGAAAGGACAGATTGGATGAAACGCCACGAACTGCCCGCCCTGAAATCGGTCACCGAAGCGGTCTATCAAAGCGAATATCAGAAGCTGCGCCCCGTGTTGGAGGCCGAAGCGCGTGTGCAGGCTCAGTTGGCGCGTCTTGACGCACAGGTCGTGCAAACCCGTCAGGACAGTGCGGTGACCGATGGGTATCAGATCACCGGAACCGATGTTTTGTGGAATGGGAGGGAGGCCGCGACACGGCGGCAATTGAACATGGAATTGGCGCGATGCCGGGCACAGAAGCTTGCAGCCATGCAGCAACTGCGTCAGGCCTTTGGGCGCAAACAAGCCGTTGAACGTTTGAATGACACCCTCAAGGCCGAACAGAAACGCGCGCAGTCACAGCCCAAACCGTGACGACCTCAGGTATCCTGGCGGCTGACACTCATGATCAGGACCTTGGAGACATCGTCACCTAGATCCTTCTTCGCCACCTCAAGCAGAGATTTTCGCAAGGTGCCGAGGTTGTCGGAATGCGTGAAAGCACCGTCGAACCCTCCGGTATTGGCGTGATCGAACAGCACTTGCAGAAAACCGTCCCGCAGCTTTGGCTCGATCGCGTAGAAGGTTTCGGTGATGGCCGAGTTTGCCTCAAGGCTCAGGGACATGGTGACGAGGGCTGAGATCTCCTCATCCTCCACAATCGGCACGACAAATTGCTTGGTGAGCTTGAGGTATTCGAAGCCTTCGCCCTCACCCTTTTTCTCCTTATCCTTGGCATGCTTTTCCTTTGTTTCCTTTTTCGCCTTTTCAACCTTTTCAGGCCCCTCGGTCTCTTTCTTCGTTTCACCGGACCCAAGGAAGGTCCCGGCGCCGATGCCGGCGCTCGTGCCAATGATCAGAAAGATCACGGGAAGCAGTTTTTTGATCATGAGAGCCCCTTAGAACGGCAAAACGGTATCGAGAATCTGCTGGCCATAGCGCGGCTGTTGCACATCCGTGATCTGCCCGCGACCACCATAGGACACACGCGCCGAGGCAATTTTGTCGTAGGTAATCTCATTCTTGCGAGAGATGTCCTGCGGGCGCACATAGCCTGCGACCAGCAGCTCTCGCAGTTCGAAATTCACGCGCAGCTCTTGCGCGCCCGAGATCGAGAGAACTCCGTTCGGCAGCACATCGATCACCGTCGCGGCCACGCGCAGGGTCAGTTTCTCATTCCGTCGCACCGAACCGCGGCCAGAGCTTGAGGCCTCAGACTCGATCCCAACGGCCTCGTCGAACGAGGCCCCTTCGGCCAGTTTACCCTGTGCCCTTTGTGGCAATCCGAACAGGTGCGGCACCGACAGATTTTCAGATCCTGACCGCGACCTGTTGGTGTTGTTGGAAATCTCAGCCTCTTCATCCAGCTCAATCACGACGGTCAGGATATCGCCTTTCTTGATGGCCCTCTGGTCACCAAGCAGCGACTGCTGCCCCCCACTCCAAAGCGACGACCGATCCACCGTTCGCTGCGGTTGAGTATGCAAGGGCAGGCCCGGCCACAGCATCGCCACCTGTTCCGGCGAATCCTCGGTCGGGGTGAAGCTGGGCGGTTTGCCCAGGTGATCCAGTCGCCCGCAGGCCGAAATCGTAAGTACCGCAAGAAGAAGGGGTTTTGACAATCCAGACATCATTTTACCTCGATTTGACCATCAGACCGGATACGGCCCGTAACTGTTGTCCGCGAGGACAGGTTCATTACACGAATTCGGTCCCCCACCGCGCCTCGGCCCAGCGCGCGGCCTTCGGTGGTGATCGACAGCGGCTGGCTGCTGAACACCAGAACGACCAGATCATTGCGATCCACAAGCGCGGGTGGTCCGACATCCGCCGCGCGAATGGGGCGGCCAGGATAGAGTGCGGCGCGGGCCTCCTGCCCGATCAGCGCATTCGGATCGGTTACAGCCCCCGGCAGGTCACGGGCCTTTGTCTCAAGATCCGCGGGCGAGATGATCTCTTTCGCGCGGATCGTCCGGGTCGGCACCACAATCTCGGCGAGGGCCCCAACTGGCGCCATCAGGGCCAGGCTCAACAGCAACACACGCATCAGCGCACCTGCGTCGTTGCGCTCATCATCTGATCGACGGCGGTGATGACCTTGGCGTTCATCTCATAGCCCCGCTGGGCCTCGATCAGTTCCGTCACCTCGCGCACAGCATCGACCGAGCTGTCCTCAAGATACCCTTGCCGCAAAGTGCCCAATCCGTCCTCTCCCGGTACGCCCTGTACCGGTGCGCCGGAAGCCTCGGTCTCTTTGAACAGGTTGCTGCCAATGGCCTCCAGGCCCTTGGCGTTTGAGAAACTGGTCAAGGTGAACTCACCCAGGCGTTGGCCTTCGGGGACATCGTCGAAATAGGCGTAGACCTCGCCTGAGGCATTGATCGAAATGGACCGTGCATCGTCCGGGATTGTGATCTCGGGTGAGACGGCGAACCCGTCCGATGTCACGATCAGCCCTTCGGCCGAGCGTTTCAAACTGCCATCGCGCGTAAAGGCGGCCTGACCGTTGGGCAGCGTCACCTCAAGATAGCCGCGCCCTTCAATGGCCACGTCCAGATCATTGCCCGTGGCCGACACGGCCCCTTGTGCCAGCTGCACTGTCACAGCGGCCGGGCGCACGCCCAGACCCAGTTGAATACCCGTTGGTAGCACCGTCCCATCGGACGCATTGACCGCCCCGGCCCGCGCCATCTGTTGGTAGTGCAGATCCGCGAACTCGGCCCGGCGCGCATTGTATCCGGTAGTGTTCATATTCGCGAGGTTGTTCGAGATCGTCTCGACCCGCATTTGCTGCGCGGTCATACCTGTCGCTGCGATTTTCAATGCCCACATGGGATGTCTCCTTTCTTAGCGCATCAGCGCCTTGAGCGCGCCGCGTACCCGTTCATGTTCGGTTTCGAGAAAGCTCTGACCCAATTCGTAAGCGCGCTGGATTTCGATCAGCCGGGTCACCTGAGCGATGGCGTTGACATTCGACCCTTCGAGAAAACGGTGCAGGACAACAGGCTCATCAACGGGGTCAATATTGCCGGTGGTACTGAACCGCGTATTGCCTTCACGCACCAGATCCTTGAGGTCTTCGACACGGTAGACCCCGATTTGACCCAGCAATTGCCCCTCGACACTAAGCGTCCCATCGCTGCCCACATCAATCGAGGCCGCATCGGGCGGGATGAAAACCGGCGAGCCATTGCTGTCCAACACCCGTGCGCCATCCGGTGCGACTAAATCGCCCTCGGCATTGGGTGAGAAGCTGCCCGCGCGGGTCAGTTGGTTGCCTTCGGGTGTTTCCACCATGAAGAAGCCGTCCCCCTCGATGGCAAAGTCGAACTGCCCTCCGGTTTCGGTCAGGACACCTTGCTGCTGGGAGGTATTGCGCGCCTCGGCCCGGCTCATGGACAGGGAGGGATTACCCGGCATGTCGCGGACGAATTCCGAGAACACCAGCCCCTGCGCGCGATAGCCGGTGGTGTTGGCATTGGCGATATTGTTCGCCACCAGCCGCATTTCATTCATCAGCCCGGATTGGCGGGACAGGGTGACATAGGCGGTATCCATCAGCGACCTCCTGCGATCAGCGGAACCAGGGTTCCCGTGAAAAACGTGACAAGTGTCTGGGTCATGAACCCCATCGAAATCCAGAACACGATGACGATGGCGATCAGTTTGGGCACGAAGGTCAGCGTCATCTCCTGCACCGAGGTGAGGGCCTGAAACAGACCCACGATCAGGCCCGAGATCAGCGCCACCGTCAGGATCGGGACCGAGGTGATCACCGCGACCCAAAGCGCCTGACGGACGATGTCGTAGAACAGACCTTCGCTCAGCATGGCTCAGACCGGCATTCTCAGGATTTCCTGATAGGCCTCGACCACCTTGTTGCGAACGATCACGGCCGTTTCGACCGCAAGTTCAGTCTGGGCCAGCGCCTGCACCAGCGCATGCGGGTCGGCCTGCCCGGTCATCGCAGCCTGCGACATGTGCTCGCTTTGCTTGAGGGTCGTGGCAAAGTCCTGAAACGTTGAACGCAGGCCCTGTGCCATACCTTCATGATCAGGATTGGCCTGCGTTGCAGGGCGGGCCACAGTATAGTTCTGTGCGGCGGTCAGGGATCGGATATCCATTCTGGTTCTCCTTTATTTTCTAAGCAATTCCATAAGCGACGACGACATCTGCCGCGTCTGATCGAACATTTTCAGATTGGCCTCGTAGCTGCGCTGCGCTTCACGCGCGTCGGCGATCTCGATCATCAGATCGACATTCGAACCGAGGTAGTGCCCGCTCTCATCCGCAAGCGGGTGACTCGGGTCGTGAATGCGCGACAGGTCGCGGCGATCCAGCTGCACACGGCCCGCCTGCACCATCGCCCTGCCGTCCTGCTGGACGGTCTCAAACGGGACGGTCTTACGCCGGTATCCGGGCGTATCCGCGTTCGAGATATTCTCGGACACGTGCCGCAATCGGGCCGCCTGCGCGCGCAACGCACTGGCCGAGGCGGATAGGGAATGGGAAAAATCGCTCATATCAAACGCTCCTTACCCGCGGCCCAGACTGGTGCGCAGAATGCCAATGGACGAGCGATAGATCGCCAGAGCACGGTCGTGCTGGCGCTTGACCTCAATCGCTTTGAGCATCTCGCCTTCCAGCGACACGCCATTGCCATTTGGATCGCCGTGCGGTTCAGCCTCAAACTCGGCCCATGTCTGCCCGGCTGGGCTGCTGCCGTTCAGATGACCCTGCCGGGTGGCGGTCATTTCGGTCTTGGCCGAGGTGTTTTCGAATGCGGTTTTAAAGGCCTCGATATCGCGGGGCTGGTAGCCCGGTGTATCAGTGTTGGCCATGTTGCGCGCAATGACGGCCTGCCGTTTTCCGGCGTGGGTTGCCATGGCGTACGCTGTCTTAAAGACGTTCAGGTCAAAGAACATCGGGGCTTCTCCCTCGATCAATTTCAATCAAGGCTTAACCCCGATTCCTTTAGAAACCGTTTTCAGAACCCAGTTGGAGAACCCACAATGTCCGATCTCGATCCGATGCTTCTGAAATACCAATTCGACAGACTGTCCGCGGTGCGCCATGTGGGCCTTGTGTCCGGCGTGGCGCATGGGGTGATCGAGGTCAGCGGCCTGACGGACCACGCGCGAATCGGTGACCTGTTGACGCTCCACCGCCGCGCGGGTCCCGATCTTGAGGGCGAAGTTCTGCATGTGGGGGCCGAGCATATCCACATGATTCCCGGCTCTGCGCCCGATGGCGTCAGCCTTGGCGACAGTGTGAGCCTGAAGGCCTCGCCCGAGTTTGCGCCCGGGATGCATTGGTTGGGTCGGGTCATTGACCCGTTTGGCCGGGCGCTGGACGGAAAACCGCTGCTGCCGGGGGCGCAGGCGCGGGACATTGTGCAACCTCCTCCGCCCGCCGTGGAGCGCAAACCGCTGGGTGAGCGGATGGCCACGGGCCTGGCAGTGCTCAACACCACGCTGCCGATCGTGCGGGGCCAGCGCGTTGGCCTTTTCGCTGGCTCGGGTGTGGGTAAATCGACGCTGCTGGCGACTCTGGCCCGGTCGATGCAGGCGGATGCGGTTGTTGTGGCTCTGGTCGGGGAACGCGGGCGCGAGGTGAATGAATTCGTGACCCATGCGCTGGGGCCCGAGGCGATGAAACGCGCTATTGTGGTGGCGGCGACCTCGGATCAGTCCGCTCTGGCCCGTCGCCGCTGCGCGTGGTCGGCGATGTCGGTGGCCGAGTATCTGCGCGATCAGGGCCTCAATGTGTTGTTCCTGGCCGATTCGGTTACCCGCTTCGCCGAGGCACATCGTGAAATCGCCGTGGCGATGGGGGAATCCCCCTCACTGCGTGGGTTCCCTCCGTCGGTGACCCCTTTGATCGCCAATCTGTGTGAGCGCGCCGGTCCGGGCACACAGGCGCAGGGCGACATCACTGCCGTTTTCAGCGTTCTGGTCGCTGGCTCCGATATGGACGAACCCGTTGCGGATATCTTGCGTGGCGTTCTGGACGGCCATATCGTCCTGAGCCGCGACATCGCCGAGCGCGGGCGATTCCCCGCGATTGACCTCAGCCGATCGGTGTCGCGCAGCCTGCCTGCCGCCGCGACCGAGGCCCAGAACCAGATGATCTCGGAAACCCGCAAGCTTGTGGGCAGCTACGAGCAGTCTGAGGTGATGATCCGGGCCGGACTCTATGCCGCGGGGTCGGACCCGGTACTGGATCAGGCCGTGCGTGTTTATGATGAGCTGGACAGCTTCTTCGGCAAAACCGATCCGGAGGGTATTGAGAACAGCTTCAACCGGTTGTCGCTGATCCTGCGCAGGGCGTCGGCAGGCTTGCCACGATGAAGTGAAATCCGAAGCATTTTAAGTGTTAAGCCGCCCTTAAGACCTGCACTGCTACGCCTGTAACTGGGTGATAAAAAGGTGGTGGAGATGGGTGCGCAAACCAATGCGGCGCCAATCATCATCAAGAAGAAGCGTGTATCAGGTGGCGATGGCCATCACGGTGGCGCGTGGAAGGTCGCATATGCGGACTTCGTCACGGCCATGATGGCCTTCTTCATGTTGATGTGGCTGCTGAATGCAACGACCGAAAAACAACGCAAAGGGCTGGCGGATTATTTCTCGCCAACGATTCCGGTGAATCCGGTCTCGGGTGGGGGCGATGGGGCCTTTGGCGGCAACAACATGTTTTCCGAGAAAACGATGGTGATGGACGGATCGGGTGCAAGCGTCCGTTTTCCGACCGATGCCCGAAAAGCGCGCGGCTCCACCGGGGTGGATGCCGACGGCGCAGGCAAGGGAACGACTGAGGATTTCTCGACACTCGAAGCGCAGCTTTTAGGGCGCACGGGCGAGAGTATGGTGTCGGACAAAGTGCTGAAGCACATCGTCACGCGAGTCACCGACGAAGGGTTGGTGGTCGAACTGTTCGACACCGAGGATCAGCCTCTGTTCGAATCGGGAACAGACAAGCCGACCACGATGATGCGCGCGCTTGCCTTGTTGGTGGCCCGATCATCGGATCTGGTGCGCAATGACGTCGCCGTCGAAGGGCATGTCAGCGCATCTCCGGTGGTTCTGGCCGACAACCCGGCCTGGGATCTGTCCACCGCGCGGGCGCAGGTTGTCCGGCAGCTTCTTGAGGATAAAGGGTTTTCAGAACAACGGCTTGACCGGGTGACCGGGCACGCGGACCGAGAGTTGTCGAACAGCAATCCCATGGCCGTTCGCAACAACCGGATCGAGGTGATCTTTCTGCGAAATCGCTAAAGGATAGGTGGCATTTTACCTGTTAGCGCGCTGTTAAGGCCCAGCGCGTTACCTGTTGCATCAACGATTGACGCAACAGAAGGGCGTGCCAATGACCATTTCCTCTTCGCTGAATGCCGGTGTGGCGGCGTTGAAGGCCAATGCCAACAGGCTGGCTACGATTTCAGACAACATCGCCAACTCCTCGACCTACGGCTACAAGCGGGTGGAGACGGATTTTCACTCCATGGTCACCTCGGGCCAGGGGGGCAGCTATTCCGCCGGTGGTGTGCGCACTACAAGCCAGCGGCTGATTGATCAACGCGGCTCGCTGGTTACTACGAACAACTCGACCGATTTGGCGGTGCGTGGGCGGGGGATGCTGCCTGTGCGGCCAAGCTCGCAGATTGCAGGTGGCTCGAATGAGATGCTGCTGACCACCACCGGGTCGTTTCGCACCAATGATCAGGGCTATCTGGTCACCGAATCGGGTCTGGTGCTTCTGGGATGGCGCGCGAACCCGGATGGCTCGATCCCTGCTGTGCCTCGGGATACGCCAGCGGCGCTTGAGCCCATTCAGCTGAGTGTGAACCAGCTGTCAGGCGCCCCAACAACACAGATGAACCTGCGCATGAACCTGCCCGCGACCGCAACAGATGCGGGCGCGCCAGGTGATACACAGCCCCTGTCCGTTGAATATTTCGACAACCTGGGCAAATCCGAAAGCGTCGATATCGAGCTGGTACCAACCGTTCCGGCCACAGGCTCCAGCAATGAATGGACCATGATCATGCGCGATTCAGCGTCAGGCGGGACGGTGATCGGCGAGTACACTCTGACCTTCACCGACAGCCGGACCGCAGGCGGTACGCTTGCCACGGTCACTCCGGTAACAGGTGGGGCGTATGATCCGGCAACCGGCAGCGTGGTGGTGAACGTCGCGGGCGGTCCGATGGAGATCAATATCGGCCAGATCGGCGATGCGGATGGGATCACGCAATTGTCGGACACCTTCGCCCCCGTCTCGATCACGCGCGACGGGTCAGCGGTGGGAACGATGACCAGCGTTCAGGTCGATGAAAACGGGTATGTCTACGCCTTCTACGACACCGGCGTCAGCCGCCGCATGTTCCAGATCCCTCTGGCAGATGTCCCAAACCCCAACGGCCTGACCGCGCTGGATAGCCAGACCTACGCACCGTCGCGTGAGAGTGGCACGTTCTTCCTGTGGAATGCGGGCGAGGGCCCAACCGGAGACCTTGTATCCTTCGCGCGCGAGGAATCCACCACGGATGTCGCGACCGAGCTGACCTCGATGATCAAGACACAGCGCGCCTATTCCTCAAGCGCCAAGGTGATCCAGACCGTCGATGAGATGCTGCAGGAAACTACCAATATCAAACGCTGACTTTGACCCTCGGAAAGGACCCGTCGGATGAACCTGTCGACAGCTTTGAACAACGCCATGACCGGCCTGACCGCCACCAGCCGGGGTGCGTCGGTCGTTTCCGGAAACATTGCCAACGCCCTGACGCCCGGCTACGCGAAACGCTCATTGGAGCTGACCACCAGCCTGATTTCAGGCAATGGCGTGCGCACCGCAGGCATCATTCGGCATCAGGACCCGGTTCTGACGGCCAATCGCCGCGCCACCGACGCCGATCTGTCGCACCAATCCGCTTTGGCCGACTTTCACACTCAGCTTGAAAGGGTCGTGGGCACGCCCGAGGACGCGGCATCTCTCTCCAATCGTCTGGCCGAGTTCGAAAGCAGTCTGATCACCGCCGCCAGCCTGCCTGACTCGGTCGAGCGTTTGGATCAAGTGGCCCGCAGTGGCAGCGACCTGGCCGCCAGTCTGAACCGGGCATCCGAAGGATTGCGGCAGCTGCGCTCGGACGCAGACCGGACGATCGGCTCGCATATCGCCAGCCTGAACCAGACCCTCAGGGATATCGAGGATCTGAACGCAAGAATTCCCGCGATCCGGAACTCAGGCGGTGACATCAATGCCTTTCTGGATCAGCGGCAGGTTCTGATCGACCAGGTCAATGAGCTGATTCCGGTCAATGTCGTCCCGCGCGACAATGACCGTGTTTCTCTCTACTCCGATGGCGGGCTGATCCTGCTTGAAGGCAAAGCGGCTGAGTTTTCCTTCACCACCACAGGCGACACTCAGCCCCATATGACTGTTGGCAACGGCTTGCTGTCGGGGCTGGAGATGAACGGAAACCCGGTCCGGACCAGCGGTGATACCGCTCAGATCCGCGGCGGGGCCCTGGCGGCCCAATTTGAAATCCGCGACCAGCTTGCGCCCGAGGTTCAAACCCAACTCGACACGGTTGCGCGTGATCTTGTCGAGCGGTTTGAAACACCCGGGTTGGATCCAACGGCATTGGCCACCGATCCGGGTTTGTTCACGGACGGCGGAAACCGTCTGGATTTGACGATGCTGACCGGGATTGCCTCTCGCATCAGCCTCAACACGGTCGTCGACCCGGATTCCGGTGGCGACAGCTGGAGGCTGCGTGCAGGTCTCGGCGCTGCTGCCCCGAACGACCCCGGAGATTCGACCCAGCTGCAGGCCTTCAGCGCCGTTCTGGTTGAATCCCGCCCGGTCGCCGGGGCGATCTTTGGCACCGGCAACATGCGCGCCTCAGAGATCGCCGAGGCTATGATGTCGCGCGTTGGCGCAGATGCCCATGTCGCCGAACAACGCAAAACATTCGCCACCGGTGCCCAGAAGCAGATGCAGCAGCTAGAGGCGGAGCAGGGCGTTGATACCGATCAGGAACTGCAACAGTTGATGCAGATCGAACAGGCCTACGCGGCCAATGCGCGTCTCATCTCGGTCGTGGATGAGCTGATGGACACCCTATTGAGGCTATAAACATGACGCTTACATCCATAGGTGATCTTGCCCGAGGTCTGACCTTGCAGACCCGGTCCACCCAGATCAAGCAACAGATTGAAACCCTGTCGTATGAAATGTCGACCGGAAAGGTGCAGGACGTCTCAGGCCATCTGGGCGGCGACTATTCGCATCTCCTCGATTTGGACCGCAGCCTGACGCGTTTGGATGCGTTTGGCATCGCCACGTCCGAGGCCAAGCTGTTCTCGGACGCCATGCAGCAAAGCCTCGGCGTGTTCAGTGAATCGACAGGCGAGATGACAGCAACCTTGCTGGCCTTTGGTACGGCGAACCACGCTGTGACGCATGAACAAGCCTCGGTCCAGGCCCGCAATGAGCTGGATACGATGATGTCCGCGCTGAACACCCGGATTGGCGGCCGCAGCCTGTTTTCGGGCACCGCGACGGATGTCTCGCCGCTGCCATCGGCCGAGACCTTGCTGACCGCGCTTGAGGCTGAGTTGACGGGCTTGGTGACTGTGACCGACATTCGCAACGCAGCCGAGGCTTGGTTCAACGACCCTGCAGGTTTTGACGCGGTGATCTACCAAGGGTCGAACGCCGCACTGCCGTCCATGCAGATTGCCGAGAATGAACGCATTACTCTCGATATCACGGCAACGGACCCAGCGCTGAAGGCGGCGCTCAGGGATGTTGCTGTGGCCGCACTGGTTGCCGACGATGCCTTGGCGGTGCCAAACGATCAGCGCACCGGGTTGTTCAAGCAATTGGGTGTTGCTCTGGCAAATGCGCAGGATGACACGGTCATTTTAAGGGCCGAGGTCGGTGCCGCCGAAGCGCGTGTCGAACAGGCGACAACCCGCAACGCCGCCGGGCGCACCAGTCTGGAATACACTCGCAACGCCCTGATCGAGGCCGATCCTTATGAAACGGCCACCAAGCTTCAGGCCGTGCAGTTCCAATTGGAAAGCCTCTATTCCGTCACCGTTCGCAATGCGAACCTATCACTGGTGAACTTCCTGAGATGAGGGTTCTTGTTTTTCTTTTGGCTCTGATGCCCTGCCTTGCTTTCGCCGGCGCAATCCGCCTGAAAAATCTGGTTGATTTCGACGGGGTGCGCGGCAACGACCTGGTCGGCTACGGCCTTGTCGTAGGCCTGAATGGAACCGGCGACGGGTTGCGGAATTCCCCCTTCACCGAAGAGATCATGTCCAACATCCTCGAACGGCTGGGCGTGAATGTGAATGGCGAGGATTTTCGCCCCAAGAACGTGGCCGCCGTCCTTGTGACGGCCAGCCTCCCCCCGTTTTCGCGGGTCGGAGGGCAAATCGACGTCACTGTCTCGGCCATCGGGGATTCAAGTAGCCTGTTGGGCGGCACGCTGATCATGACCCCGCTGAACGCGGCGGACGGACAGATCTACGCTGTTGCCCAAGGCACAGTGCTGGCAGGTGGCGCATCGGCTGAAGGTGAGGCCGCGTCCGTTGTCCGGGGCGTTCCCACCTCGGGCGTGATCCCATCCGGCGCGCGGGTCGAGCGCGAGATCGACTTTGATTTGTCCACCCTGACCCAGATGCGGCTGGCCCTGCGTGAGCCTGATTTTACGACAGCGGGGCGGATTGAAACGGCCATCAACCGTGAATTCAATCGCGCCGTGGCCATCATGCGCGATTCCGGAACCGTTGAACTGAACATCGCAGCCACTCAGTCCGTGTCCACAGCGCACGCTATCGGTCGGATCGAAAACATTCTAGTTGAGCCTGAAACCAAGGCCCGCGTTGTGGTCGATCAGCGCTCGGGTACGATTGTCATGGGGCAAGAGGTTCGGATTTCTCGGGTCGCGGTGTCTCAAGGCAACCTGACTTTGACAGTGGAAGAGGCTCCGATTGCCATACAACCCAACCCGTTCGCTGACGGAGAGACCGTCGTGGTGCCCAGAACCTTCGCAGGCATCGAAGAGGAAGAAGGCACCGGCCTGGCCGAGATCCCCGAAGCCACCACCCTGTCAGAGGTCGTGGCCGGGCTGAACGCCCTGGGGGTTTCGCCGCGCGACATGATCGACATTTTGAAAACGATCAAAGCCGCGGGCGCCCTGCATGCCGAATTCATCGTACGATAGAGGCCCCCTTCACGGGTCGGGCCCCTATTTTGATTTCCAACTATCCAGCCAACGGCGGAAACGACCGCGCCGTTCATCGATAGCGTCGCCTGCGGCATAGATCCCATCTTCCATCGACTCGAGCATTGGGTCGATCCGAGCCTGACGGAACCGGCGCCAGCGTACCCAAAGCGCCCAGACAATGGCAGCAAAGACCGTCAGGAAGACAATGTTGAACCACGGGATGATCCGCACGTCCGGCCCGTCGACCGGTTTGATAAAGACGGCGTTAGGGAAGATAGACATGAACTCATTGCGCCAGCCATAATGGGTTACAACAACCCAGTCGGGGTTGTTCTTGTCCGAGATCGCGTCATTGGCCTCGGTGTACAGGTTGGCGGTGTCGAACTTGAAATAGAACGGCCAGCCCCAGCCGGTATCCTCGTTCCGATAGACGATGGGCTTCCCGTTAGCACGGACGGCCTGGATAAACTGCACGTCGCGGTTCGACAGGCTGGCAGATTGGTCTTCGGGCTCGGACCAGAAAATACGGGTCCAGTCGTTCAGATCTTGCCGTTCTTCATAGGTGTTCACGATGCGCACAACATCATGCTGCGGCAGCGAGTATTGCAGGATCACAGCGACACTGCCCCAGAAGATGATAATGAATGCCCATTTCACATAGGCCATGCTGTAACCCTCACATATAATTCACGATGTAGATCAATGCGCCGATTGCCACCCAAGGGACAATATAAACCGCCAGGATCAGTTTGCGCCGGAACGAATTGTCATAGACGTGCAGCCCGCGTTCCACAAAGGCCTCTTTGTTTCCCTGTTTGCCCTTCTCGTCCCACCACGTCTCAAGCTTGCGACGTCGGACGCCGCGCGAATAAAGCGACAGCGCGAAATAGGCAATTGTCTGCAGAACCAGCAGGACCAGAAACAGGCGCATCGCTCCAAACATATCAACTCCTCCCGACGGCGCCCCAAGGTCCGACCCGCGCGATGATTGTATCGCTGACACGATCTTCTCCGCTCATGTCCGGTTCATGACCGAACAGAGCCGCACGGGCACCGGATTTATCCACTTGATACTCGCGGGCCAGAAACTCGGCAACATAGGCCTTTTTGGCCTCGGGCCACGTGGCATAGGTTTTGTAGAACAGCTCTTTGTGACAGATGAACATCTGGCGGGGGTCCAGCGGAGCCAGTTCGGACAGCAACATATTCACCAAATCGCGGTACGGCGTATCCGCGGCGCGCAACGTGTAGAAATACGCCGGATGGTCCGATGTGATCCGCGGCCAAGGCCCCCCATCCGTCGCCCAGCGCAAGAGTTGGGCGAGACCGTGATATGCCTCGGGCAAGCGATCCGAGTGGTTTCGCGCCAAACGCCTCATATCGCGGCGATCCAGCCCCATCAGATCAACATCAGCATCTGCGGCGGCGGCAACGGTCAGAAAATCCATCTTTTGCTGAAGGATCGCCGCCGCATCCACGCCGCGCGCCTTCACGATGGGTTCCACCAGATCGTTATAGTCGAGGAATTTAGCAATCTGGTTTCGTTGAGACGGGTCAAACGTGTACTTGATTTTCAGACCATCGGGCTTTTCGCCCATGCAAATCGCCGCCGGGTGATCCATGTCGGGAAACAGGTACAGCCCGCCGAAATGCGCCGTCCAGAAGTTGCGCTGCTCAAACGCCGTGTGGCGGAGGTGGACCGGGTTGCGGGTGACGTCTCCGGTTTCTTTCGCCGTTTCGATCATCCGGGCGATCAGCACATCATCGAACCAGGCATCCTCCTCGGTTTTGAACTTTTCGACCATGCCCGCCAGCTGCTCGGCCTTGCGCAGCGTGCCGCCTGCGGTATCGGCCTCAATCTCGATCTTGCGCAGGTTCAGCAGATCATTGGGCGTTGTGAGTATGAAGACCGAGTTCACCAGCTCTCCGGCCACCGCATTGGTGGCGGTCAGGGCAAACAACTGCGCCTCATTCATCTCGATAAATTCGCGCAGAATATCGCGCGAGGTCGAGAATTTGACGTTCAGCAAAGGCGCGCGTTTCTGCTCGGTTGTCAATAGAATGAACTGCCGGTTGACGCCATTGGGGTTGAGGTAGAGCGGGTCGTCCAGCTCAATCCCCACCTCCGGCGAGTAGCCCGAGATATCGACATGGAAATCCGTCAACGCCGTAGTCTTGCCAGCCAGATGCTGCAGCGCGCGATTATACCGCTCGACCAGAGCCGGGCTGGAGATGTGGACAAGGTTGCCGAACATCAGGCCTTTTTCAATGAGGCGGATCATTGACAGACACCTATGCCTATCGAGTTCGATGTAATGCTAAAAAACGGTTTGGCAGGCCCATCTACGTAGACGCTAATTTGAGTCAAAGTTAAGTTTCTGTAACCGGCTTCCCCTGTGACGGGGGGGGCATTAAGGTTTGTATAGGCAATGATCTTTGCAGAAGAGTGCGATGAGCCTTGGTCCACTATTTGACGGTTCTTGAAGCTCTCATTTCCAAAGTGGGGATGAAAAACTTTCCCGCTTTCGAGGTCGACTATCAAAGTTTCTCCCAAAATTACGTCTGCGAACGGACGAGGTGCTCGTTGCCCAGCGTCTGAAATCAAGAATACTTCTTGAAACTGACATCGAAGTGAACCGGCAATTGCTTGGGGGGCTAAAAGCATGATCAGAGTTGCAGCACGCCACAGTTGTAGCACTTGCAAACTATTAAATACTAGGGTCCCAACCACACTATTCACGTCGCCGTCCTCTTGAAACGACCAATAACCACAACCGCCAAAACCAACAATGGCAATGCAAACGCCCGCCCTGTAATCTGCAAGTTGAACCCAAGGTAAGACACCACGCTGCCTTCAAACAGGATCAGGGACTCTTCCCGTGAAGTGCCCTCGAACCCGCCGCCCGCGTTGACACCGAACTGGATTAGAAACAGCACCGCCACGGCACCCATAAATCCGATCACGCCCCAACGCAGAGGCAGGATCAGACCCAGCACGAGCGCAAAGCCAGCAATCGCGTAGACGAGCATTATCCCTTCCCCTCCAGATACCGCCGCTTGGCCTCTTCCATCCGGCCCATCTCGCGGACGGCGTTTTCGATGGCGACCTCGTCGCTTTTGTCGGCATAGCGGAACTCGCTGTCGGCGTAGCGGTTGATCTCCTGCATCACCATTTCCACAGTGATCGGCTGGCGCAGGTCCTCGATCATGGCCTTCTTGGTGTCGTAGTCGCGGAACAGGAACAGGTCGGGGTTCTCCATCCATTCATCGGGCAGTTCGAAATCCATCGCGCGGACCTTGACCGCGTCGGTGATGTTCTTGATCGCGCGACCGGTGAAGCGCTCATCCGCCTGCTGGATCGCCTTGAGGTAGGTGCCCAGCTTGGCAATTGTGTCCATCTGGCCGATCTCGCCAGAAACCCGGTCATAGACCTGTAGCAAGGCGTCCTCATGCGGGCGGGCGTGGCTTTCGAAACTGGCGGCAACGGCCTTTTTGATCTCCTGCGCGGCATAGGCTTCGTGTTCGCCCAGCGGGATGTCGTGGTTGCGGCCCATCAGCAGATGCAGGATGTCGATGTAGTCCTCGCGCGTTTGCGGGCCGTCGACCAGAAACCGCGCCCCCGCCCGTTGACGCAGGGCGTCGTCCACGTTTTCGGGGTAGTTCGAGAACATGCCCAAGGTGCAATTGCCGCGCACGACGGTGTTGGCACCCGCAAAGCTCTCCATCAGAACAGCGGTGATTTCCAACTGCCCGGCCGAGGACTGCCGGTCGCCGCGCTTGCCCGCCAATTGGTCGATATCGTCGATGGTGCCAAAGCCGATGACCGAGGGGTCGATGATCGTGTTGATAAACGCCTTGGCGTTCTGACCGGATTTACCCTGATAGCTGTCGATATTGTCGGTGCTGAGGTTCTGATAGCGGAACGGATAGCCCGCGTTCTGGCAATAATCGTTGATCAGCCCGGCCATCATCTGGATCAGAGTGGTCTTGCCGGTACCCGGTTTACCGTCGCCCATGAAGGTGAAGATGAACCCGCCGAGTTCCGCGAACGGGTTCAGGCGGCGGTCGAAGTCGTAGGCCATCAGCATCTTGGCCAACTTCATCGCCTGATACTTGGCGATATGGTTACCGACCACCTCGTTCGGTTTCTTGAACGTCATGGTCAGGGTGGTTGATTTGGCCTTCGAGGCCGGCTCAAACCCCCGGATCGTCAGGTCGTCGGCCTCGATATGCCAGGCCGCGTTCTGGAACGGGGCCAGATGGCCAGCGGACCCTACGCGCAGGGCGACCTTGTCCATCAGCTGCTCGGCATAGGCGCTAATGGCGGCGATCAGATGTGCGTCGTCAGGGGCGTGTTTGGTCAGCACCTGGTCCAGCTCCCACAAGGCACCGTGCAGGGCCAGCTGGCCGTTGTCGGTCAAAACCTCTTCGATCTCGCCCAGATCAACGGTGGTTTCGCCCAGATGGGACGACATCAGATACGCCAGCGCGTTGCCCAGCACATGAGAGGTGATCAGTGCCTCAGCCGTCAGCAACTCCGAAAACTCGGTCTTGCGCGCAACGGGCAAATCCCCCGCCAGATTGGCCCGCTTCAAATCGGCCAACGGCGTCTGCTCCGCATAAGCCTCGGCCACGGCCAGAGCGATGGAGATCGCCCGCCGAATGGCCTGCTGAGCCGTGGCCTGAGGGGGCGAAACGATCGTATCGCCATCATCCGAGGCCTCGATCCGCTCAACCAGGTGCACCCCATCGGCCCGAGCAGTGCGACGTGTCACCAATCCCGGCGTAGTGGACCGAAACCGCCGCCCCGTCGACACGCCCGAGGACCGCTCAACCGCCACATCAACGGGTTTCGCAATCCGCGGCGCATGTTCGAACCCGTTCAACAAGGCCGTCGCCGCCGGGTAATGCTTGCGAATATCGTCTTCTCGCAATTCCATCTGATCTGACGTCAAACTCATCTCAAAAACCGCCCATTCTTCTTCTGTTCAAAAATACCTCCGCCGGAGGCAAAAATTCTAATAGCGCAACACCTGCCCCGATTTGCTGACCACGAATTTTCGCACATCGGCAAAACCAGGAGGGTTTCGTTCTGCCAGAACCTGAAACGGCCGCTGAGGCAGAATGATCGAGCGCTGCGTGCGCGTGGCCCCGGTCTCGGCCCCTTGCCCGCCAAACGGGTCCAAGGCGAAAACTTCTCGCTCGACGGTCGAGAACCACCCGGCGCGCTCCTCGATCACCTCTTCGCTTTCTAGCTCCTCAGTCGTCCAGGCCAGCGCCCAGTCCTGCCCCTGAGGCGCCTGCGCGTCCTCTAGCACTTGCCGCAAGGGGCCGGTTTGTTCCGTGAAGGCCGAGGAATACATCGGCCCCACGTGAATGCGGCGTAGGTGTTTGGGATGCAGGTCGTCGAAATCCTGATCGAACCCTTTGGCGATGGTCACCAGTTTCAATCCGCCTAAGGATTGCGCCATCAGATGCGCCTGCACCTCGGGCCAGCGGCGTTGATCCTTGGGCAGCGCCGTCTTGCCGCTATCCTCCAACTGCATCAGGTAGATGACCGGCAGATTGATCTGGCTGTCATAGACCGCCCAATGGATCATGAACTTGCGCCGCTCACCCTCATTCCCGATCCAGTGGCATTCGGGATCGTTGCGCGCCCAGAATAGCTGACCTTTCAGCAATTCCTCGTAATAGAGCCTTTGGGACAGCGCAAATTGCAGCTTGGTCGGGATTTCCTGATCGCCGATGATTGTTCGCACCATTTCGGTTTTCAGATCATCTTCCGAGGGCATATTCGCCAGATGCACCTGAGCCTGCTGCGCGTCATTGGCCATGGTTAGCAGCTCGGCCGCCACTGGAAACCCGCTGTCGCGTTTGTCCATGGCGAGGCTGCCAAAGAACCGCCCCGTTTCGCGCCCGACCAGCAGGTATTTCATGCTGAGCGCCCGGAAGGTGTAGAGCAGCCCCGAAAGGTAGCGCGACACGATCCGCACCTCTTGCTTGCTGATCGCGCCCTCAGCCTCCATCGTCGCGGCCACGCGCAGGAGGTGGACGGTGATCACCTCGAATTTGCGGAAATAGCGGCGCGAGGCGAAAGTGTCGGTCAGGCCAACATGGTCTTGGGTCGGGTTAGTCATTTTCAGATTTACCACAACCAATTCCTCGACAGTGATTTAGCCGCCAAGGCAGGAGAAAAACTTCTGAGGTAGGGTACAAGGCGAAGATGATAAGCCCGAAGACCATGCTACTCGGCCCGACATAAAGAGTGAGAAAGCCGAGCAGTTTATATGTTCCGCCGTCAACACCCAACGCATGCAGAAGTGCTGTTAGGCCAAATATAGGAATCGGCCAAACTACCAGAAATAGGCCAAACCTGAGCAGCCTTACGTCGCTTCGACTAAACCACTTCATCCGCCGTACAAGTTCTTATCATGCTTCTCGACAATCGCGGCAAAACGACGGGCAAAGCGTTCGTCCGCCTTGGCCTTTTTCTCCAACACGTCGCGGGCAAAGACCATATGGTCCTCGTGCGCCTCAAGCATGTCGGCCATTTTCTGGTTGGTCGCGGTACCGATAGCGGCCATGGCGGTTTGCGCCTCTTGGTCGGTCTGCACGCCGATCTCGTTGATGCGGTGGGCCACGTCCTGCTGCTGCGCGGTTTTCAGCGACTTGGTCAGGGCGTCATACAGCACCACGCGCTGTTGCGTGTCTGTCTGTAGCTTGTTGATCAGCACCATCTGCGTCGCCGCCTGATTTTGCAGTGAATCGACCCAGGTCTTGCCCTTTTCGATATAGCGCTCCAGCGTCTGTGACTTGGCCAGCTTGACCTGCTCTTCCTGAACCTTGGCGTTGTATTGCTTGTTCAGCTCGGCCAACTCGGTTTCCAACTGGGTACGCGCGGCGGCGTCCTGTTCGACGCTGATCTTGTTCTCCAAGGTGATGATCGTCGGGTCCATGCCCTGAATTTCGGCCCGCAGCGCCTCAAGTTCTGCAACAGTCACCTCACGGTCATCTAGCGTGACGGTCAGGTTGTCCTCGACCTTCACGCGCTGTTCTTCCAGTACGGACAGTTGCCCCTCCAGCAGTTTGACGATCACGTCGGATTTGGCGATCAGGTCCTGCAGCTTGTCGTCAATGTTGGCCGTGCGCATCCGCTCCTGCCGCATCGACTCGGATTTACCTTTCGAGAAGATTCCAACAAACGATTCCCACCCGGTTTTCGAGCGCATCTCGTCGAAATCTTTCGAGAACGCGCTGGTGACGTCGTCCAGCCCCATGATCAGCTCAGCGATATTGGCGTTCATTACCTCGGTATGGGCATGCACATCCTCAAGCGTGGCGTTTTCGATGTCGATATCCGCCTCGGCCGTACCGATTTTGGCGCGTGCGGCCTCGATCCGTGAGGTCAGGCCTTCGATCTGCGATTGCGACTCACGCACCTTGGACTGAGTCTCTTTGATCAATGCCTCAAATTGCTGGTTCGACATCTACGCTATCCCTTTTTCTTTATATTTCTATATAGATAGGCAATGTAACATTCATTTACATCCCCTATCGCTCGGAAATCTCGAAAACTGTCGCAAACTCCCAAGAGAAATGAAAGCCATATGGGCACCGACAGGGTGCCAAAGTCGCTTCGCGGTGGGAAAGGGCAAACTGGGTTCATCGCCGCGCAACAATGGACATAGACAAAGCGCATGACACCTGCTTGGGTGCGCGCAACACAAATATTGCCGGAGGCTGACCCATGCTGGACGCAACGACCGATCTGAAATCCCTGCTCAAGAATCCCGACCTTCTGGTGACCAAAGCCTACATCGGCGGCCAATGGGTGGATGGTGACAACGGCACGTTCGCAGTGACCAACCCCGCACGCGGGGACGTGATTGCCGAAGTTGCCGATGTCAGCCGCGCGCAGGTCGCAGGCGCCATCGCACAGGCCGAAGCCGCGCAGAAGGAATGGGACAAGCTGACCGGTAAGGAACGCGCCGCCATCCTGCGTCGTTGGTTCGACCTGATGATGGAAAACGCCGAGGATCTGGGCAAGATCCTGACCGCCGAGCAGGGCAAGCCGTTGGCCGAGGCTGTTGGCGAAATCGGCTATGGGGCCTCCTTCATCGAATTCTTTGGGGAAGAGGCCAAGCGGGTCTATGGCGAGACCATCCCCGGCCATCAGCGCGACAAGCGGATCATGGTGATGAAACAGCCGATCGGCGTGGCGGCTTCGATCACGCCGTGGAACTTCCCCAACGCAATGATCACGCGTAAGGCTGGCCCGGCACTGGCTGCGGGCTGCGCCTTTGTAGCGCGCCCGGCGACAGAAACCCCTCTGTCCGCTCTGGTTCTGGCGCTGCTGGCGGAACAGGCGGGCGTGCCTGCGGGTGTCTTCAACGTCGTGCCGTCCACTCAGGCCAGCGAGACCGGCAAGGAGTTCTGCGAGAACCCAGGCGTGCGCAAGCTGACCTTTACTGGCTCGACCGAGGTGGGACGCATCCTGCTACGCCAGGCGGCCGATCAGGTCATGAAATGCTCGATGGAGCTGGGCGGCAACGCGCCCTTCATCGTGTTCGACGATGCCGATCTGGATGCGGCAGTCGAAGGCGCGATGCTATGCAAATTCCGAAATAACGGCCAGACTTGTGTCTGCGCAAACCGCATTTACGTACAGGCGGGCGTCTACGATGCCTTTGCCGCCAAGCTGAAGGCCGCAGTTGAGGCGCTCGAAGTTGGCGACGGACTGAGTGCTGGCACAACCACCGGCCCCCTGATCAACGACGACGCGGTGGCCAAAGTCGAAGAGCATATCAAAGATGTCACAGACAAAGGCGGCGCGGTTCTCACCGGCGGCCTGCCTCATGATCTGGGCGGCACCTTCTTCCAACCCACCATCGTGACCGGCGTGACTCAGGACATGATGGTGGCGCAGGACGAAACCTTTGGCCCACTGGCGCCCTTGTTCAAGTTCGAGGACGAAGATGACGTCATCGCCATGGCCAATGATACGATCTTCGGTCTGGCCTCGTATTTCTATGCCAAGGACCTGAGCCGCGTCTACAAAGTGGCCGAGGCGCTGGAATATGGCATCGTTGGCGTGAACACCGGCATCATCTCGACCGAGCTGGGCCCGTTCGGCGGCGTCAAGCAATCCGGCCTAGGCCGTGAAGGCAGCCACCACGGCATGGAAGACTATATGGAAATGAAATACGTCTGCCTGTCGGTCTGAACTGGAAGATTGCCCCTCTCTCATCGCGTTGAGGGGGGCAGCTGGTATGACGGGGTTTGCTTCTCCTGACATCTCTCCATTCCTCAAAAAAGAGCTAAGATACGTGGATTTGAACGGGCCGTCAGCAAGGCGCTCGTCTCAACACTTCGCGCGTCTGGGGTATTCCCTGTGGCCGGGGTGTGTATTGAGAAACAATTGGTGCCGCTGAAGGGACTCGAACCCCCGACCCCATCATTACGAATGACGTGCTCTACCAGCTGAGCTACAGCGGCACCGTTGGCCCTCCGAAGCTGAATTCCGGAAGGATGCGAAGGCTTCTTTAATTCGTCAGGTCTGCGCCTGCAAGCCCGGATCAGCGCGCCGAGGCTTCATGAAAGTTCTGTGACACAATAGGTTTCCCGGTTGACCACCAATATATATTTCCATAATTCATGAAGTATGATAGAAGAGATCACCGATCAGCTGGCCATTCTGGGGCATCCGCAACGCATCACAGTCTTTCGCATGTTAATGCGACGGTTTCCTGACACCGTGCCAGCGGGTGAGCTGGCCTCGGAGCTGGATATCAAACCCAGCACCATGTCGAACTATCTGAATGCGCTGCAAAGGTCCGGGCTGGTGACACAGGAACGCTCTGGCACGTCTCTGCTTTATTCCGTCGACATGGCTAAAGTTCAGGGAATGCTGGATTTTCTGGTCGTCGATTGCTGCCGGGGTCGTCCCGATATCTGCATGCCTTTCACACAGGGAAATGAAGACATGACTGACCGCAAGTTCAACGTCCTGTTTCTATGCGTGGGCAATTCCGCCCGCTCGATCTTTGCCGAAACACTGCTGCGCCAATTGGGTGGCGACAGGTTCACCGTCTATTCCGCCGGAACGCAGCCCGCGTCCGAGTTGAATCCCTTTGCCGTGCAGGTGTTGCAGGACAAGGGTCACGATACTTCGGTCCTGCGCTCCAAGCATATGTCGGAATTTGCAACCGACGGGGCGCCGGAGATGGATTTTGTTTTTACCGTTTGCAATCAAGCTGCGAACGAAGACTGCCCGGCCTGGGAAGGCCAACCGATCAGCGGCCATTGGGGCATGGAAGACCCGGTGAAAGCTACCGGAACCGATGCCGAGAAAAGCCTCGCCTTTCAAAACGCCTATGGCGCGCTGAAGCGCCGGATCGAGGCGTTCACCTCCTTGCCGGTCGAAAGCCTTGACCGGATCGCCCTACAATCTGCTGTCGATGACATCGGCAGAACCTCTGTCGGAGACTGAAATGACCACATATGCTGTGAATGGCCTGGGCCGGATAGGAAAACTGGCCCTGAAACCGCTGTTGGAGAAAGGCGCCAAGATCGCCTGGATCAACGACGCGGTCGGAGATGCCGAGATGCACGCGCATCTGTTGGAGTTCGACACGGTTCATGGCCGCTGGGACGCCACTTTCGAGCATGATGACGAAAGCGTCACCATCAACGGCACCCGCCTGCCCTTCATCGGCACCAAGGATCTGAGCGCTCTGCCGCTGGACGGCGTCGATGTGGTGATTGACTGCACCGGTGTCTTCAAGACCGAGGCAAAACTGGCCCCCTATTTCGATGCGGGCGTAAAAAAAGTTGTCGTCTCGGCCCCGGTCAAGGACGGCCCGACTGCCAATATCGTGATGGGCGTGAATGATGACATCTACGATCCCGCGACCCATCAGATCGTGACCGCAGCCTCCTGCACGACGAACTGTCTGGCCCCGGTGGTGAAGGTCATCCACGAGAATCTGGGCATCCGCCATGGCTCGATGACCACGATCCATGATGTGACCAACACGCAGACCATCGTGGATCGTCCCGCCAAGGATCTGCGCCGGGCACGCTCGGCCCTGAACTCGCTGATCCCGACCACAACCGGCTCGGCCACGGCGATCACGCTGATCTACCCCGAACTCAAAGGGCGTCTGAACGGCCATGCGGTGCGCGTGCCGCTACTTAACGCCTCACTGACCGACTGCGTGTTCGAGGTTGAGCGTGAGACCACCGTCGAAGAGGTCAACACCTTCTTCAAAGCCGCGACCGAAGGTGAGTTGAACGGCATTCTGGGCTACGAGACCCGGCCGCTGGTGTCGACCGACTACACCAATGACGAACGCTCTTCGATCGTCGATGCGCCGTCGACCATGGTTGTGAACGGGACACAAGTGAAAATCTATGCCTGGTATGACAACGAGATGGGCTATGCCCACCGCCTGGTCGATGTGGCGCTGATGGTTGGGGCCTCGCTGTGACCGATCGGCCCGAGGGGCTGTCGGCCTATATCGCGGTCACGGCGGCCTATTGGGCCTTTATGCTGACCGACGGAGCCTTGCGGATGCTGGTGCTGTTGCACTTTCACACGCTGGGCTTCTCGCCGGTGCAGCTGGCCTATCTGTTTGTCCTCTATGAATTCGCGGGGATGGTGACGAACCTTGCAGCGGGCTGGATCGCGGCGCGGTTTGGCTTGACCTCGACGCTCTATGCCGGGCTTGGGTTGCAGGTGGTGGCGCTGCTGGCGTTGACGCAACTAAACCCTAATTGGGCGATTGGCGCTTCTGTGGCCTTTGTCATGATCGTGCAAGGCGCAAGCGGAGTGGCCAAAGATCTGGCCAAAATGTCCTCAAAATCTGCGGTGAAGCTGCTGGCCCCGACTGAGGGCGGCGGGCTGTTTCGCTGGGTGGCGGTGTTGACCGGATCAAAGAACGCCGTGAAAGGGCTGGGCTTCCTGTTGGGCGCGGCGATGCTGGCGACTTTGGGCTTTCAGGCGGCGATCATCGCGATGGCAGTCGTTCTGGCGGTGATCCTGTTTGCTGTCATCCGCTTCATGCCCCCCGGCCTGCCCAAAGGGCGCAAGGGCGCGAAGTTCTCTGAAGTCTTCTCGAAATCTGCCAACGTCAATTGGCTGTCCGCCGCGCGGGTCTTTCTGTTCGGTGCCCGCGACGTGTGGTTCGTGGTCGGCATCCCGATCTATTTCTACGCCGTCCTCTCGGATGGCACCGAAGAGGGCAACCGTGCTGCCTTTTTCATGATCGGCACCTTCATGGCGTTCTGGATCATCCTCTACGGCGTCATTCAGGCCAACGCGCCCAAGATCCTGCGGGCCTCAGACCGGTCCGAAGGCGATATGATCCGCGCCGCGCGCAGCTGGGCCGCAATGTTGTTTTGCGTTCCTGCAGCTCTAACACTGGCAGTTTTGCTATCGTCCGGGCCAGAAACATGGCTGACAATCACGCTGGTTGTGGGCCTTCTGGTGTTTGGAGCAATCTTTGCCGTCAACTCATCCCTGCATTCCTATCTGATCCTCGCCTTCACCAAGTCCGAGCGGGTCACGATGGATGTCGGCTTCTACTATATGGCCAACGCGACAGGACGCCTTTTGGGCACCGTCCTGTCCGGCTTTACCTATCAGGTCGGCGGCCTGCCCCTTGTGCTGGGCACAGCGGCTGTCATGGTGGCCCTTGCGGCGCTCACTTCGGGCAAGCTGACCGACCAAACAACTGAGGCATATTCATGAGCATCTTCGAGCGCTATCTGACCATCTGGGTCGCCCTCGCCATGGTCGGCGGCGTGCTGATCGGACTGGCCGCGCCTGGTCTGGTCGGCCTGATCGCCGGGGCCGAGGTGGCCAGCGTCAACCTGGTCGTGGCCCTGCTGATCTGGGCCATGGTCTATCCGATGATGGTCGGCGTCGATTTCAAAGCGGTCGCGGGCGTGGCCCGGCAACCCAAAGGCCTGATCGTGACGCTGGCGGTCAACTGGCTGATCAAACCCTTCACCATGGCTCTACTGGCAGTATTGTTCTTCGACTATGTCTTCGCCCCGTGGATTCAGCCGGAAGATGCTGCACAATACACCGCGGGTCTGATCCTGTTGGGGGCCGCACCCTGCACCGCGATGGTGTTTGTCTGGTCACAACTGACCAAAGGCGATGCGACCTATACTTTGGTGCAGGTCTCAGTAAATGACCTGATCATGGTGGTGGCTTTTGCGCCCATTGTGGCCTTCTTACTGGGGGTCAGCGATATCTCGGTCCCATGGCAAACGCTTGTTCTGGCAACTGTCCTCTATGTGGTTTTGCCGCTGATTGCTGGTTTGATCACCCGCAAGCGGCTGGGCTCGCAGGAGGCCATCGACGCCTTCTCCGCCCGTGTCAAACCGTGGTCGATCATGGGCCTGATTGCAACGGTGGTCATTCTGTTCGGCCTTCAGGGAGAGACGATCCTGGCCAAGCCCATGGTCATCGTCTTGATCGCCGTGCCGATCCTGATCCAAAGCTATGGCATCTTCGCGGTGGCCTATGGGGCCGCCTATGCCCTGAAGGTCCCACACCGCATCGCCGCGCCTTGCGCAATGATCGGAACCTCAAACTTTTTTGAGCTGGCCGTAGCGGTCGCCATCAGCCTGTTCGGCCTAAACTCCGGCGCGGCGCTTGCAACGGTGGTGGGTGTTCTAGTCGAGGTACCGGTGATGTTGTCACTGGTTGCCTTCGCCAACCGCACACGGGCCCGGTTTCCCGAACCCGCGACGTAGTAAACCATTCACCGCACCGAATGATCATACAGCACCGCAATCGCCGCCGAGGCGATGCGAGTGCGGCGATCATCGGCGCGGCTGGTCAGCATGATCGGAACCTGCGCGCCCAAAACAATCCCTGCGGCCTCGGCTCCGGCCAGATACATTAGCTGCTTGGCAATCATGTTGCCGGCCTCAAGGTCCGGCGCGACCAGTATATCGGCCTGCCCCGCCACCTCGGATTTGATGCCCTTGGTCGTGACCGCGCGCATCGACACGGCGTTGTCAAAGGCCAGAGGGCCATCGAGCATACCGCCCGTGATCTGCCCGCGATCCGCCATTTTGCACAGGGCACCAGCCTCGACCGTGGATTGCAGTCGAGGTGTGATGGTTTCGACCGCTGACAGGATCGCCACTTTAGGCGTCTCGATCCCGATGGCACGAGCCAGATCAATGGCATTCTGAACCATATCCGCCTTGGTCTGCAGATCGGGCGCTATGTTGATGGCCGCATCGGTGATCAGAAGCGGTTTGGAATAGGTCGGCACGTCCATGACGTAGACATGGCTCATCCGGCGTTCGCTGCGTAGACCATTGGCCTTGGAGACGACGGCCGACATGACCTCATCCGTGTGCAACGCGCCCTTCATCAGGGCCTTCACACGACCATCCCGCGCCAGATGTACCGCCCGTTCGGCCGAGGCATGGCTGTGCGGTGTATCAATGATCTCGAGCCCGCCGATATCCAACCCGGCCGCATCCGCCGCATGTAGAATTCGGCTGCGCGGGCCGACCAAAACAGGCTCTAACAAACCTAAATCCCGGGCCGAGAGCGCCCCCTCCAACGCGCTTTCATCACAGGGATGGACCACGGCTGTGGGCAATGGGTCCATTTTCTGAGCCGCGCTCAGCAATCGGTCATAGGAGGCGCCCCGGTGATGCAAAACCAAATCCGGCATCGCCATTCGGGGTCTTTTGACTTTTTTGTCTGGCGCGATCACAACGGCCTGTCCGGTGATGACAGGCTTGCCATCGCCAGTCGTACAGAGGCAATCCAGAGTGACGTGCTTCTTCTCGGGCTGCTTTTCGGTCACGGTGACGCGCACAGTGACCGTATCCCCGATACCAACGGGTTTGAGGAATTTTAGGGTCTGATCCAGATAAATCGTCCCCGGCCCCGGCAATTGCGTGCCCAAAACATTGGATATCAGCGCACCGCCCCACATGCCATGCGCGACCACCCTGTGAAAGACATCCTCCTGCGCGAAGGCCTCATCCACATGGGCCGGGTTCACATCGCCTGAGACCGCCGCAAAGGCATCGATATCCTGCGCGGTCAGGGTACGGGACAGTTCGGCCGTATCTCCGACGCTGATCTCATCAAACGGCCGGTTTTCGATAAAGCCGATGCCTGTATCCTCATCCGATGACATTCATTCCCCTTTCAATATAAAAGCCAACCCTTGGGCAGACACCCCGAACAGTTGCTGTTCAAAGACCCATAAAGGCTCAATATGACAGAGACATGCAAGCGCCGCGACGGTCAGACTGCGCGATCCTGTGCGCGATACGAACCCGGGCTGCGGTTGGTCCATTTCCGGAACGCGCGGTGAAAATTCGCCGGGGCCGAGAACCCCGTGTCGAACGCAATTTGCTCGATACTGTCGCCGCTTTGCTGCAGGGCGCGGATCGCAATATCGCGGCGCAGGGCGTCCTTGATGTCCTGAAACGAGGTGCCCTCGTCCTTGAGACGCCGGTTCAGGGTCCGGGGCGTCATCTTCAGAGCAAGGGCCGCATCGGGAAGCTGGCTGCTTTTCCAGGACGTCCGATACAGGAACGCCCGGACCTGTAGGCTGTTTGTATGGGCGCGTGAGTTGGTGAAAATCCAGTCGATCGGTGCGCGTTCCAGAAATAGAGACGCCTCAGCCGGACTGCGCGTGATCGGGGGATCAAAGCGGCGCGGATCGAACAGAATGCTGGTCTGCGGGGCATCGAATGTCACCGCGCAGGGGAAGACAACCGCATAGTCCGCCGCAAAACCGGGCCGCGCAAAGGCAAAGCGAACGGCCTTTACCGGCGTTTCCGATCCGCCCAGCCATGACAGCAGCCCATGCGCAAGTTTCAGGATCAGCATATGACCAAAGCGCTGGGGTGCCGTGTCCTGCCGATACGGTACCAGCGAAAGCTCAGCCACCTCCGGCCCGGTGCGTAGATCCAGGTGGAAATCGTCTAGCAACAAGTTCCAGAATGTCGAAAAGCGATACAGCGACGAGGTCAGGCTGCTTGCTTCGCGCAGAACGGTCACAAGGTGCTGCAGGGCGCGCGGCCGAATGGGACGGCTCCACAGGCCCATCATCTCGTCCCCCGTCTCAGGCGCGGCCAGCTGGTACAGGCGAGCGATTTCCTGAAGCGTCACACGCTGCGCAGGCTCTGACGCACTGGCGTGCAGGCCCGAACGGCTCAGCAGGAACTGCATCTGATCTGCGCTGCAACACACTCTCAGCGCCTTAAGCCAATCCTGGATGAAACCGGCAGAAACGGTCGTAAGTGAGATGGGGTCATTACTGACCATGATCGCCCCCAGTTTGGCAATATCGGATAGTAACTTGGCAATATATGAGCTTTTCGGCAAGCTAAACGGCAGGTAAATGACGTAAAACCACAATTACCATTGGGGGATTCTGGCATGTCCTATCAGCCACCCGTACAGGATCTGATGTTCTGTATCGAACACCTGTCCCATTGGGAAACAGTGTCCACTCTGGACGCTTACTCGGACTTCGAACTGACCGATATCGGCGCTGCGCTAGAAGGCTATGCCAGGTTCTGTAGCGAACAGATCGCGCCCTTGTCCCATATCGGAGACACGTTGGGCGCACAGTTTGACAACGGTCGCGTGAAGATGCCCGAAGGGGATGCGCAGGCCTATGCGCAATTTGTCGAGATGGGCTGGCAGGCCCTTACACACCCGCCTGAGTTTGGCGGCATGGGACTGCCGCGTACGGTTGGCGCGGCGGCAGTCGAGATGCTGAACGCCGCCGATATGAGCTTTGGCCTGTGTCCCTTGCTGACCGATGGTGCGATCGAGGCGCTGCTGCTGACAGGCTCGGACGCGCAGAAAGCCACCTATTTAGAGCCTTTAATTGCTGGGCGCTGGTCGGGCACGATGAACCTGACCGAACCCCAAGCGGGCAGCGATCTGGGTCGCGTTTCGACCAAGGCGGTGCAACGCGAAGATGGCAGCTATGGCGTGTCCGGCACCAAGATTTTCATCACATATGGCGCGCATGACCTGACTGAGAACATCATCCATCTGGTTCTGGCCCGCACCCCTGACGCGCCCGCCGGACCGAAGGGGCTGAGCCTGTTCATCGTCCCGCAGAAGATGGTGGCAGAGGATGGCTCGATCGGGGCCGAGAATGCCGTGAACTGTGTCAGCATCGAACACAAGCTGGGCGTGCGCGCCAGCCCAACGGCGGTACTGGAATACAAAGACGCCACTGGCTTCCTGATCGGTGAGGAAAACCGCGGGTTGGAATACATGTTCATCATGATGAACGCCGCGCGCTTTTCGGTCGGCGTTCAGGGCATCGCGACATCAGAACGCGCCTATCAGCGCGCCTTGGCTTATGCACGGGACCGGGTCCAGAGCCGCCCCGTGAATGGTCAGGTCAAGGACGCGGTTGCGATCATCCAGCACCCCGACGTGCGCCGCATGTTGATGCGGATGCGCAGCCTCACAGAAGGCGGGCGCGCCATGGCGGCGGCCACAGCCGGGCTGCTGGACATCGCACACCATCAGGATGATCCGGACATGGCCTCTCTGGCCGAGTTCATGGTTCCGCTGGTCAAGGGCTTCTGCTCGGAACGCGCGGTCGAGGTCGCCTCTCTGGGCGTTCAAATCCATGGCGGCATGGGCTTTATCGAAGAAACTGGCGCCGCTCAGCACTATCGCGACGCGCGCATTCTGCCGATTTACGAAGGCACCACCGCCATTCAGGCCAACGACCTTCTGGGTCGCAAGGTCATGCGCGACGGGGGCGAGACCGCCCGCCGGTTCACCGCCCGCATCGCAGCGACCGAAGCCGAGCTGGCAGAAGGCGATGCCACCGCGCAAGCCATCGGCGCAAGCCTTGCGCAGGCACGCGGCACGTTTGAAGCCGCGCTGGAATGGCTGTTGGAAAACAGCCGCAAGGACATCGACGCCGCATTTGCGGGCTCGGTCCCGTTCCTGATGCTGGCAGGTACGCTTGCGGCGGGTTGGAAACTGGCAAAAGGTGTCACCCCGGCGCAGGCTGCGTTGAATGATGGGCAGAACACGCAGTTCATGACCCAGAAGATCGCCACCGCGCTGTTCTTTGCCCAGCATATCCTGCCGGAATGCAGTGCCGAACAAACCCGCATCTTGCACGGCGCGCGCAGCTTACTTGACGCGGCCTTCCCTGAATAACGCCTTTAAAAGGATCTGACTCATGAATGATGTCGTGAACCCCGCCACCTATGAGAACCTCGCGATTTCCGAGCGTGACAACGGCCTCTATGTCGTGACCCTGAACCGCCCGACCAAGCGCAATGCACTGGACGTGGCCACGATCGAAGAACTGATCCGCTTTTTCAGCGGCGCACGCATGGCTGGCGTGCGGGCGGTTGTGCTGACCGGCGAGGGAGATCACTTCTGCGCAGGCCTGGATCTGGTTGAACACTGGAAAGCCGACCGCAGCCCCGATGACTTCATGCATGTTTGCCTTCGCTGGCATGAGGCGTTCAACAAGATGGAATATGGTGGCGTGCCGATCATCGCCGCCCTGAAAGGCGCGGTGGTTGGCGGAGGGCTGGAGCTTGCCAGCGCCGCCCATATCCGCGTCATCGACCCCGGCACCTATTTCGCTTTGCCCGAGGGTCAGCGTGGGATTTTCACGGGCGGAGGCGCAACCATCCGCGTCTCGGACATGATCGGCAAATATCGCATGATCGACATGATCCTGACCGGTCGCGTCTACCAGGGGCAAGAGGCTGTCGATCTTGGACTGGCGCAGTACATCACCGAAGACGGTGGCAGCATGGCCAAGGCAATGGAACTGGCAGACCAAATCGCGCAGAACCTGCCTTTGACCAATTTTGCAATCTGTTCGGCGATCAGCCATTTGAACAATATGTCCGGCATGGATGCAGCTTATGCCGAAGCCGTGGTCGGAGGTGTGGTCAACACCCAGCCCGCCGCGCGCGAACGGCTGGAAGCTTTTGCCAACAAAACCGCCGCGCGCGTGCGGCCCAACAATTAAGACAGGCGGGATCCGGATGCGTCACCATTTCGAAGCTCTTCAAAAGACACGGGCCAACCATGCGCCTTTGTCACCTTTGTCCTTCCTGCGCCGCGCCGAAACCCTGCACGGCGCGCGCACCGCTGTTATCTATGGTGACATCCGACGCAGCTGGGCGGAAACCGCCGCCCGTATTCGCGCGGTGGCCAGTGGGTTGGCCGCGCTTGGCGTGCAGAAGGGCGATACGGTCTCGGTCCTCAGCCCGAACATCCCGGAACTGTTTGAGCTGCATTTCGCCCTGCCTCTGACCGGAGGGGTGCTGAATACGCTCAACACAAGGCTCGAGCCCGAAACCATCGCCTATATTCTGGACCATGCCGACACCAAGCTGGTGATCGTGGACCGGGAACTGGTGCCGCTTCTGTCCAAAGCCTTTGATCTGCTGGGTCGCACAATACCCGTGGTCGAGATCGCCGATCCTGCGGTCACTGGTCAAAGCCCCGGCGGCCAGACCTATGAGGCGCTTACCACAGCTCCGCCCCTGCCGGTCGATCTGCCCGACGATGAGTGGGACGCGATTGCGCTGAACTACACCTCGGGCACCTCGGGCCGCCCCAAGGGCGTCGTCTATCATCACCGTGGCGCCTACCTGATGGCGTTGGGTACGGGCACCGCATGGCAGATGCCGCCCTATCCGGTCTATCTGTCTGTCGTGCCGATGTTCCACTGCAATGGCTGGGGCCATCCCTGGTTGATGGCAATGCTCGGCGGGACGGTTGTCTTTACACGCATCCCGGCCGCAGACCGTATTCTGGAGGCGATCCGCACCCATGGCGTGACCCATTTCGGTGCCGCCCCCATCGTTCTGCAAATGCTGGCCGAAGCCGAAAGCGACGCTGCCCCCATTGATCCCGCAATCCGGGTGCTGACCGCCGGCGCGCCTCCGCCCCCTACGGTCTTGGAAAAGACCCGCGCAATGGGGTTTGACGTCATGCAGGTCTACGGTCTGACCGAGACTTACGGCCACATTTCCCAATGCCTCTGGCAGGAAGAGTGGAACGATCTCAGCCCCGCGGAACAGGCTGAATTGCAGGCACAACAGGGCATCGCTTTTCCGATGGTCGAAGAGGTCACCGTAATCGACCGCGACAACGGCGCACCGGTGCCGCGCGATGGTGCCACGCAAGGTGAGATCGCCATTCGGGGAAACACGGTCATGGCCGGGTACTACAAAGACGCCGAGGCAACCTCGAACGCCTTCGAAGAAGGCTGGTTCTGGTCCGGCGACGGAGCTGTGATACATGAGAATGGTTACATCCAGATCCGCGACCGGCTGAAGGACGTGATCATCTCGGGCGGTGAAAATATCTCATCCGTCGAGGTCGAAGCGGTGCTGTATCGCCATGACGCGGTTCAGGCCGCCGCCGTGGTCGCGATGCCGCATGAGAAATGGGGCGAGGTCCCCTGCGCCTTTATCGAATTACGCGACGGGGCCGAGGCAACCGCTGAGGACATCATCGCTTTCTGTCGCGATCATCTGGCCGGGTTCAAGGCCCCAAAAGCGGTTGTTTTTGAAACACTTCCCAAGACCTCAACCGGCAAGATCCAAAAGTTCCAACTGCGCGATAGTGTCAAAACACTGTCGCTTTGACGTATCTCTGCCCGGGTTTCTCCAACGAAACTCGGGCAAAGCTTCAAACCTTGGCAAACACGTCTCGGTTCTGTCTGGGAAATCATGGTGCTGCTGGAGAGAATTGAACTCTCGACCTCTCCCTTACCAAGGGAGTGCTCTACCTCTGAGCTACAGCAGCATCGTGGGCGGGTGATTAGACTCAAACGAAACGCGGCGCAAGGGTGTCTGGACGGTTTTTTTCGCCTCCTGTAGAGAAAGACCATGGCAGACAAAGATACACCTAAAAAACACGGCAAATCCGGTGATGCACGGGAAGAGCGACTGAAAGCAGCGCTCAAGGCCAATATGGCGCGGCGCAAGGCGCAGGCCAAGGCGCGGGCAGCCTCGGATGACAAAGCCGACAAGGACGAGGGATAAGAGCAGATGGATTCGATTCTGGTGACGGGCAACGGCCCGCTGAACGGTCAGATACCGATTGCGGGGGCCAAGAATGCGTGCCTGACGCTGATGCCCGCGACGCTTCTCAGCGAAGAACCGCTGACGCTGACCAACGCGCCACGCCTCAGCGACATCAAGACCATGACAGCGCTGCTGCAATCGCTGGGGTCCGAGGTGTCCGCGCTGCAGGACGGTCAGGTGATCGCGATGTCCAGCCATGATCTGACCAGCCAGACGGCGGACTATGACATCGTGCGCAAGATGCGGGCCTCAAATCTGGTACTGGGGCCGTTGCTGGCGCGATTCGGGCAGGCGGTCGTGTCGCTGCCGGGTGGCTGCGCAATTGGCGCGCGGCCGATGGATTTGCATGTCGAAGGACTGGAGGCTCTGGGCGCCGAGATCGAACTGAAAGACGGGTATCTGCACGCCAAGGCCCCGGGTGGGTTGAAAGGCGCGGTACATGAGATGCGCTTTGCCTCGGTCGGGGCGACCGAGAACATCGTCATGGCTGCAACCCTGGCCAAAGGCACCACTGTCCTGAAGAACGCTGCGCGCGAGCCCGAGATTGTCGATCTGGTCGAGTGTTTGCGCAAGATGGGCGCTCAGATCTCGGGCGAAGGGACATCGACGATCGAAATTCAGGGCGTCGACCGTCTGCACGGTGCCACCCATCAGGTGGTGACAGACCGGATCGAATTGGGCACCTATATGTTGGCTCCTGCGATCTGCGGTGGCGAGGTAGAACTGTTGGGCGGGCACATGTCGCTGGTCAGTTCCTTCGTGGAAAAACTCGAAGCCGCAGGCGTCAGCGTTTCGGAAACCGAAAAAGGCCTGAAAGTTGCGCGCAAGAATGGTCGCGTGCGGGCGGTGGACGTGGTCACCGAGCCTTTCCCGGGCTTTCCGACCGACCTGCAGGCGCAGATGATGGCGCTGATGTGTACGGCCGAAGGGACCTCGGTTCTGGAGGAGCGTATTTTCGAAAATCGCTTCATGCACGCGCCCGAACTGATACGCATGGGCGCGAATATCGAAGTGCATGGCGGAACGGCGACTGTTACCGGTGTTGAAAACCTCAAAGGAGCGCCAGTGATGGCGACGGACTTGCGGGCTTCGGTCTCGTTGATACTGGCGGGTCTGGCGGCAGAAGGCGAAACAACTGTCAGCCGGGTCTATCATCTGGACCGCGGATATGAGCATGTGGTGCGCAAGCTGGAAGGCGTGGGTGCCAAAATCGAACGGATCAAGGGCGAATGACAGACGCAAGTTTTGAAGACGGCCGCGAGGCGCCGCTGAATCTGGGTGCCGAAGACGGCGATGACCTGCAGGTGATCTCATCGCTTGCGCAGGATGCGGTGTTCCCTGTGACCGAGATGAAGTGGCAACCCTCGCAGCGCCGTTTCGGGCTGTTGCTGAACCGCTTCCGGTGGGAGGACAAGGATGCCGCCACTCGCCGCGACCGACCTTTTGAACGTGTGCAGTCGGTTCTGGTGTTCGACTCGGTGCTGTCTGTTGCCAGTCAGGGGATCGACCGCCGCGACACTGATATGGTGATGTCCTTGCTCTCGGTCGATTTCGAGGCGGGCGAGGACGGCGCGGGACAGATCCTGTTGACCCTTGCGGGTGACGGCGCGATCCGTCTGACGGTCGAGGCAATTGAAGCCACCCTTAAAGACGTGACGCGCCCCTATAGCGCCCCCTCGGGCCAGGCACCGCATCATCCAGAATAAACGCGGCATATCGCAGGCCTTTTCCGGACCCGCCTCAGGTCTGGAGCTGCGCCGTGCGACCGTGCTTGATGTGTTCCAGATCAGCCAGGTGCTGATCCGCTCTATCACCCATCTCTGCGCGGCGGATCACCACAAAGACCCCGAACTTGTGGCGCTGTGGACATCCAATAAAGACCCGCAGACCGTTCGCGGCTGGATACAAAGCGGCTCGGATATCTGGGTGGCTGAGCTAGACGGACAGATCGTGGCCGTCGGAGGGCTGCGCCACGGCTCGATGATCTCACTGCTTTATGTCGATCCCGGACATGTGCGGCGTGGAATCGGGCGGGCCCTTTTGGCCCGACTGGAGCAGGAGCTGGCGGATCAAGGCTGCGCACAGGCCTATCTTGATGCCACCCACACAGCACGGGCCTTCTACCTCAGATATGGCTGGGTTTCGGCGGGCGATGTGGAAGAGTCGCACGGGATGACCCAATTCCCCCTGCGCAAATCGCTGCACCCGGCCGAGAAGGGTTGAGACCAACCCTTACGGGCGATATGTCCCCGTGAAACGCTCCGGAGTGCCAGATCATGCCCGTTTTCCTCGACACCACATCACCCGAGTTTGAAGCCGCCTTTCAAACGCTGCTATCGGCCAAGCGTGAAGACAGCCCGGATGTGGATGCGGTGGTGGCCGGGATCATCGACGATGTCCGCAACCGTGGCGATGCGGCGGTGATCGAGCTGACCGCGAAATTCGACCGCCTGGAACTGACGCCCGAGACACTGGCGTTTTCGGCTGACGAGATTGCTGAGGCGGTCGCGCAAGTGACCGCGGAAGACCGTGCCGCGCTGGAACTGGCGGCAGAGCGCATCCGGGCTTATCACGAAAAGCAGATGCCCGAGGATCACCAGTCGACCGATGAGGTCGGCGCAACGCTGGGTTGGCGCTGGTCGGCTGTCTCGGCCGCGGGTCTTTACGTGCCGGGCGGTTTGGCCTCCTACCCCTCGTCCGTTCTGATGAACGCAATCCCGGCCAAGGTGGCAGGGGTTGAGCGGCTGGCCATCGTCGTGCCCACGCCGGACGGGCAGGCAAACCCGCTGGTCCTTCTGGCCGCGCAACTGTCCGGTGTGGATGAGATCTACCGTATCGGCGGTGCGCAAGCCGTCGCCGCGCTGGCCTATGGCACCGACACCATCGCTCCGGTCGACAAGATCACCGGTCCGGGCAATGCCTTTGTCGCCGCGGCCAAACGTCGGGTGTTCGGCAAGGTCGGAATCGACATGATCGCAGGCCCCTCGGAGATCCTCGTGATTGCCGACAAGGACAATGAGCCCGACTGGATCGCGTTGGATCTGCTCAGCCAGGCCGAACATGATGAAAGCGCGCAGTCGATCCTGATCACAGACGATGCCGGGTTCGGTCAGACCGTGGCGCAGGCCGTCGAAAAACGCCTTGAGACCCTGCAACGCCGCGCCATCGCCGGAGCCAGCTGGCGCGACTTTGGTGCGATCATCACCGTGCGCGATCTGAATGAGGCCGCCGCGCTGTCGAACCGCATCGCCCCGGAGCATTTGGAACTATGCGTGGCCGACCCGGTGAATTTGAGCGAAAAGACCATCCACGCAGGCGCGATTTTCCTTGGACAGTACACTCCGGAAGCCATCGGAGACTATGTCGGCGGCCCCAACCATGTGCTTCCCACGGCACGGTCGGCGCGGTTCTCATCCGGCCTCAGCGTGATGGATTTCCTCAAGCGCACAACCCTCAGCCAGATGACCCCCGAAGCGCTGCGCGCGATCGGCCCTGCGGCTGAGACATTGGCGCAGTCGGAAAGCCTCGAAGCGCATGGTTTGTCCGTCACCGCACGTCTGAACCGGCTGAACGGCTGATGGGACGCAAAGATCGCCAGCTTGTGGCGTTTCTGTGCGTTGCCCATTGAAATTCATTGTTATAGGTCTGAGCAGACGTGAAGGATGTGACTGTTAAAATGACCCGTATCTCGCATATCGAACTGGATGACCGGAACCTGCCCCCGCCGACCCCTGAGATCGAGCAGGAGCGCAAGGTCGCCATCTATGATCTGCTTGAGGAGAACAGCTTTGACCTGCCTCAGCGGGATGATCGCGCCATTCCCGACGGCCCCTATCACCTGCAGCTTTCGATCCGCGACAAACGACTGGTCTTTGATATCAGCACCGAAGACAGCCAGAAGGCAGCTGAATTCCACCTGTCCCTCGGGCCGTTCCGACAGGTGGTGAAGGACTATTTCCAGATCTGCCAAAGCTATTTCGACGCGGTCAAATCTCTGCCGCCCAGCCAGATCGAAACCATCGACATGGCCCGGCGCGGTATTCACAACGAAGGCAGCCGGGTTCTGCAGGAACGGCTGGAAGGCAAGGCCGACGTAGACACCGACACCGCCCGACGCCTGTTCACGCTGATCTGCGTGCTACATTTCGGAGGCTAACGGGTGACGCCTCTGCCGCAGTCCATTCTGTTCTGTTGCGACCACAACTCGGTTCGGTCTCCGATGGCCGAAGGCATCATGAAAAAGTTCTACGGCACCGGCACCTATGTGCAGTCCGCCGGCGTCCGCAACGATCTGGATATTGACGGCTTCTGCATCGCAGTCTGTCAGGAAATGGGCGTTGAGCTGTCCCGCCACCGCACCCGATCCTTTGACGAGATGCAGGAATGGGGTGACGATCTCAGCTCGTTCGATCTGATCGTCGCTTTGTCCCCGGCCAGTCAGCGCAAAGCGCTGGAGTTGACCCGGATTTTCCACCTCGATGTCGATTATTGGCCAATAATGGACCCTACCGGGATGGGCGAGACACGGGAATCAAAGCTACATCACTACCGACAGACCCGCGATCAGATCATCAAGCATCTGAAAGACCGCTGGGGCGAACCAACGGAGTGACCCATGAACCAGACCGTGAAGACCTATTTCAACGCCTTCAACGCCGGTGATGTCGATGGCATGCTGGCCTGTCTGTCCGATGACGTGGCCCATCATGTGAACGAAGGCCAGATCCGCGTCGGCAAAGAGAAATTCGCAGCTTTCTGCGCTCATATGAACCGCTGCTACAAAGAGAACCTGACCGATATCGTGGTGTTCGATGCCCAAGGTGGCACCCGCGCTGCGGCCGAGTTCATCGTCAACGGCACCTATCTGGAAACCGATGAGGGCCTGCCCGAGGCGCATGGACAGACCTACCGCCTGCCTGCAGGCTCGTTCTTTGACCTGCATGACGGCAAGATCACCCGCGTCACCACCTTCTATAACCTTGCAGACTGGACCAAACAGGTCTCGAATGGCTGAGGTTACATCCGTCCGCCCCCTGATCGGTGCAGCCCTCGAGGCCGCTCTGGACGACGTCGCGCGACTGCGGATCGAGGTGTTTCGGGCCTGGCCTTACCTCTATGATGGCGATCTGGAATACGAGCGCAGCTACCTGCAATCCTATCGCGACAGCGACAAGGCCATCGTTGTCGGCGCCTTCGACAATGACCACCTGATCGGAGCGTCGACGGGCGCGCCGTTGACCGACCACGCCGACGATTTTGCCGCCGCGTTTAAAAGTACAAGCCTGGACCTGTCACAGATTTTCTACTGTGCCGAATCCGTCCTTCTGTCCGACTACCGAGGTCAAGGCGTCGGTCACAAATTCTTCGATCAGCGCGAAGCCCACGCCCGCGCGCAGGGTTTCACCAAATGCGCCTTCTGCAGCGTCCAACGCCCGGCAGATCACCCAATGCGGCCCGAATCCTATCACCCACTTGATACGTTCTGGAGATCCCGCGGCTACGAACCATTACCCGGAGCCATCGCTCAATTCTCGTGGAAAGATGTCGGGGACGAGGGCGAGACACTCAAGCCATTGCAGTTTTGGATCCGGGATTTGTCAGCATGAGCCTTGCCGGCAGTCTCCGGTGCCATACCCAATCAACGCAGGCTTAAACTGCAGCCACGTTCTGAGAAAGTCCTGTAAGACCAGCGAGGCAAAGTTCTCAACCTTGACGCCTTCGACTGATTAGACCGTATTTCACGGCCCAGCCGCGGAGTGACCTGGTCTTGCGCTTTTTCGGGACCACGCTGTCTTTGCTCTGGGCGCCGCCTTTGCGATTGAACTCATAGACGTCAATGACACGTTCCGCGCAGCCGCAGGCCTCACCCATGCCGACCTTGGCGAAATAGAACTTCTCGAAGCTTTCAGGTTTTTGCATGGTGCCCTCCGGGTGCGATTAAACCACATGGGCCTTAGACCTCCAATTCACTTTGTCGTCGTTTTGTCCGACTGAAAGGTTGGGCCTGTACATGCCCAGCAATCGTCACTTAGTGTCCCGGCAAATCAGTATCGAAGGACAGATTCATGAGAGTCGCCACCTCCGCCTATGACCTCGATTGGCTCGACAGTTGGGCGCAATACGAGGACAAGCTGAACGCCTGGGTGGCGCAGGCCGCCGGGAACGGGGCCGAGTTGCTGGTCTTTCCCGAATACGGCGCAATGGAACTTTCGACACTGGACGGGGCCGACGTGGCGGTTGATCTGGAGCGGTCGATTCAGGCGGTCTCGGACCGGATAGAAGATGTGCAGAACCTGCACCAGCGCTTGGCGAAGGAATACAAGACGTACATCCTAGGGGCTTCGGCCCCAGTCGCAACAGGTGCAGGGCGTCCGGTGAACCGGGCGGAACTTTATGCGCCAGATGGCCGTCAGGACCATCAGGACAAGCAGATCATGACCCGGTTCGAGCGCGAACAATGGGACATCGCCCCCGGCGGCCCTCTTAAACTGTTCGACACGGCATTGGGCAAGATCGGCGTACTGATCTGCTATGACAGCGAATTCCCCCTGCTAGGCCGCGCCCTGAGCGATGCGGATCTGATCCTTGTCCCCTCCTGTACCGAAGCGTTAGCGGGGTATTGGCGCGTGCGCATCGGGGCGATGTCGCGTGCCTTGGAAAATCAATGCGTTACGGTCATGGCGTCCTTGGTGGGGAACAATGAATGGTCCGAGGCCGTGGATATGAACACCGGCACAGGCGGCATTTTTGGCCCGCCTGACAAGGGCTTTCCACAGACGGGCGTTCTGGCCGAAGGTGTGTTGAACCAACCGGGCTGGACCTATGCCGATATCGACCTGAGCGCCATCGCCGATGTCCGCGCCGACGGGCATGTCCTGAATCGAACCCACTGGGACGAGCAATCCCCCCGAGTCGAATCTGTCACATTCTCCGCGCTTTAATGATTCCGCCCTTGAAATAAGGGAAAAATAGGCTCATTTAAGCGCAGATCCTCGCAGATTCTGCGAGTGCAACGTAATGATGGAGACAACATGGCCAAGGAAGATACGCTCGAATTTCCCGGTGTCGTGAAGGAACTCCTGCCTAATGCGACGTTTCGGGTCGAGCTGGAAAACGGCCATGAGATCATCGCACATACGGCAGGCAAGATGCGCAAGAACCGCATCCGTGTTCTGGCCGGCGACAAAGTTCAGGTCGAGATGACCCCTTACGATCTGACCAAGGGTCGGATCAACTACCGCTTCAAGTAACGCCCTACCTCATGGCGTTTATCCTCGGATCGGGCAGCCCAAGGCGGCTGGACCTGCTGGCGCAGCTTGGCGTGCAGCCCGATTACGTGCGCCCTCCTGACATCGACGAAACGCCTTTGAAGGGCGAGCTTCCGGTTCCCTATTGTAGCCGTATTGCGCGCGAAAAAGCGCTGGCTGTTCAGGCGGATAGTGCAGATATTGTCTTGTGCGCGGACACCACGGTGGCGCTGGGGCGTCGCATTCTGGGCAAACCCGAAAACGCAGGAGAAGCGGCCGAGTTTCTGCACGCTCTGTCCGGGCGTCGGCATCGGGTCGTGACATCGGTCGCGGTGCGCTGCGGAGACCGGGTGTTGCAGCGAGACGTGGTCTCTCAGGTCAAGATGAAACGCTTGTCGGATCTCGAGGTGAACGCCTATCTTGCGACAGATGACTGGCAGGGCAAGGCGGGTGGTTATGCCATCCAAGGTCCGGCTGGGGCGTTCATTCCCTGGATTTCCGGATCGTTCACCGGCATCGTGGGCCTGCCCCTGTCCGAGACAGCCGCACTTTTGCAGGCAATCGGCTACCCATTGTACAGAGAGGCGCCATGAAAGGCCGCACAATCGTTCTGGATCATATCGATGGCCGCGAAGCAGCCGCGTTGATGGTCGACGGCAAGCTCGACGATTTTCTGATCGCCGGAGACGCGCCGCCGCCCGGCACGATCTACCGGGCCCGCGCAGATCGCCCGGTCAAAGGCCAAGGCGGCATGTTCCTCACCACACCGGACGGGCCCGCCTTTCTGCGTCAGGTCAAGGGCCTCGCACCCGGAGCGCTTCTGCTGGTGCAGGTGACAGGTTTTGCTGAACCGGGCAAAGCCGTTCCGGTCACCGATCGCGTTCTGTTTAAAAGCCGCTATGCGATTGTCACGCCCGAGGCTCCGGGCCTGAACATCTCGCGCAGCATCAAGGATGAGGATGAGCGCGACCGCCTGCTGGAAATCGCCCACGAGGTCATGGGTGACAGCGCCTATGGCCTGATTCTGCGGTCATGCTGCGTTGGTGCGGATGCAGATGACATCGCCGAAGACATCGGCGCCATGCTAACGCAGACCGAACAGGTCCTGAACGATCCGGGCACCGAGCCTGAAACCCTGGCCGAGGGCGACGGCCCTCATATTCTGGCATGGCGCGATTGGACCGAACCTGCGGATGTCGTAACCGAGGCCGGTGGCTTCGAACATTACGGCGTTCTAGACGCGCTGGACATTGCCCTAGGCATTGCAGAGCCTCTGCCGGGCGGAGGGCATCTATACATCGAACCCACCCGCGCGCTTATTGCGGTGGATGTAAACACCGGAGCCGACACTTCGCTCGCAGCCGGCACAAAGGCCAATTTCGCCTGCGCCAAGACCCTTCCACGCGCCCTTAGGGTTCGTGGTCTGGGCGGGCAAATCACTATCGACATGGCCCCGATGCCCAAGAAAGACCGTCGCGGTCTTGAACAGGCCCTACGCGCCGCGTTCAAGGCGGATGGGATCGAAACAACGCTCGCAGGCTGGACGCCGCTGGGCCATTTCGAGCTGCAACGCAAACGTGGGCGTATCCCTCTGAGCGAGGTGCTGGAATGACTTGCCCGATCTGTCAGGAAAAGACGGTTTCCAAATACCGCCCGTTCTGTTCCAAACGCTGTGCGGATCTGGATCTGGCGAAGTGGCTGAACGGATCCTACGCCGTGCCCTCGCAACGCGAAGAGGATATCGAAGACGCGATTTCAGAACCCGTAGACATCCCCCGCCGTCCACACTGAAAAAATGTCAAAAAGCCTCTGGACACTGCTTGGTGCAAGTCATAGAAGGCCTCCACCCAATGGCAATTGCCGTTCCCGTGCCCGGGTAGCTCAGGGGTAGAGCAGTGGATTGAAAATCCTCGTGTCGGTGGTTCGATTCCGCCCCCGGGCACCATTCCCAACAGGTAAGATACTGTTTTCTTTCAGCTTTAACCAGAGCTGACCAAGGGCGTAGTACATTCTGGAGAACAAAACCGTTCCCTTCTCATTTGTGAAAACTGGGGTCTTCTACTTCATAGGGCAGGTCCCAAAGGACCTCGATCACCACTATACCACCGGAAAAACATCGTTCTCGCTACGGACAAGATCAGCGGAGGTCGCAAAGTCCCGAGCGCAAAGAACTCCTCAGCAACTGGATGAACACTGGTATCACTTACGCGTCCAAGACGTAGACCTACTGGGTAAGCATATTCTGAGGATGACCGCGCTCCCTTGATGAGACGAGATTAGATCTAACCAGATCGACTAAACCCTCGAACCTATGACTTGTTGTATTCCAAATATTGGGGACGCTTACCCTCCGGGCCGGCGAAGGCCGCATTGTCCAGCCTTTTGCGGTCAGTATTTTCGGGGGTGACTTGCGACGAAATCCAGACCGATATCGAGGCAGGGTGCGCTGTGGGTGATCCAGCCCATGGAAATCAGATCGACCCCGGTTTCAGCCACGACGCGCACGGTGTCGGGTGTGATCCCGCCGGAGGCTTCGGCAATGGCTCTCCCATCAATCATACCCACTGCTTCGCGCAAGGTGGCCGGCGTCATGTTGTCGAGCAGCACAGCATCGGCACCGATTTCCAAAACCTGTTCCAACTGCGCGAGTGTATCGACCTCGATCTCGATCTTGATCATATGTCCGACCGTTTGTTTCGCGCTGGTCAGGGCCGGGCCGACGCCTCCGGCAATGGCGATGTGGTTGTCCTTGATGAGCACCGCGTCGCTTAGGGAATAGCGATGATTCATGCCTCCGCCAGCGCGCACGGCATATTTTTCCAGCGCGCGCAGACCCGGGGTTGTCTTGCGGGTACAGGCGATCGAGGCACGTGTACCTTCGACACGGCGCAACAGATCTGCGGTTACGCTGGCAATGCCCGAGAGATGACCCATGAAATTGAGCGCGGTCCGCTCAGCGATCAACAGGCTGCGGGACGGCCCTCGGAATGTTGCGATCGGCGTACCGCTCGCAACCGAGTCTCCGTCGTTCACATGGCGGGTCACCGTGATGGCCGGATCAACCAAGGCGCAGGCCAGCTCGGCACAGTCCAGACCGGCGATGCAACCGGGTTGACGGGCGCTCGCGACGACTTCGGATCGGTGATCTGGTGGAATGACGGCGGCAGAGGTGACATCGCCCGCCAAGCCAAGATCTTCATCCAGAGCGCGTCGGATCATCGGCTCAAACATCGTGCGCAGCAACGGGGTTAGGGGCATGGCGGTCATGGGTCAGGCTGTCCTCAGCTGGGGTTCTTGGTCGACCGAACCCGCATGCGACAGGATTTCGGTCAGGTTCATCAGGGTTGATCGCGGATTAGTCTCTGGCTCAGGGAAGTCGCTACGATAGTGCCCGCCGCAGGAGCCTCGGCGCTTTTCGGCGAAAACTGCGATTGCAAGCGCTACGAGGGCCGGGTCCGAGGCAGGCCCGCACGACCGAACCAGCGGCAAAAGGTTCGAGATCGCGTTCCGCATCCCGGCCCCATGCCGGATCACACCCAGATGCCCCGACATCATCGGCCGGACAGCGCCGGGATCGGGATCAGGCAACGCAGCGGGGTTGGGGACAATAGCCCGGTCTCGCATCTTGCTGGCCGCAACATCGCTGGCGGCGCGACGAGCCATTACAACAGCCTCAAGCAGAGAGCTACTGGCAAGGCGATTGGCCCCGTGCAAACCGGTCGCTGCACATTCACCGATGGCCCACAACCCGGGCAGCGTGCTCTGGCCGGTCTGGTCAACGGCAATGCCACCCATGTGGTAGTGCGCAGCCGAGCGTATCGGAATCGGGTCGTGCGCGGGGTCGATACCTTGGGCCGCGCACAAGGCCTGAATGCCAGGAAACCGTTCAGCAAAGCCCGCACCCAGCGCGGCACGAGCGTCAAGAAACGCGCGCCCTCCGCCTGCGATGACCTGATGCATAGCGCGGGCCACCACGTCCCGTGGGGCCAGTTCGGCATCCGGGATATGCGCCATAAACCGCTTACCAGTCTGGTCGATCAGAGTTGCCCCCTCACCCCGCACCGCCTCGCTGATCAGGGTCAAAGGTGCTTGGGCAGTCGCCAGCGCGGTCGGGTGAAATTGCACGAATTCCATATCGCGCAGCGCTGCGCATGCACGTGCGGCCATCGCCAAACCCTGCCCGAAATTGCCGGACGGGTTGGTGCTGGCGTCGAACAGACCCCCGCAGCCACCTGTCGCCATTATGACCTGAGCGGTCCGCAACACCGCCGCTTGACCCATCGCTTGAAGATGAACACCGGCAAGGCACCCGTCGGCGGTTACAAGACGCCGGGCTTCGACGCCCGTTAAGCAGGTGATCGAGGGGCAATGCCGCACTGCGCGGGTCAGAGCGGACATGATCTCGGCTCCGGTTCGGTCGCCGCCGATATGCAGAATACGGCGACGGGAATGCGCGGCCTCGCGCGCCAGGGCAAATGTGCCATCCTGCGCCCTGTCGAAGCGAACGCCATAGCGCTCAAGCACCGCGATCGCCTCGGCGGCCTCTGACAGGATGCCTGAGGCGACAGTTGCATCACACAGCCCATCTCCGGCCCGCAGCGTATCGGCCAGGTGCTGGGCAGGATCGTCATCAGCGCCCAGCGCGGCAGCAATCCCCCCTTGCGCCCAAGCGCTTGAGCATTCCTGCCCCAGCCCGGCGTGGGAAATCAGCACCACAGGCTGCGGTGCCAGTTCCAGTGCGGCCACCAGCCCAGCGATTCCGCCACCGATGATGGCGATCCGGTCGTGGAGCCCCTCAAGCCGGATCATTTCACGGCCAGCATCCGCTCGACCGAACGGCGCGCATCGTCGGCGACGGCCGGATCGACGGTGACTTCGTGGCGACCCAATTCCAGAGCTTCGCGGATATTGGCCAAACTAATGCGCTTCATATGCGGGCACAGATTGCACGGGCGCACGAATTCCACATCTGGGTGGTTCAGTGCTACGTTGTCGCTCATGGAGCATTCGGTCAGAAGACAGACCCTTGCCGGTTTCTTGTCGCCGACAAAATCCGACATCACGGCGGTAGAGCCTGAGAAATCCGCCTCGGCCACGACCTCGGGCGGACATTCCGGGTGGGCCAGCACCGTGACACCCGGCCATGCCTCGCGCATCGCCCGAATGTCGTCTGGGGTGAACAGCTCATGCACCTCGCAATGCCCGTGCCAGGCGATCAGTTCGACATCGGTCTCTTTGGCGACGTTCTTGGCAAGGTACTCATCCGGTATCATCAAAACGCGCGGTACCCCGAGGGATTCCACCACTTTCACCGCGTTACCCGAGGTGCAGCAGATATCTGAGGCGGCCTTCACCGCGGCCGATGTGTTGACATAGGTGATCACCGGCACACCCGGATGCGCTTCGCGCAACAGCGCGATATCTTCGGGCGTGATGGAATCTGCCAGCGAACATCCCGCCCCCATATCCGGGATCAGCACGGTTTTTTCAGGGTTCAGCAGCTTGGCGGTTTCGGCCATGAAATGCACGCCCGCCAGCACGATGACATCGGCGTCGACCTCAACGGCTTCGCGCGCCAGGGCGAGGCTGTCACCTACGATATCGGCCACACCGTGGAAGATCTCGGGCGTTTGGTAATTGTGCGCAAGGATGACGGCATTCTTCTGCCGCTTCAGGTCGAGGATGGCTTCCAGATCCTCTTCGTACTGCATCCATTCGGCTGGCGGAATGATTTGCTTAACCCGATCGTACAACTCTGGCAGGCGGAAATCTTTCATTGGCTCCTCCATTTATACTCGATTCGAGTACATTCGAGCCGTGATTATTCTCGATTCGAGATTATGTCAAGCGCAACTCAGGATTTGGACAGAGGCAGCCTTGCGCCCGACAGCATGCGGGCCTCAAGAATGGCGGGTCGGTACCGGAACAATCGCGCTGGGCGGCCGCCGGTGCCGCTCGAGATTTCGCCCGTTTCTTCAACCAGTTCCTGCTGGTCGATCTGGCGGCGGAAATTGGGTTTGTGCAAGTGCAGACCCGACAGCGCCTCGACCGTGCGCTGCAATTGAAGCAGGGTAAAGCTTTCGGGCATCAGCTCGAACACGACCGGAGAATATTTGATCTTGGCCCTCAACCGCGAAATGCCAGTGGCAAGGATGCGGCGGTTGTCGCCCGCCATGGGCAGGCCAAACTCGGGCACATCGACCAGACCGGCCTCATACATCAGCTCATAGCGCTGCAGAACCAGTTCCTCGTTCCACGTCTTTCCGTTCAGACCGAACAGATAGTCGATACGCTGTGACTTGAGCGGATCTGCCCCTGCCCAAGCCGTCAGGCGATCAGCGATACGCGGCACTTCCTCGGGGATGCTGTCGCGATGGTCTTCCCAGGGGAAGTACCGGTACCAGCTGCGCCAGGACGGGCGCCCTGCTCCGGCTGCATCCTGTTCGCGCACCAGCCCTAGATAGCTGATCGAAATCCGCTGCGAGGTTTCTACATCCCCAGACCGAGGATCGCGATCCCTGTCCGCAAAGGTATAGAGTTGCTCAAGATAACCCACGGGATGGCCGGTCTGCGCCTCGATCCAAGCGCGCAAACTGCTCTGCAGGCTGCGATGAGAAGACTCGAACGGCCCCGATGGCAGCGCCTCACCCCCCTGCAAGGTCATAACACGCGGCTGGTTGTCGGTCACGGCGACAAGGATTGCGATCAGTTCGGCAGGGGCTAGTCCGCTGGGCAAGAAGGTACCTGTGTATTGCGCAATGCCAGTCGTTGACATCGTGTTTGATTTCTAACCCAGATTTCAAACCTTTGCTTGAGGAAAATGCCATGGCGCCAACACCGACCTCAAAATGGGGTTTTCGCCGATGATTGAAGGTATTTCCGGCAATTGCAGTGGCGACCCCGGCAGGATTCGAACCTGCAACCTGCCCCTTAGGAGGGGGCTGCTCTATCCAGTTGAGCCACGGGGCCATTTAATAAAAACAAAGGGTTAAGTCAAACCCTGCCAATTGCGATTAAGTATCGCTTAGGAAACCACCTTTGCTCTACTGAATAGTAGAATGTTCTCTTGATTCCAAGGTTTTGCGAGCAAGGAAACGCAAATTAGCGCCAAGCGGCAAAAAATGAACATACTACCCTTTGAATATACGACGCCCGGTACAAAACGGGCAGTAGCCAAGTTTTCGGGTCGGCTTAGTCAAGTTATTTGGCGAATTCACCCACTAGTGCCGAGGGTCTTCAGAACAAACTCACCAACGCTTTGTAGACGAACCACTTTTTGATTTCATTTGGAGTAACCTTTCCGTTCTTTTTCGGGTGCCACAACCTGGCGATTTCGGGATGGGACAGCGCCAAGGGGGGATTTGGCATTGCCAACTTGTTTGCACGGAGCAGAGGTTGGTCTGGTTTGCGTCAGTCAGGCGGTCATTTCGAGAGTGTAACCTTCCCAGAGGTCGAAGGCATCGGTTCTGGCATGACGGTATGATGCGGTGGAGAGTTGATAGCGGCGGGGTCGGAAGACGGTGTTGATCTGGCCGTGAGCGGCGAGGAACCTTTGGGCCTGACGCGGGGACTTGAACCGACCCATCAGTTTCTCATGCTTTCGAGTTGGCCTGTGTGATCCTTCGATCCGGTTGTTCAACCCTTTGTGTGCTCGGTGATCCGCACCCGGCGCAAGATCGCGGATCGGCTTGAAATAGCTTCGCAATTTGTCCGTGATCACAGCGCGAGGTTCGCCAAATTGCGAAATCAACCGTTTCAGGAAGCGCCGGGCTGCCTTAGCATTCCGCCGTGGTTGGACGAGGATATCAAGAGTATCTCCCTTCGCATCCACGGCCCGCCAGAGCCAGCATTTCCGACCATTGATTGGGATGACCACTTCGTCCAAATGCCATTTATCGGCCGCGGAAGGCCGGTCTCGCCTGATGCAGTTTGCGAAATGGTCACCAAAGCGATTGACCCATTTCCTGATCGTTTCCCGACTGACCATTACACCGCGCTCCGCGAGCAGATCTTCAACATCAGCCGTGCTGAGAGCAAAGCGATGGTAAGCCCAGACGGCATAGGCGATGATCTCACGAGGAAAGCGAAAGCCTTTAAGGCGTGGCATTTGGGGCAGTATGTTCATGCATGAGCGGTAACCCGTTCACAACGCCCAAACAAGTTGGCAATGCCTTACAATATCATGACAGTTTTGGGCGCGATTGTGATACAATGATCAATATGCTGCCCTCTTTGTTAACTTAACCTGTGTTCCGTGGGCTTGGCTAAGGCCCTGGTGTCATCGGCAGTGCAATCAGGTCGCAGTTGGGTTTCGTCTTTTTGGGCCGATGGTGACAACTCAGAGAAAATAGACAACACTCGCCAGGCGATCGCAGAATGTCGTGTCGGGCAGGTAGAGTGAACAAAATGACGCTAAAGGCGCTTCCCAAGCTTGTGGTTCAGGTACCCTGTCTGAACGAAGAAGAGACCTTACCGGCCGTCATTCGCGACATCCCACGCGAAATCTCCAGCGTGGGGGTGGTCGAGCTTCAGGTCATTGATGACGGATCAACGGATCGCACCAGTGAGATCGCAAAAGAACTTGGTGTTGAGCATGTTGTTCGCAACCGCGGCAACAAAGGGCTTGCCCGTTCGTTCCAGATCGGAATCGACAACGCATTGGCTCAGGGGGCCGATATCATCGTCAATACGGACGGTGACAACCAATATTCTGGCGCGTCCATCCCTGATCTGATTGCACCCATTCTGGCCGGCAAAGCCGACGTTGTTGTCGGGGATCGAAAGCCCGGCCAAAACCAGTCATTCTCGCCCGTCAAACGGATATTGCAGCGGGTTGGCAGCCGCGTTGTGTCGGGCTTTGCGGGGCTTGAGGTCAATGACGCGGTCTCTGGATTTCGCGCCTATTCGCGCTATGCGGCGCTGCATATCAACGTCATGACCAAATTCAGCTATACAACCGAAACACTGATCCATGCCGGGCAAACCGGCCTGAGCGTTGTGACGGTCCCGGTTGAGGTCAATCAAGTTGAACGCCCATCGCGTCTGTTCAAATCCATGCGGTCCTTCATCTCGCGCCAGATGGGGACCATCTTGCGCAGTTACGTGATGTACCGCCCGCTAAAAGCCTTTGCCACAATCGGGCTGGTGCTGCTGCTGATCGGGATCATACCGATCGCGCGGTTCGTCTTTTTCTATCTGATGGGGGATGGCGACGGAAAAGTTCAGTCGCTTGTCCTGGGCGGTGCCTTTGTGGTGATGGGGTACTTCACGATCATTATTGCGATCCTGTCGGAAACGATTGCCACAAACCGGCGCCTGCTCGAAGCGACGTTGCGCCGGGTTCGGGAGTTGGAGCAAAGGGCGGAGCATGCAGATCGTGCATAACGCTTCGCAAACGGGATTTGTGGCATTCTGGACAAGCAGACCGTTTGCGATAGTCGCCCTTGTTGGCTCAGCCTACCTTGCGGTTTTGTGCTGGTTTGCACCGGGTCTGTACCCTGATCCGTTTTTCGGGGGCGCTATCTACGATGGCTATTATCACGCCATCCTGAACGGGCATTTTGATTTACCGCCCCGACTCTTGCGGTTCGAAGGACATTATACACCTGACGCTCAAGGTTATCTTTATCACGGGGCAGGGCCGTTGCTTCTGCGCTTTTTGTTCGGTTGGGCTTGGCCGTTCGAGTCGATCCCGATGGCCGGGTTTTCGATCTGGTTCTGGACCGCACTTGGAACACTGGGTTATCAGGTGGCGCTGAAAGATCTGATTGCTCAAACCGCGACACCGGTACAAAGGAATGCGCAGGGTTGGGCAGTCTTTTTTGCAGCGGCTTTGTGGGTTTGCGGACCTGCGACCCTGCTTGTGGTCAATCAATCGCTCTATCACGAACCTATCGCGCTGGCATATGGCGCGGCGGGTGCCTTTGTGGCGGTTTGGGTGCGCTTTAGTAAGGACAAGCTGCATCCTCTGCTGGCGTTTTCGGTATTGGCTTTGTGTGCAGCTATCACGGTGCATGCCCGCCCTAACCTGGCAATTGGACTGTATGTGGCTCTGATCGCCCTGTGCGGTTGGAGCGTGATTAAACACGGTGTGCGAATGCTGCTGCCCGCGTTGGTTGCCGGAGCAATCCTGGCTGCGGGCGGTTTGCTTTATCTGGGTCTGAACACCCTGAGGTTCGGCGGCGCTGCCGAAGTCCATGGATCGTTCGAGGCAAGCGAGACCCAATACGGGACGGTCTTCTGGGGGATAGAGCCTCAAGAGTCCCCCCGCGCGCAGGCCTTTACCGAACATGGCCGATTTAATGTTCAGCGTATTCCACCGAATGCAGGATTGTATGCGTTTGACCTGCCTGCTCTGGAACTGACGCACCGCCCATCGATGGCGATTTACAACCTCTTTCAGAAGGCGACCCAAGATAGGCTCGGATATATAAGGGTCGAAGGTCCGCGTTACGGGCTTCTATGGCTCTGGCCGATTTGGTTGAGTTTCGCCGTTGTCGGCTTGGTGCAACTAAGGCGCGCAGAACATCTGGTATTGGCTGCCGGTTTGTTGGTTGGCGTTTTGGTCACGCTCTCTTATGGGACGATCACGCTGAGATACCGTTTTGATCTGTGGCCACTGGTAGCATTCCTAAGTTTTCTTGGGATATCTCGCGTTTTGCCGGGTTTTTCGAACCGTCATCAGCCTGGCATCTTCAAACGACTGGTCTTTGCAGCGGCGTTGATGGGAACGACGGTAACGGCGATGGCGGCGTTTCCGTACACCGCCCTGTTCCGCGAGATCGAAGGTAGTTTCTTCGCGCCATGGAGCAACGGCTACTGCACCAACCTGGCCGAAGGCGCAGGGTTGCCGTCCAACCAGATGTCCGTGATCTGCCGAGCACCGACTGAGTTGAAGGGATAAGATCGGGATGCGTTTGCTAAAGTCTATCTATGTCAGCCTGTTTCGCTTCTTGGCGGCGCTTGCCCAGGTAACCGGGCTTGCTGGATTTCTAGAGCGGCGGTGTGACAAAGGGCGCGGATGGCATTGGATGTCCAGCCTGTTCGCAATCTACGATATTGATGCGATGGTCGGGCTCGACGTGCCATGGTGGACCTACGACGCCATAGAGCAAGTGGATTCATTCTTGGCTTCACGCCCGGCGCGCGTGTTCGAATATGGATCGGGTGCCAGCACAGTTTGGCTGGCACGCCGCGCGTCATATGTTACCAGCGTCGAACATGACGCGCCTTGGTACAAGAATGTGACAGCCAAGATTCCGATGATCGAGGGCTTGTGTCCTACCGAGGTCAAACTGTTTGAGGCAAGTAGTGATGCGCCCGCTGACGCTCTGTATCATTCAGAAAAAGCCGATGGTTCTCTAGTACATTTTATGGCCTATGCCAGTGCAATAGATGAGGAAGAGGGTCTGTTTGATCTGATCGTCGTGGATGGTCGCGCGCGTCCAGCCTGCTTGAAACATGCAATCCCCAAGCTGGCACCGGATGGGATTATCGTGTTCGACAATTCTCATCGCGCGCGCTACCGCCAATCGATCAACGATTGCGGGTTGTCCGAAACCAGGTTGCGCGGGCTGGTTCCGACCTTGCCTTATCCAGATCAGACCTCGCTCCTGCGCGCCGAACCGGCGGGATAGGCCGATGCCAGTGGCGCATCTGCTCAAGGATGAGTTGCTACGTCGAAGACTGGCGCGCAGGTTTGGCCTGCTGGTTCTGGCGCTGTCCGTCATTTTCATTGGACGCGAGATTTCACGCAATTGGGACGCGCTGATCAGTTTCGATCCACCCGATGGGTTCTTTATACGCTGCGCAGTGATGGTTGCCCTCTATTCAGCTTTGCTATTTGTGCTGGCCGAGATGTGGCACCGCATCGTGCAACTATTCGGACCCGAGCCGCGTCGTCGAACATATCGGTCATTCACCCTGTCTCAAATCGCGCGATACGTGCCCGGCAATGTTGTCCACCTTTTGGGACGGGCTGTTTTGCTGCGCGGCGGGGCACTGAGCGACAAGCAGTTGGCCATGGCGACCTTTGCCGAACTAATTTGCTTACCCGTCGCCGCTTTGGTGATCTTGGTAACTGGTGTTTGGTTCGTGCCTTTTGACATATTGCCGTTCGAAGCTGTTGGCCCTGTCTGGCCTATGCTTACGATTTCAATCGCTGTTCTGCTGACCCTGGTACTGGGTTTTTTTGCCTTCAAGCAGAGCCTCACACTTTCTGCTTTGCTCTTGATTGCGCTTCTTGCGATCGCATTTCTTCTTGGCATGAGCTCCGTCGCCGCCTGGGTCCTGAGCGAAATCGACGATGTACCCATTGGCGTTGTGGCCCTCGCCGGTGTTGTTTCTTGGTTGATAGGGTACGCAACGCCTGGTGCGCCAGGCGGTTTAGGCCCTCGCGAAGCCGCGTTCATCGCAATTTTAATTGGCGTTACGACACCCGGTTCAGCCCTGATCGCTGCGGCTGTTTTTCGACTGATTACTGTTGCCGGCGACGTCATCTGCTTTGCGATAGGGATTGCCCTTTTTAGGCGTTAGCGCGGGTATGCGGACAACCAGTGTCGAATTTCTCTCCGTTTTACCTATCGAAGGCAGGAAGAGGTAAGTTGGAAACCTGGACACCTCTATCAACGGCATTGCCAACTTGTTTGCACGGGGCAGAGGTTGGTCTGGTTTGCGTCAGTCAGGCGGTCATTTCGAGAGTGTAACCTTCCCAGAGGTCGAAGGCATCGGTTCTGGCATGACGGTATGATGCGGTGGAGAGTTGATAGCGGCGGGGTCGGAAGACGGTGTTGATCTGGCCGTGAGCGGCGAGGAACCTTTGGGCCTGACGCGGGGACTTGAACCGACCCATCAGTTTCTCACGCTTTCGAGTTGGCCTGTGTGATCCTTCGATCCGGTTGTTCAACCCTTTGTGTGCTCGGTGATCCGCACCCGGCGCAAGATCGCGGATCGGCTTGAAATAGCTTCGCAATTTGTCCGTGATCACAACGCGAGGTTCGCCAAATTGCGAAATCAACCGTTTCAGGAAGCGCCGGGCTGCCTTAGCATTCCGCCGTGGTTGGACGAGGATATCAAGAGTATCTCCCTTCGCATCCACGGCCCGCCAGAGCCAGCATTTCCGACCATTGATTGGGATGACCACTTCGTCCAAATGCCATTTATCGGCCGCGGAAGGCCGGTCTCGCCAGATGCAGTTTGCGAAATGGTCACCAAAGCGATTGACCCATTTCCTGATCGTTTCCCGACTGACCATTACACCGCGCTCCGCGAGCAGATCTTCAACATCAGCCGTGCTGAGAGCAAAGCGATGGTAAGCCCAGACGGCATAGGCGATGATCTCACGAGGAAAGCGAAAGCCTTTAAGGCGCGGCATTTGGGGCAGTATGTTCATGCATGAGCGGTAACCCGTTCACAACGCCCAAACAAGTTGGCAATGCCGTCAGGACCACGACACGTTTGCCGAAGGCATCAGCCTTGGCGAAGTTCTTCACCTTGCCCCAAGGCCGGGCAGCGTCTGGCAGGTGTCTGTCAGCCGCGAAGTTTAACGCGGCCCTCAGCGCGTTCATGTCCCGGTTGGCGGTAGCGCTCCGAGCGCGCAGGCGGTCCTCCGCATGGCCCTCAAGGAAGGAGTCACGGTAGCGTTCAATGTCGCTTACAGTCAGGTCCAGGACCAACATATCGCCGAACCATCGCTTGGTCCGCAGGACATAGTTCATGGTGCTGTGTTCCGCTCTGGGCTTCATGCCGCGAGCCAACTTGTCAGCAAACCAGTCGTCCAGCGCACGAGCGACCGTTATGGCCGCAGGAGCCGGAGCGAAGATGTTGCGGGCAGCTTCGCAGGCTTGATCGAAGTTCAGCACATCGTTGCCGTTCGCAGATTCAAGATCGTCTGCCACACCGGGGATGCGCTTCTGTTTAGACACGCCATCAGCGTCCAGCATTCGCACCGTCCATAGACCGGGCAGCTTGGCTCCCTTCCTGTATCCGACATGTAACTTGTCCGTCAGCCGCCGGAAGTGGGCATTCGGCGACGGATTCAGCCTCGCGCGGGCAGCGCGAGTGGTGATTGGTTTGTCCTGTACGGTCCTAGCCATGGCTATTCCTAAAGCATCCAGGCCCCCTCTGGGCTTAAGAATGGCTTAGTATAATAACCGTGCTTAGTAAAGGACGGTCCGGGCTTAACCGGGCATAACGCACTGTTTTATTAGTCTTTCCTGAAACTGAGAGGCTTGTTTCGTGGGTGCTGTAACCCCTTAGGAGGGGGCTGCTCTATCCAGTTGAGCCACGGGGCCGTGCAAAGCCCTCTCTACCTTTGTTTTTTCGGCTAGTCATGGGGTTTACTGTGGGTTTGCTGTAGGCGTGCTGAACAGTTGTAAACTGCACGGTGTTTACGCTAGCATCAGATAAAACAACAACGCAGGTGCCTTCCGTGAACACAGAAACAAAACGCCCGCTTACCCTTCGCGATGTCTCTGAGGCCTCTGGGGTATCCGAGATGACGGTCAGCCGGGTCCTGCGCAATCGGGGCGATGTGTCGGATGCGACGCGCACCCGCGTTTTGGCCGCCGCGAAGGAACTGGGCTATGTGCCCAACAAGATCGCGGGCGCGCTGGCCTCAAGCCGGGTTAATCTGGTGGCGGTCATCATTCCATCCCTATCCAATATGGTCTTTCCCGAGGTTCTAACCGGCATCAATCAGGTATTGGAGGACACCGATCTGCAGCCTGTGGTCGGGGTGACCGACTACCTGCCTGAGAAAGAGGAAAAAGTGCTGTATGAGATGCTCTCGTGGCGGCCTTCGGGGGTGATCATTGCAGGGCTCGAGCATACAGACGCGGCGCGGGCAATGCTGGACTCGGCCGGAATTCCTGTGGTTGAGATCATGGATACCGATGGCAAACCGGTTGATGCGATGGTCGGGATCTCTCATCGACGCGCCGGGCGCGAAATGGCGCAGGCAATCCTGAAAGCGGGCTATGAACATATCGGCTTCATGGGCACCAAGATGCCTCTGGACCACCGGGCGCGGAAACGGTTCGAAGGCTTCACCGAGGTCATGGGCAAGCACGGGATCGAGATTGAGGATCGGGAATTCTATTCCGGCGGCTCGGCTCTGGCCAAGGGGCGTGAGATGACGCAAGCCATGCTGGAACGCTCGCCCGATCTGGATTTCCTGTATTATTCCAATGACATGATCGGTGCTGGGGGGCTGTTGTACTTACTAGAGCAAGGTATCGATATTCCCGGCCAGATCGGCTTGGCGGGTTTCAACAACGTCGAACTTCTGCAAGGCCTGCCCCGCAAACTGGCGACTATGGATGCCTGCCGACTTGAGATCGGACAGCAAGCGGCTAAGATCATTGCCACGCAGCTTGACGATCCGAATGCCGAGATCGAGACCCGCGTGACTCTGACCCCCAAGGTCAACTTTGGGGATACGCTGAAACGGCGCTGATATCGTGACGCTGAAACAGCTGGACAACCGCACGGCGCGGGCGATCTTCATGGATCGCCACGCGCTGGCCGAACCTCCTTCGGGCGGCTCTAAGGGCACCGATTTGCTGGATCTGATCCAGAGGCTGGGCTTCGTTCAACTCGACAGCATCAATACGGTGGCGCGCGCGCATGACATGATCCTGTTCTCGCGCAGGCCCAGCTATCGCAGCGGTAACCTCAAACGTTTGTATGAGCGGGACCGGGCGCTGTTCGAACACTGGACCCACGATGCCGCCGTCATACCGATGGAGTATTACGCGCATTGGCATCTGCGGTTTCAGCGCGATGCGGATCTGCTGAAATCGCGGTGGAAGAACTGGCGTCGGGATGGGTTTGAGCAGCAGTTCGAAACCGTTCTGAGCCATATCCGCGATCATGGGCCAGTATCCTCGTCCGACGTGGGGAAGGATGAAAAGAAGGGCTCTGGCGGGTGGTGGGATTGGCACCCGTCCAAGACCGCGCTTGAGTATCTGTGGCGCTCTGGCGCGCTGACAGTTGTCGGGCGGGAGGGGTTTCAGAAACGCTATGATCTGACCGAAAGGGTTATCGAAACGCATCTCTGCCCCGGTCAGCGACCCTATGACGCCGAGGCGACGGTTGATTGGCTTTGCAATGCGGCGCTGGACCGGCTTGGCTTTGCCACTTCGGGTGAGCTGGCCGCGTTCTGGGATACCGTTAGCGCGGCTGAGGCTAAGGCCTGGTGCGCCCAAGGGTTGCAATCAGGCGCACTAGAGGAGGTCGAGGTCGCTTGCGTCGACGGACGCCTTCGCAAACTGTTTACCCGCCCCGATCTGACCGATGGCTTGAGCGATCTGCCCGCACCAACAGGCCGCATCCGAGTTCTCAGCCCATTCGATCCGATGCTACGTGACCGGAACCGGGCCGAGCGGTTGTTCGGTTTTCACTACCGGATCGAAGTCTTCGTGCCCGAGGCCAAGCGGACCTACGGTTACTATGTTTTCCCGCTGCTGGAAGGCGGCAAGCTGATTGGCCGGATCGACATGAAAGCCCATCGCGACGAAGGCATTCTACGCGTCAAAGCCCTCTGGCCAGAGCGCGCGATACGCTGGTCGGATGCGCGCACGCGACGATTGGATTCCGAGTTGGACAGAGTGCGCCGGTTTGCCGGTCTTGATACGGTCGAATTTGCCAATTACTGGCTGAAAGAGCCTAAATAGGCTCTATTCTGGATCCGTCAGGGTCGGGTGAATGGGCTCCAACCCGTCAATCCCACCTTCAATTTCATCCCCTGCAGCAACTGGACCTACCCCGGCGGGAATGCCCGTCAAGATCACGTCGCCGGGGCGCAGGTGATAGAAACCGGACAGGTGGCAGATGATCTCATCAATTTTCCAGATCAACTCATGCAAAGTCGCGTCTTGCCTAACCTCGGCGTTGACGTTCAGGTGAATGCGCTTGTTGTCCTCTGGGGACCACTCGGCGGCTCGGGTCAAAGGCGCAAAGACAGCGCCGTTCTCCACATCCTTGCCCAGATCCCAAGGGCGCTGTTTGTTGCGCTCGCGGATCTGAAGATCGCGACGGGTCATATCCAGCGCGCAGCCATAGCCAAAGACTGCCTCCCACGCCTCTGCAGGGGTGGCGCGGAACACGGGGCGACCGATGGCGACGGCCAGCTCCATCTCGTGGTGGTAATTCTCGGTACCCGGCGGGTATGGCACGGTCGCTCCGGTCAGAACGGCGTTTGCGGGCGACTTGGTGAAGTAGAACGGTGCCTCGCGGTCTACCTCGTGGCCCATTTCAGCGGCGTGCGCCGCATAGTTCCGCCCAACGCAGAAAATCCGACCGATGGGATAGGTCGCCTGTTCGCCGACCACGGGGATCGAGATTGGTCCGGGTAGTGAAAACAGATGCGACATGGCGATCCCCTGAGTGTTGCGCCGCGCAGCTTACCGTCTGGCACGTAACTGGCAAGCCGTAGCGATGCGCCGGTTCACGCCGACATCTGCAGCGAGATCAGGCACAAAGCCGCCCAATTCCTTCCGCGGCGCATCTGGGCGTATGAATCCCTTGGAAACAGGTAAAATCGCGCTAGATCGCCTAGTAGATTTGAGAATTGATGGCACCCCCACCACCTGCCCGGCACAGAAGTTCTGCCGGAAAGATCAATACGACTGAAATGACCTGAAGATACCTCTTGCGGACGCCTCAACATGTCGGCATTGGGACGTGAACGTATCGGAGACGGCAGGCGAAGACACCCATCCCCCTGGGAGTTTCGCCCGTGTTAGACCCTGTTTCAGGGCTGACGCGCCTTCCGACACGTGGGCCGGGCCGTCGGGTAAGACGACACGCAACGGCCTTGGGCCAGGCACAGAATCCAACCCGGGTCTGGCCACCCCGCCGGAGAATTCCCCCTACCTTCTCCGGCGGGGTTTTAGCTCAGCGGCTCACTCTTTGAAGTTTTTCAGCTCGTTGAGGATATCCAGAAGCGTTTCGTGCTTTTCGGGACCAAGATGCGCGCGCATGCGATCGGCCTGTTGAACAATGCCCGTTAGGTTGTCCTGAATGATCTGTTCCCCCTTCGCGGTGATCTCGACAATCTGACGTCGTCGATCCTTGGGGTGACAGCGGCGCTTGATCAGGCCCTTGTCTTCCAGTTTTTGCAGGATGCGCGTCAGGCTGGGCAACAACAGGCATGCCCGTTCCGAGATATCAGTCGGTTCGCTTGCACCTTCTTCTTTCAACAAGCGCAGCACGCGCCATTGCTGCTCGGTTACCCCGGCATCAATCAGCAATTTGCGAATAGGACCCATCACCCGTTCACGGGCGCGCAACAACGCGATGGGAAGGGATCGCGACACCAAGGGGAGTTGATCGGACATGCTGAATCATCGCCGAAAAAGCGGGAAGTCTCAAGTCGCCCCGAGAGGGAAGGTTTGTAAGCTACTAATAAGTAAAAGTTTAAAGCCGAATCCGGTAAGCTACCGCCGCATCGCCTCGGCGGCTTTTGCATATCCACCCGAAGCCCCATCCACGAAATGCACATGATCGTCCCGCATGGCTGAAGGGACAAAGCAGGTCATCATCGCCTCATCCTGTGCGTGCAGGCCGTAGCGGATTTTGCCGCGACCGCGGGCTTCATCCAGCATCCGCTGGAGGCGGTCCAACGTGGCAGGGTCACAGTCCAGCGTCATTTTCAAGCCATCGTCGAATTTGCGGTAATCCGCGTTTTGGCTGACCATACGCCGATAGTGGCCCGGTTCGAACTGCCCCAACCGCTTGCCTGTCAGAAACAACAGGGCGATCAACAGGTTCTGCCCAAGCAGTTTCAGCTTTTGCGCAAACAGATTGCCCCCTGCGCGCGAGACATGGGCATCCAGCCCAACATCCGGCGGCGGCCATGTCATCGGAGGTCCGTTTTCCGGAACTGGATGCCCCGAACGATCCAGTTCTGCGGCCATGGTGACAACAGATTGCGCCAAATCCGCAAAATCCCGCTCGGTCGCCTGAGCCGTCGGCTGCACCACGACCGAGACGATCTGTCCATGCTGCGCAGGACTGTTAGACCAGCGGCAGGACAGGCCGGTCAGGTTTGGTTGCGCGTTGGGCGCGGCGGGCTCGACCGAATAGTGCCCGGATTTCATCTGCGCCTCGGCCCAGGCCAGACCTCCGCCCGCGAACATAGCGTAGTCCACCCCGGTGGACGGGGCATAGCGGGCCACCCTCAGGTCTTTTCCAGCCTTTCGCAACTCAGCCACCGGAACGAGGGCCGCGCGCAACGGCATCTCAAACTCCTCTTCGGCCCAGCGCCGCAGGGTTGCCAACGCTCCAGCCACGATATCGGCCGCACTGGGGGGCGCGGCAAAGCCAGCCCCGTCGCCACCAAAGACATATGGGAAAGGCTTGTTTTCCAAAGCGTTGATCATGGCCGAGATCACCGCAGCACCGACCATGTTGACGGTTTTGTACCGTCCCCGCGCAATCTGCGTCGTCGAATCCACAATGTCGGCAACACCCACGACCCAATCGTCCGGAACCGAGGCAAACTGCGCCGGGTCCGACAGAAGGGAAAAATCGCGCCAAAGCGGCAGGGACTCATAAAAATCTGAATGGAGGTCTTTCATCGTCCCCCCTTTGTTCCAATTGGAGGTTAAGCTAGCCCGAATGTGATCGCTGTCCTCCCCTTGCAACATAGTACACGTGCTTGTGCGTTTTGCCACGGCGTGCCAATCAGGGCGGTGGAAATGCGCAGGAAAGGGCCGTTCATGCAGGCTGGTTTGGTTGTACTATGTCTGGCTTATGTCCTGAGCCAGTTTTTTCGCGCGTTCCTTGCCGTTCTCAGCCTTGATCTGGCGCGCGATATCGGAGCCTCGCCCGAGGATCTGGCCTTTGCCTCGGGCCTGTGGTTTCTGGTCTTTGCCGCGATGCAGCTACCGGTGGGCTGGGCGCTGGACCGCATTGGACCACGGCTCAGCGCATCCGTTCTGTTGATGATCGGCGGGGCCGGAGGGGCGCTTGTTTTTGCTGCCGCCACCAACTCGCTGCATGTCAGCATCGCGATGGCCCTGATCGGTGTTGGCTGTTCCCCGGTTCTGATGGCCTCGTACTTCATCTTTGCGCGCGAATATCCTCCGGCTCGGTTTGCTACGCTTGCGGCGCTGATGTTGGGCGTCGGGTCGGTTGGCAATCTTGTTGCGTCCTACCCAACGGCGCTAGCTGTCGAGCTGATGGGTTGGCGCGCCACGATGGTTGGGTTGGCGGTTCTGTCCGCCGCAATCGCTTTGGGCATCTGGTTCAGCGTGCGCGATCCGAAAAAGGTAGAGACCGACCACAAAGGATCTCTACTGGACTTGCTGAAAGAGCCTGCCTTGTGGCTCATCCTGCCACTAATGCTGGTCGCTTACGCCCCGGCGGCTGCACTGCGCGGGCTTTGGGCGGGGCCATACCTGAACGATGTGTTCAACCTGACCACCACGCAAATCGGCACGGCCACGTTGGTGATGGGAACCGCAATGATCGCGGGAACTTTTGTCTACGGCCCGTTGGACCGTCTTCTGGGCACCCGCAAATGGGTGATTGTCGGAGGCAATGTCCTCTGTGCGGCTGCGCTTGGGCTTTTGTGCCTATGGGTCGACAACGCTGTTTGGGTGTCCGTCGTGATGTTGTCGCTGATCGGGTTTTTGGGCGCGAGCTTTCCAGTCATAATGGCCCATGGTCGCGCCTTCATTCCGCCGCATCTGACTGGGCGCGGCGTGACCTTGCTGAACCTTTTCGGCATCGGCGGCGTAGGGCTTGCGCAATTTGCCACCGGGCAAATTCACGCCGCCTATGCGGGCTCAAGCCCCACGGCCCCCTACACGGCGATATTCGGCTTTTTCGCTGTGACCCTTGCCATTGGATGCGTGATCTATCTATTCAGCCGGGATAGCGTCGACTGACGCAACGATCAGGAGAGCCCGGTGAAAGACCCCGTCGTCATTGCCCCCAATCTCAAACGCAGGCTTTCGGGCGTGACGGCAACGATTGCGCGGCTGGTCCCCTTGCAGGCGCAACAGATCGACATCGCCGCTACCGGGCCGGGGCTGCCCGCTGACATCCCGCATATCCCACTGGGCCGCCTACCATTCCTGTCCCGTCGAACGCTGCGGGTCTGGCACGCGCGCCGCAATACCGAGATGCTTCTTGGCCTGATCTTGCGCAATGTGTTCCGGTTGAAGCTGAAACTGCTGTTCACCAGCGCCTCACAACGGGCGCATACGGGCTATACCAAATGGCTGATCGACAAGATGGACGCGATTGTCGCGACCTCGCGCAAGACCGCAGGCTATCTGGAACGGGACGCGCAGGTGATCATGCATGGCATCAACCTGGACGACTTTACCCCGCCTGAGGACAAAGCCGCCCTTCGCGCACGGCTGGGCCTGCCGGACGGCCTGCTGCTAGGCTGCTACGGACGCATCCGCCATCAGAAAGGTACGGACGCTTTCGTCGACGCCATGATTGATCTGTGCGCCCGGTCCGAGGGCGTCTCGGGCATCGTCATGGGTCGCGCGACGGATAAACACACGGGTTTTCTGGCCGAGCAGAAAGACAAGGTCGCCAAGGCGGGCCTGTCGGACCGTATCCTCTTTATGCCCGAGGTGACGGTCGATCAGATTGCCGAATGGTATCAGGTACTGGACCTGTTCATCGCCCCCCAACGGTGGGAGGGCTTCGGCCTCACCCCGCTTGAGGCGATGGCCTGCGGCGTGCCCGTTGTTGCAACCGATGTCGGCGCGTTTTCTGAGATCGTGACCGACCCGTCTCTGGGCCGGGTGGTGGACCCGGGTGACATCCCGGCACTGGCCAATGCGGCGGCAGAAATGCTGGAAAACCGTGATTCCCTATCCCAGGCCGGACAGGCCGCCCGCGCCCATGTTGAGCAGAATTTCGATATCCAAGGTGAAGCACAGACCCTCGTGGCCCTCTACAAGCGCCTGCTGAGCGAGTGAAGCGCCTCAAATCGGCGTCATTCGTCGAAATACGGCGCAAAAGCTCTTTTGTCCCGACGGCAACGCGGCTATGAACGCGCGTCCTTAACTTTGGAGACATGAAATGGGCTATCGCGTCGTCGTCGTCGGCGCCACAGGTAATGTGGGCCGCGAAATGCTGAACATCCTGGCGGAACGCCAGTTCCCCGTGGACGAAATTGCCGTGCTGGCAAGCCGTCGTTCGCTGGGTACTGAGGTGACATTTGGCGACAAGACACTCACGACCAAAGACCTGGACACCTTTGATTTCACCGGCTGGGATATGGCCCTGTTCGCTGTAGGCTCTGCCGCGACCAAGGACTATGCACCCAAGGCCGCTACGGCGGGCTGCGTGGTGATCGACAACTCGTCGCTCTACCGCTACGACCCCGAGATCCCGCTGATCGTGCCCGAGTGCAACCCGCAGGCGATCCACGACTATAAAAACAAGAATATCATCGCCAACCCCAACTGCTCGACCGCGCAGATGGTCGTCGCGCTGAAGCCGCTGCATGACCGCGCCAAGATCAAACGCGTTGTCGTGTCCACCTATCAGTCGGTGTCCGGTGCAGGCAAAGAGGGTATGGACGAGCTGTGGGAACAGACCAAGGCCGTCTACAACCCGATCAACGAGGTTGAGCCGAGGAAGTTCCAGAAGCAGATCGCCTTCAACGTCATCCCTCAGATCGACGTCTTCATGGAAGACGGCTCGACCAAGGAAGAGTGGAAGATGGTTGTCGAGACCAAGAAGATCGTCGATCCGTCGATCAAGGTCACGGCCACCTGCGTTCGCGTGCCTGTATTCGTTGGCCACTCCGAGGCCGTGAACATCGAGTTCGAGGAATTCCTCGACGAGGATGAAGCGCGCGATATCCTGCGCGAAGCGCCGGGTATCATGGTGATCGACAAGCGTGAGGCCGGCGGCTACGTCTCTCCAACCGAATGCGTAGGCGATTTCGCAACCTTCATCAGCCGCATCCGTCAGGATTCGACCGTTGAAAACGGGATCAACCTGTGGTGCGTCTCGGACAACCTGCGCAAGGGTGCCGCCCTGAACGCAGTCCAGATTGCCGAGCTTCTGGGTCGTGAGGTTCTGAAAAAGGGCTGATCCCTGACCTGATATTCTTCGCAAGGGGCCGTTTCGTCAGAAGCGGCCCTTTTTCTTTGCGTGTGCTCAGCCATGATCCTGTTCAAGACAAAGGACAGACACAGCAATCCGTGCTAAGTTGCGCCCATAGCCTTAAGAAAACCATCCAAAGGGTTTCACGATGCGCATTTTCTCTGTTCCTTTCATAATACTCGCCATTCTTTCTCCGCTGTCTGCGACATCACAAGAGATCGCCGATACGATCTATTCCGGCGGTCCCATTCTGACGATCAATGATGACCAACCCTCGGCCGAGGCCGTGGCGGTCCGAGATGGCCGCATTCTGGCGGTTGGATCGCTTGCCGATATGGCCGCGCATCAAGGCGATGGGACCACAGCATTCGATCTTGCAGGCCGAGCAATGTTGCCTGGATTTGTCGACAGCCACGGGCACGTTGTGATGGGCGGGCTGCAAGCCTTGTCGGCAAACATGCTGGCACCTCCGGACGGCGAGGTGACAGACATCGCCAGCCTGCAGGCCACTCTGACAGCATGGGCCGAGGCAAATGCCGAAGCCGTGGAAAACGCGAACATGATCATTGGCTTTGGGTATGACAATGCGCAACTGGCCGAATTGCGGCATCCCACGCGCCAGGATCTGGACGCGGTTTCCACCACCATACCTGTCGTGATCATCCACCAATCCGGACATCTGGGTGTGGGCAACTCAAAGGCACTGGAACTGGCGGGCATCACCGCCGAATCCGAAGCGCCGCCAGGCGGCGTTATCCAGCGGGATGAAAACGGAGAACCCAACGGCGTACTAGAAGAATACGCGTTTTTCGCCTTGTTAGTGCCTCTTCTTGGTGATCTGGGCGAAGACGGTCTGGCTGAATTTGCCCGCGCCGGCAGCCAGCTTTGGGCGCGGTTCGGATACACCACCGGGCAAGAGGGCCGGTCATCCGGCGAGATCGTCGAGGTGCTGAAAAAGGTTGGAGCCGCTGGCGAACTGCCCATTGACGTGGTTGCCTTTCCGGACGTTCTGGAGGCACAGGACTACATCGGTGGCAATGTCTCAGAGGACTACACGAATAGGGTCCGCGTCGGCGGCTGCAAGCTTACTATTGATGGCTCGCCCCAGGGTTTCACGGCGCTGCGCGACCGTCCCTATTACGACCCGGTCGGCTCTTACCCTGCAGGCTATGCCGGGTATTCCGCGATCACGATGGAGCAGCTTCAGGGCGCGGTGAACTGGTGCTATGAGAACGGCATTCAGATCCTGGTGCATTCGAATGGCGAAGGCGCATCGGATATGCTGATCGCCGCTCTGGTAGAAGCCCAAATGAAATACGGCGACCCCGGAAACCGCCCGGTTCTGATCCATGGCCAGTTTCTGCGCGAGGATCAGGTCGCCAGTTTCAAGCGCTTGGGTGTATTCCCGTCGGTCTTTCCTATGCACACATTCTATTGGGGAGACTGGCATCGCGACCATACCGTCGGCCCGATCAACGGTGAGAATATCTCGCCGACCGGATGGATACGAGAGCGGGAAATGATGTTCGGAACGCATCACGATGCGCCGGTGGCCTTGCCCGACAGCATGCGCGTTCTGGCCGCGACAGTAACGCGACGTACCCGGTCAGGCGACATACTTGGCCCGCATCAACGTGTCGATGTTATGACCGCCCTCAAGGCCATGACGATTTGGCCCGCATGGCAGCATTTCGAAGAGGATCACAAGGGTTCAATCGAAGTTGGGAAGGTCGCCGACTTCGTCATCCTTTCGGACGATCCGACAGCGGTGGACCCGGAAACTCTGGCCGAGCTTCAGGTTCTGGTGACCGTGAAGAACGATACAGTTGTCTACGAGGCTGAAGAAGGCATTCGAGAAGGAAAGCTGGACGTCTCGCCCTTTTCTAGCGATCCGGTTGTGGCACATACCTTCCTGCACGCGATTTATCAGGGGATGAAAGTCGAACAGCCTTGGCTGGCGACAGAGCCAAAACGCAATTAAAGGGCGTTTCCGAGGATAGGGCTATCCCTGCCCTTCCACCAAAACCTTGAGGTTCATCAGACCACGCTCATAGTCCGGGCCTAGCCACCGGTCCATCATCACCCCCATCCAACGAGACATCGGATTCATACCCAACTCAGACTTGAACCCCCACGTAACCTGAGTCTGATCCCCATCGGGCTGTAGGACAAATGCGGCCGAGGCTGTTCCCATCGGACCGAAATCAAGCGCGGTCTGGACGCTTTGGTTTTCGACGCTCGCCACGATCTCTTGCGATCCGGTGCCGACCTGCGGGTCGTCAGAGCTCCAGTTCAAAATATTCCCAACCCCCGACTCTGGCCCGGAATAGGTCAGCTTGGTCTCGGGGTCCCGGTGCAACCAGGGTGACCAATGCTCGGTCTGCTGCATCGAGTTCACATAGGGAAAAATCACCTCAGGCGCGGCGTTGATGGTGATACTGCGGGATACATCAGCTTTTGAGGGCAGCAGGTACGCAATGCCGACCAGTGCCAGTACAACAACGATCAGGCCAAGAAAAACGCGCTTAATCAATTTCATAATATGCTCCAAAGGGTAATTCCTTTGTCCGGAGCATATCATAGAAAATTGGACGGAACCGCCGCCTACCGCGATGCTAGGGCGTCAGACCGGAACGAACTTTTTCTGATAGGGGTCGAAACACTCCAACCCGCCCGCGCCGATATCTGTCCAAAGCCCGTGCAGGCTGAGCGTGTCGTTCTTGACCGCGTCTGACACAAACGGGAAGGTCATCAGGTTTTCCAGCGACGCTACGACGGCCTGACGTTCAAACTGGCGGGCCTGCTCGACGCCATCTTCGATATCCGCGACCTGTTCGTACTTGGGCTTGAGGATATCCATCCAACGGCCAACAAAGCTTTCTTTTGCTTCCAGCTGCGGAGCTTCACCCTTGCACATGTCGATACAGCCCTGCACCCCACCGCATTGCGAATGACCAAGCACGATCAGGTGCGCCACTTTCAACGCGGTCACCGCATATTCGATGGCTGCACTGGTCCCGTGGTGATCCCCATCCGGAGCGTAAGGCGGCACCAGGTTGGCAATGTTGCGGTGAATGAAGAACTCGCCCTGATCGGCACCGAAGATCGCGGTCACATGAACCCGGCTGTCGCAACAGCAAATCACCATCGCACGTGGGCGCTGCCCCTCATCCGCCAAACGCCGATACCAGACCTGATTTTCGGAATAGGTCGTCGCTTTCCAGCCGTGATACCGTTTCACCAGATAGGTCGGCAAAGGTTTGGCTAAATCCATTTCGGCATTCCCGTCTTTCGTTGCGTAGGCTGCTGTAAACCGAATTCAAGAAAAATTCGAGCCATTATCCAAATTCATCGCAAGGTTTTGCAAAGGAATTGACAGCAAGGATCATAGCCACGCCGTGGGGGCGACGAAACTAGGGTGAATGTGGTGGAAAACATACTCAGGCTTGAACACAAGGAAACCGTGCGACTGGATCCGGATCGCCTCAGCGGGCTGTACCGGCAATTGGGCGACAAGAACGCGTTGGACGTGCTGTGCCGCACGGTCGAGGAACTGGCCGTGCGTCTTTCGAATTGCGAACGGCATTGGCGGCAGCGCGATTGGCAGGCCTTGCGCAAATGCTCCAAATCGCTGGTGGCGATCGCCGATCAGACCGGAATGACGGCGCTGGCGCGGGTTGCGGGTGATGTCGCCGGTACTGTGGATGCGGGTGATGCTGTTGCAGCAGGTGCAACGCTGGGGCGGTTGATCCGGGTTGGAGAGCGCTCTCTGACCGCGATCTGGGATCAGCAGGACCTTTCGGTGTGACGGGGGTTGCGGGCAGGCCGCAGGCGGATAGTCTGGTCGCAAATTCACTCAGCCCGAGACGACTATGACCCTCAGCTTTGCCCAACCCTCTAACACCTCTGTGCCGCTGCATGTGGTGGCGCAACCTGATCTGGACGATTGGCTGGCCGGTCAGTCCGATCACATCCGAAATTGGGTAACGGCAAACGGGTTCAAGGGCGCTTTGGGTCAAGTCCTGACCGTGCCAAGCACGGAGGGCGGTGCGGGGTTTGCGCTGGCCGGATACGGGACCCAGAGCAAGCGCGCCCGCAAGCGGTTCCCTCTGGCCGCTGCGGCGGATGCGCTGCCGGAAGGCGGCTATCACATCGCAGCGGGCGTTCCGACGGAGCATCTGGAGATGGAGTGTCTGGGCTGGTTGCTGACCGGCTACGCCTTTGATCGCTATGCGCCTCAATCCGCCGCTAAAGCGCGTCTGGTAGCTCCCGAAGGCGTTGATGCCGCGCGGTTGGAGGTACTGGCAAATGCCGAGGCGCTGACCCGCGATCTGGTCAACACGCCAGCCTCCGATATGGGGTCGGATCAACTGCAAGCGGCAGCCGAGGCGTTGGCGGACGAATTCGGAGCCACCTGCAAAACGATCACCGGCGACGCGTTGCTGGAGCAGAACTTCCCGATGATCCACACGGTCGGACGAGCCGCAGATCAGGCCCCGCGCCTGATCGAGATGAATTGGGGCGCGACCGGGCCGACGTTGACGCTTGTCGGCAAGGGTGTGTGTTTCGATACCGGCGGGCTGAATCTGAAACCGGGCGCGTCGATGGGTCTGATGAAAAAGGACATGGGGGGTGCCGCCAATGTTCTGGGCCTTGCCCGGATGATCATGGCGCTGAGCCTGCCGCTACAGCTGCGGGTGCTGATCCCGGCGGTTGAGAATGCGGTGGCTGGAAACGCCTTCCGACCCGGGGATATCCTGACTTCGCGCAAGGGTCTGACCGTCGAGATCAACAACACCGATGCCGAGGGGCGGCTGGTTTTGGCTGATGCGCTAGCGCTGGCGGATGAGGGGAAACCTGATCTCGTGATCTCGATGGCGACCCTGACCGGTGCGGCCCGTGTGGCCGTGGGGCCTGATCTGGCGCCGTTCTACACCGATGACGACCGGGCCGCCGGGGCGCTGAGCAAAGCTGCTGCCCAAGCCGCTGATCCGGTCTGGCGCATGCCTTTCCATACGCCCTATGAGGCGATGATCGAACCCGGCATCGCCGATCTGGACAACGCGCCCTCGGGCGGTTTTGCAGGCTCCATCACCGCAGCTCTGTTCCTGCGCCGCTTTGTTGAAGACAGCAATTACATGCATTTCGACATCTATTCCTGGCAGCCCAGCAAGCAACCGGGTCGCAGCAAGGGAGGTCTGGGGCAAGGCCCACGCGCCCTACTGACCGCACTGCCCGATATCTTGGGCCTATGACCCAGCTTCGCGTCTTGGACCCGGTCGTTGACCTGCTGCGCAGCCCTGATGGCCTGCGCGATCGTCAGTTGCTGTTCGGAGACACAGTACAGCTTGCAGAGCAGAAAAACGGGTGGAGTCGTATCAAGGCTGACAAGGATGGCTATGTCGGATGGGTTCGCTCGGCCCAATTGGGGCCGCAACAGACCACGACCCATAGGATTGTTGCACCCGCCACACATGCCTATGAACAGGCGGATATGAAAACCCGCGATCTGGCCTCGCTGAGTTTTGGCAGCTCCGTACACGCGCTCTCCCAAGCGGATAGGTTTGTTGAAACTGAACTGGGCTTCATCCCAAAAACCCACACGGCCCCGATTGCCGAATTGAACCGTGATCCTGTCGCTGTGGCCGAGTTGTTTCTGGGCACCCCATATCTGTGGGGCGGCAACAGTCGGTTCGGGATCGACTGTTCTGGACTGGTTCAGGTGGGGTTGCTGGCCTGCGGTATGGCGTGTCCCGGCGACAGCGGCGATCAGGAAAAGGCCCTTGGTATCAATCTGCCCGAAGGATCAGAGGCCAAACGCGGCGATCTATTGTTTTGGAAAGGCCATGTCGCATGGGTTTCAGGACCGAATATGCTGTTGCATGCCAATGCGCATCACATGGCGGTCGCTTACGAGGCCTTGGATCAGGCCATCACGCGCATAGAGACGCAAGGCGACGGGCCTGTGACGGCCCATAAAAGGCTCTAATCCGGGGAAACTGAGCGGATCAGCTTGCGCTCCAATACCCGCAAGACCGTGCGCAGGTCATGGCCGCGTTTCAGAATCCGTCCGTCCATCCCCACAACGGAATACATCCCCTGCTTTTGGCGCAGACGGGGGTGCTTCTCGATCCGGTAGATCGGATGCTCGGCGGTCCGTCGGAAGATCGAAAAAATCGCCATGTCGCGCAGGTTGGAAATTCCGTAGTCGCGCCATTCTCCGGCGGCGACCATCTTACCATAGACGGACAGGATATGGGACATCTCGCGCCGGTCGAACGCGACGGGCATCTGGGCCGAGTTTGTAGGGAACCGGCTGGGAGGCTGCATGTTCATACCCCAAGCCTTGCCGGAAAACGCGACTGAATCAAGCCCGATGCGCAAGCGGGCCATAATTCGTCAACGGGTGTTACCGCCGTCCGACTTGTCGACATATCAGGATCACAGGCAGTAATCCAACGGCCAGAATGACCAAGGATGGCACCGCCGCCCCCTCGAGCCGCTCGTCCGAAGCCAGCCGGTAGGCCTGTACCGCCAGCGTGTCAAAGTTGAAGGGGCGCATGATCAGCGTTGCGGGCAATTCCTTCATCACGTCGACAAAGACGATCAACAAGGCCGTCAGCAATGAGGGCGTCAGGATCGGCAGATGCACCCGCCTCAGTGTACCCAGAGGCGTCTGCCCCAAAGACCGGGCTGCGGCGTCCATATTGGCGTGAACCGTACTCTGCCCGCCTTCATAGGCACTTAGGGCCGCCGCAAGGAACCGCACCATATAGGCCGCCACCAGCAGCCAGATAGACCCGGTCACCAGCAGGCCCGTCGATACATCAAATGTCGCGCGCATCCACGCGTCCAACGCATTGTCAAAGCTGGCAAAAGGCACCAGCAGGCCAACGGCGATCACCCCGCCCGGCACCGCATAGCCCAGCCGCGCGATATAGCCCGCGATGGTCGAGGGCCGCCCCGGCCTCAAGCGCTGAAAGAACCCAACACTGACGGCCGCAATAACTGTGATGACAGCAGCCGTCCCGGCAAGGGTCAGCGAGTTCTGAATGAAGCCGAGGTAGCGGGGCGACAGCAGGTTCTGCTCGGATTTCAACCCCATCTCGAACAAAACGACCAACGGCAGAAGGAACCCGAAAAACACGGGAATGGCGCAGAGGGCAAAAGCCCCGATCGCGCGCCATCCAGTCAGTTGCGCTGCGGGCAGAGCTGCATGTTGCTTGCCCGCTTGATAGTACTTGGCCTTGCCGCGCCGAGTGCGTTCAGCCACAGCCAACACAAGCGCGAAGGTCAGCAGACACAAAGCCAGTTGTGCGGCGCCTGCACGATCTCCCAGCGAAAACCAACTGGTATAAATGCCCGTGGCGAAGGTCTGGACGCCAAAATACGAGACGGTTCCGAAATCGGCAATGGTCTCCATGATCGCCAGAAGAACGCCTCCGGCAATGGCCGGGCGCGCCATCGGCAGCGAGACCCGCCGGAACGCCAGCCAGGGGCTGTTTCCCAACGCCCGCGCCGCCAGAAACGCGGTGGCGCTTTGCTGCAGGAACGCCGCCCGCGCCAGCAGGTAGACATAGGGGTATAGCACCAGCGTCAGCATCACCGCCGCGCCCTCGGTCGAGCGGATTTCGGGGAACCAGTAGTCGCGCGGCCCCCAACCCGTCACATCGCGCAGCGTGGCCTGCACGATACCGGGATGATCCAATATGAACGTGTAGGCATAGGCCAAAACGTAGGCGGGGAAGGCCAATGGCAGGACCAGCGCGATCTCCAACAGGCGTACGCCAGGGAACCGCGTCATTGTCACCAGCCACGCGGCCCCGGTCCCGATGCTGAACGTGCCCACGGCCACCAGAACCACCAATATGGCGGTGGTCATCGTGTAGCGCGGCAATACGGTTTCAGCCAGATGCGAGATGGTTTCCGTGCCACCGGTCAGCGCCGCTAGGACCACCGCGACCATCGGCAACAAGCAGGCGGCCGCTACGATATAGGCGATGGCCGCCAACAGCCGCGTGCCACGCACGCCGCGGTTTCGTGATCCATTTTCAGAATATTCGATCTGGGCCATTTTCCGGGCTTGTAAGGGACGAGGGCGTCCTCTTTCTCGACTAAAACGCTAGGAAACGCCAGTGCCCAGAGCAACAAATCTAGCAACAAATCTGCGGCATCAAACGCCGCAGATATCAGTCATAGACGCGCTGATCCTCGATCACCAGGCCATCCTTGGGCAAGGACCCGGGGGCCACAACCTCGATCGCGCCTTTCAGCTTCAGCACTTCGGCCACGGATTTCGCATAAGCCATGTCATCGCCACCAGCACTCTCGATCTGGACGGTCATTGTATCCATCTCACCCTGACGGGCTGCGATCACGCGGGCTTTGACGATCTCGGCATGTTTGTCGACCAGCGCGGCCACCTGCTCGGGCCGGACGAACATGCCCTTGATTTTGGTGGTCTGATCGGCACGCCCCATCCATCCCATGATCCGAGCGTTCGTACGACCGCAAGGCGACTGACCCGGCATGATGGCCGACAGGTCGCCGGTCGCAAACCGGATCAGCGGGTAATCCGGGTTGAGAGAGGTCACCACGACCTCACCAACCTCACCGGGCGAAACCGGAGTGCCGGTGCCAGGGGTGACGATTTCTACGATGACGTGTTCGTCCAGAATCATCCCCTCCATCGCGGCGCTCTCATAGGCGATATTGCCCAGATCGGCCGTGGCATAGCATTGCAGACAGGCAATGCCGCGATCCGCATATTCCTGCCGCAACGACGGGAACAGCGCGCCACCACCCACAGCGGCCTTGGAGAAACTCAGCGCAACGCCCATGGCATCGGCCTTGTCCAGAATGACTTTCAGATAGTCCGGCGTGCCCGCATAGGCCGTGCATCCAACGTCGCGGGCGGCGGTCACCTGCAGCTCGGTCTGGCCGGTCCCGGCAGGCAGAACAGCCGCGCCAACCGCGCGAGCGCCGTTTTCAAAGATCATGCCCGCAGGCGTCAGGTGATAGCCAAAGCAATTCTGAACGATGTCGCCCGCGCCAACACCGGCGGCGTTCAGGAAGCGACCCATGCGCCACCAATCGTAGTCGGTGCTGCCCGGCTCATATATCGGGCCGGGGGATTGGAACACATGGTGAAAGTGCCTCGCCGGTTTGACCGTAAAGCCGCCAAAGGGCGAGCGCTCCCCTTGCGCGCGGGTCAGGTCCGACTTGCGCAACACCGGTAGCAAGGGCAGGTCTTCGGCCGTTTTCACCGTATTAGTGTCTGTTTCAGCGAAATGCGCCATAAACCCAGGCGCAGACCGCGCCCGTTCTAGTTGCGCCTGCAGCGCCACCGCCTGATCTGAGGCGCGCTGATCCGCCGAGCGCGTTTCGAGTGCATCGAAATAGGTCATCGCCATATCCTCCATCAGATCACAACCACCGCTTGCGGCGGCGGTACGAGCGCACATCGCGAAAGCTTTTGCGGCCTTCGTCCGACATGCCGAGATAGAATTCCTTCACATCCGGGTTCTCACGCAGTTCGGCAGCAGGGCCGTCCATCACCACGCGCCCGGATTCCAGAATATAGCCGTAATGCGCAAACCTGAGCGCCACGTTGGTGTTCTGCTCGGCCAAAAGGAACGAGACGCCCTCTTTCTCGTTCAGATCTCTTACGATGCCGAAAATCTCTTCGACCAGCTGCGGGGCAAGCCCCATTGAGGGTTCATCCAGCAGGATCGTCTCGGGCCGTGACATTAGCGCGCGGCCCATCGCGACCATCTGCTGTTCCCCGCCCGAGGTATAGCCCGCCTGACTTTTGCGGCGCTCTTTCAGGCGCGGGAAGTAATTGTAAACCAGCTCCAGGTCACTCTGGATCGCGGCATTACCGTCCTTGCGGGTATAGGCCCCGGTCAGCAGGTTTTCCTCGACCGTGAGGTGCTCGAAACAGTGGCGCCCCTCCATCACCTGAATGACGCCTTTTTCCACCAGATCCGCCGGGTCGCTTTCATGCACGCTTTGACCGCGATATTTGATCGAGCCCTTGGTGACCTCGCCCCGTTCGGAATGCAGCAGGTTCGACACTGCCTTGAGCGTCGTGGTTTTGCCCGCGCCATTCCCCCCCAGCAGCGCGGTGATGCCGCCTTTGGGAACCGTCAGGCTGACGCCCTTCAGCACGAGGATCACGTGATTGTAGATCACCTCGATATTGTTGACCTCAAGCAGGGTTTCCGCCTGCACATCCGTGGTTTGGGCCGCATCCAGCATCAGCGCCTATCCTCGTTCGCGTGTTCGGGTCAGGGCGGCAGCAAACCGCCGCCCCGCTTGGTTCAGAGCGCTTTAGTTGCAGCGCGTTTCGATATTGTTTTCAGCCGCATAAGCCGCTGAGTCTTCTGCGATCAGAGCGTTGATGACTTCGGCATCTGTCGGTTTGAAGTCCTGAACCGGGTTCCAGGTTCCGGCTGCTGCATCCCACTGGACCACGCCCACAAGACCGGGGCCGCCATGGTTTTCACAGGAAACCGAGAATTCCGGTCCGAAACCGACCATGCCCAGACCTTCCATCTTGGCATTTGTAATTTCCAACGCCTCCATGCCATCGCGCATCATCGACGCGTCGATCTCGGCCGTGCCGTGCATTTCCTGAGCAGTCTTTACCGCCTCAGCCGCCAACATCGCAGCATAGAGACCGCGGTTATACTGAACCGTACCCAGTTGATCGCCTGCACCTGCGGCTTTACCGGCATCGACGACGTATTTCTGCAGATCGTCATAGACCGGATAGTCCATACCTAGGCCCGTGAAGGTCAGCGCCTTGTAGCCGGTTGCTTTTTCACCCGCGGGCTCGACATCGAATTCAGCACCTGACCACCAGACGCCAATGAAGTTCTCCATCGGGAAGCGAATGTTGGCCGCTTCCTGAACCGCAACTTGGTTCATGACGCCCCAGCCCCACATGATCACAAAATCGGGCTTTTCGCGGCGGATTTGCAGCCACTGCGACTTCTGCTCCTGACCTGGGTGGTCGACAGGCAGCAGAGACAGCTCGTAGCCGTGCTTTTCGGCCAGCGTTTCCAGTGTGCGGATCGGCTCTTTGCCGTAGGCAGAGTTGTGGTAGACCAGCGCGATTTTCTTGCCGCTCAGGTCTCCGCCGTTTTCATCCAGCAGATAGTTGATCGCGCCCGAAGCTCCGTTCCAGTAGTTGGCCGGATAGTTGAACACATGGCTGAACACCTCGCCATTCGCAGCCGAGGTCCGGCCATATCCCATCGTGTGCAGCGGGATGCCATCTGCCGTCACTTTCGGGATCAGCTGATAGGTAATCCCAGTGGAGAGTGGTTGATAGACCAGCGCACCTTCGCCCTTGGTCGATTCATAGCATTCCACACCTTTTTCAGTGTTATAGCCGGTTTCGCATTCGATAACCTTGGCTGGAACACCCCCGATGCCGCCATCGCGTTCATTCAGCAGGGTGAAATAGTCGGCGTAACCGTCAGCAAACGGAATACCGCCTGCCGCGTAGGGACCCGTCCGGTAGCTGAGCGACGGGAACACAAGGTCGGCCATGACCGGGCCTGCGGCCATCACGGCGCCCAGCGCCAGGGTTGCCAGTTTCTTGTTCATCGGGTGTCTCCTCCCTTGATTGATCCGATGGTGGGTTCGGGCGTTTGCACCCGTCTTTTTTGATTGGGCCTGTCCCTAGTGCGGGAATGGCCAGAGTCTGAGTTTCTCCTTGGCGACACGCCACAGCTGCGCCAGCCCATGTGGTTCGAGGATCAGGAACATGATGATCAGCCCGCCTACGATCACGAGGTTCAGGTGCGCCACGATGTCCGTGGGCCAACCCAGCAGGTCTACGCCGATCAGCTTCAGCACGACTGGCAACAGCACAAGGAAAGCAGCCCCCGCAAAGGATCCAAAAATAGACCCTAATCCGCCGATAATGACCATGAAGAGCACGAGGAATGATTTCTGGATGCCAAAGACCTCACCGACTTCGACTGCGCCCAGATAGACCGCAAAGAACAGCGCCCCTGCGATGCCGACGAAGAATGAACTGACGGCAAAGGCGGTCAGTTTGGCCTTGAGGGGGTTCACGCCAATGATCTCGGCAGCGATATCCATGTCGCGGATCGCCATCCAGGTCCGGCCCGTGGTGCCCCGCGTCAGGTTGCGCGCAAGGATGGCGCAGACGGTCAGGAAGATTAGGCAGAACAGATAGGTCGCCCATGCCGGAGCATTCGGGCCGGTGATGATGATGCCAAACACATCCCGTTCCGGCGCGTTGATCTGTCCCGAAGCCGAGTAGTTGTAGAACCATGGCACCCGGTTAAAGAGCCACACCAGGAAGAACTGCGCCGCCAGCGTCGCCACGGCCAGATAGAAACCCTTGATCCTGAGGCTCGGCAAGCCGAACAACACGCCAACAAAGGCCGTGATACCTCCGGCAAGGATCACGTGGATGAACATGCTGACATCCGGGAAAGCAGTCATCAGCTTGTAGCAGGCATAGGCACCCACAGCCATGAACCCCCCGGTGCCCAGCGAGACTTGCCCGCAATAACCCACAAGGATGTTCAGCCCGATCGCCGCGATGGCATAGATCAGAAAGGGCAGCAGCAGCGCGTTGGCCCAATAGTCGTTGATGATGAAGGGAATGATCCCGAACGCCACCGCCAGCACGACATAGTAGCGATACCGGTCAAACTTGATCGGGAAAGTCTGGCTGTCAGCAATGTACGAGGTTTTGAAATCCCCGGCCTCACGATAGAACATGTCTTACTTTCCCCATTCTTCCTGCGCCCGGTTCCGGGCCGCGGCGTCCAATTGGTTTGAGCCCTTGGCGTATCCGCTCGCCTCAGACGCGCGGACCAGTTTCAAATAGGCCAGAACGCCCATGATCAGACCCGCAAAAGCCAGGATTGCCGCGATAGTGAGCTGGCCTTCGGACAGATCGTCCGAGGTGAGGGCGATATACCCAAACGCCCAGAACCCGGCCCATGCGATGACGTTGATGATGGCGATCAGCTTGGTCATCGCTACACCCTCTCGATGATCTTCTCGCCGAACAGGCCCTGAGGACGGAACACGAGGAAGATCAGCGCCAGCACGTAGGCAAACCAGTTCTCTGTCGCGCCGCCCAGCGCAGGTCCTAAGGCGAATTCGAACAGCTTCTCGCCCACGCCGATGATCAGCCCGCCGACAATGGCTCCGGGGATCGAGGTGAAGCCACCCAGCATCAGCACCGGCAGCGCCTTAAGCGCGATCAGCGATAGCGAGAACTGCACGCCCGATTTGGTGCCCCACATGATCCCTGCGACCAGAGCTACGAACCCGGCGACCGACCAGACCATGACCCAGATGAAGTTCAGCGAAATCCCAACCGACAGCGCCGCCTGATGGTCATCTGCAACAGCGCGCATTGCCCTGCCCTGTTTGGTGTACTGGCTGAATGCGACCAGAGCTGCCACCAGAAGCGCCGCGATGATCGTCGCCACGATGTCCAGATTGTCGATGAAGAAGCCGTAGTCGAAGATGTTGTAGGTCGTTTCATCAATCCACAGGTTGATGCCTTGCGGCAGACCTACGTCAAGCGTCTTGATCTCAGACCCCCACATAAGGTCGGCCACGCCCTCAAGGAAGTAAGCCAGACCAATGGTGGCCATGAACAGAATGATCGGCTCTTGTCCGACCAGATGGCGCATGACGAAGCGCTGCACCGCCCAGGCCAGCAATACCATCACCGCCATGGTCAAAAGGATCGCCAAGAGCGCAGGCACGTTCCAGCCAAAGTAGTGGATATGCGTCCCGAAAATCGCATTGATCAGATGGGCAAACGGCACCTGCCCCTTCATGATCCCAACCAGCGTCATCGCCGCAAAAAGCGCCATAACCCCTTGGGCATAATTGAAAATCCCCGAGGCCTTGTAGATCAGCACAAAGCCCAGCGCGACCAGCGCATAAAGCACCCCGGCCATCAGACCGTTGAGGATGACCTCCATCGCAAATACGAGTTGTTCAGGCATTGGTGCCTCCCCAATTTACTACTCCGATGTCAGTCATGGCTGACCCCCAGATAGGCGTCGATGACCTCTTGGTTGTTGCGCACCTCGTCGGGCGTGCCGTCGCCAATTTTCTTGCCGTAATCCATCACGACGACCCGATCGCTTAGATCCATCACCACGCCCATGTCGTGTTCGATCAGAGCGATGGTGGTGCCAAATTCATCATTCACATCGAGGATGAAGCGGCTCATATCCTCTTTCTCTTCGACGTTCATGCCCGCCATGGGTTCATCCAACAGCAGCAGCTTCGGCTCCGCCGCCAGAGCACGCGCAAGCTCCACCCGCTTCTTCAACCCGTAGGGCAGGCGTGACACAGGCGTCTTGCGGATGTGCTGGATCTCAAGGAAGTCAATGATCCTCTCAACCGCCTCACGATTCTCGGTCTCTTCCGCTTCGGCCTTCCCCTTCCACCAAGCCTGCTGAAGGATATTGGTCTTCATAAAGCTCAGGCGTCCGGTCATGACGTTGTCTAGGACGCTCATGCCTTCGAACAGGGCAATGTTCTGGAAGGTCCGCGCAATCCCCTGCTGTGCCACCTCAAACGGCCGCATCGGAGGGCGCTTGGAGCCGTGGAACCAAACCTCCCCCTCCTGCGGGACATAAAACCCCGAGATCACATTCAGCATCGAGGACTTGCCAGCCCCGTTCGGCCCGATAATGGCGCGGATTTCGCCCTCGCGAATATCAAACGAGATATCCTTGATCGCCACCACGCCGCCAAATCGCAGGGTGATGTTTTTCATCTCCATCACCACACCACCGATCTTGCGGCCGTCTTCGGTGACATATCCTTCGGAATTATCCAGCATCAGCCTCTCCCAGACTTACGCAAAAACGGGACGGCGGGCGGGGCGATGACCGCAGGTCGAGCGGCGCTCGAACGGCCCATCATTCCGCCGCAACCTTGTGCTGCGCGACCGACACAACCGGCGCATCAACGATCTCTAGCGTCGCAGAAATCGACCCCTTGCGCCCATCCTCATAGGTCACTTCGGTTGTCGTCGAAACGCTCGAGGACCCGTCATAAAGCGCGGCGATAATGTCTTGGAACTTGTCCTCGACAAAACCGCGCCGCACCTTGCGGGTCCGGGTCATCTCGCCATCATCGGCGTCCAGTTCCTTGTGCAGAACCACAAAGCGATGCACCTGACAACCCGACAGCATCTCATCCGCTGCGACCGACTTGTTTACCTCTTCCACGTGGGCCTTAATTGTCTCTAACACACGCGGATGGCCTGCCAATTCCTGGTAGGATGCGTAAGCCACGTTGTTGCGCTCGGCCCAGTTTCCGACCGCCGTCAGGTCGATATTGATGAAGGCCACGCAGCGATCCTTGCCGTTGCCAAACAGCACGACCTCAAGAATATCGGGATAGAATTTCAGCTTGTTCTCGACATATTTCGGCGCGAACATAGACCCATCGGCCATTTTGCCCACATCCTTTGCGCGGTCGATGATCCGCAAATGGCCCGAGCTTTCCTCGATGAACCCGGCATCCCCTGTCGCAACCCAACCCTCAGCATCCTTGGTGGAGGCCGTCGAGTCCGGGTTGTTGTAGTATTCGACAAACACACCGGGTGAGCGGTAGTGGATCTCGCCCGTATCGTCGATTTTCAACTCGACCGCAGGGGCTGGAACGCCGACCGTATCCGCCCGCACCTCGCCGTCCGGCTGTTGCGTGATAAAGACAGTCGCTTCGGTCTGACCATAGAGCTGTTTGAGGTTGATGCCCAAAGAGCGATAGAAATCAAAGATTTCCGGCCCGATGGCCTCACCCGCGGTATAGCCTACGCGGAACCGTCCGTATCCAAGCGTATCCTTCAACGGGCCGTAAACCAGCATATTGCCCAGCGCGTATTTCAGCTTGTCGCCAAAGCCCACCGGCTTGCCGTCCAGCAACAGACCACCGACCTTCTTGGCATGGGCCATGAAGTGGTGGAACATATTGCGCTTCAGCTTACCCGCATCCTCCATCCGGATCATCACGTTAGTTAGCTGCGTTTCAAAAACACGCGGAGGGGCAAAGAAATAGGTCGGCCCGATCTCACGCAGGTCCGTCATCATTGTGTCGGCGCTTTCGGGGCAGTTCACGCAGAAGCCGCACCAATAGGACTGACCGATCGAGAAGATGAAATCACCCACCCAGGCCATCGGCAGGTAGGACAGAATGTCTTCGTTCCGCGTCAGATGATCGAACTCGGCCGAGTTCTTGGCGCTTTCAATGACATTCCGGTTCGACAGCACAACACCCTTGGGCTTGCCCGTCGTGCCGGAGGTGTAGAGCATAACGCAAGTATCGTCATAAGTGATCGCCGCGGTGCGCTTGTCCAGCTCGGTATCGAACCGCGCGTGCCCAGCGCTGCCTTCGGCCATGATGTCCTCAAGCGCGTTCATCTGAGAGTGGTCATACTTCCGCATCCCGCGCTTGTCGGTATAGAGGATGTGTTTGACCTGATGCAGGTTTTCCTGAATCTCGATGACCTTGTCGACCTGTTCCTGATCACCGCAGACGACAAATTTCGCGCCGCAATGTTCCAGCACATAGGCCATCTCTTCCGCGACCGAGTCCTGATACAGAGGCACCGGAACCGCGCCCACCATCTGAGCAGCCACCATCGACCAGTAATGCGCCGGACGGTTGCGACCGATGACAGCGATGTGGTCGCCTTTCTCAACGCCCAACTCCAGGAACCCAAGCGCGATGGCGCGGATTTCCTTAGCGGCTTCCGCCCAGGTCCAGCATTGCCAGATCCCAAATTCCTTTTCCCGATAAGCCGGGGCATCCCCGAACTCTGTCGCATTGCGATGTAGCAGCGCCGGAAGGGACTGCATCCCTTCAGCGCCCAACTGCGTCTGAGCCAATCTCTTTCTCCTCCCCACCCGACCCCTCCCCGGGTCGGAAATGGCGGGTCCGGGATGGTGCCCGAACGCCAATGCCCCGATTAAGAGCACGGTCACGATCAGCGTCAAGTTTTGCCTGATGTTTTCTCAATTCTTACGAATTGTAACAGAGAAGCGATCAGCCCGTCGGAGGCGTACAACCCATGCTGCCAAAGCTATTTTTAGTCTCGACAATCAGGTCTCGATTGAACCTCACCCGGTGCATGGTTTTCAAAACTGACACGTATCTCATTTGTAACGGAACCAAGAATCGCGTCATATTTCCGCCGATTTTGCATGAGACTTAAGACTGATACAGGAAACCTCGTTTAGGCACGACATGATGGATCTATCAGAGTTGGCGCAGATAGCCGTCTCCAAAATCTCTGGTATTACTGGCAATGCAAATCTGCGTTTTTTTTGGGTTTATGTCCTGTGCGGAATGAGCATCGCGATCATTGCACATCGCGTTAGTGGAGATGACAGAAGGTTCGTTTCCGTCTTCTTTGAGAAAGAGGTTTGGGGGTCCCGATCAGCGCTTATTGACTACGTTCTTCTAGTGGCCAATCCCGTCATCTTTGCGCTCAGCCTCGATTGGATTTCTAAAGCTCTTTGGCAGCTGACTCCTATGACTACCGATTGGATCAGAGGTTTGGGTGCGGATCTGCAGGATGCGGGTGGCTCCATTTGGGTTGCTGTCGCGCTGACCGTAACGCTGTATCTGGTCAACGACTTCATGCGTTGGTGGCTGCACTACCTTCAGCACAAAATTCCAGTGCTATGGGAGTTCCACAAGATTCACCACTCGGCAGAGCACTTGAATTTTGCGACAGCTGAACGGCATCACCCGATTGATGGGCTATTCTTTGCAGTCGGGGTCATAAGCTCGGCAGCAATCGTAAATGGTGTTTTTTTGGGCTTGTTCGGAAGTCATCTGACAGCCTACCAAATCGGTGGAGCCAACATCATTTTCTTTGGATCGAACCTTATCGGAGGGGTTCTACGTCATAGCCCGATCTGGGTTAGCTATGGACCTAAAGTCGAGAAGTGGTTGATTTCACCGGCGATGCATCAGATCCACCATTCGAGCGACCCTAAACACTGGGACAAAAACATGGGTGGCGGACTAGCAATCTGGGATCGGATGGGTGGAACGCTCTACGTTCCTCAGGGCCGAGAAGAGCTTCAGTTTGGCATCGGCCCTGAGACGGAAGACTATCGGACGCTTTACGGCGTTTTCATTGAGCCATTGATCAAAGCGACCCGCATCTTTCAACGCAGTTGAAGGGTTTACGAAGTAAGTTAGCTACTCGTAGCCGCCTTCAAGCTTTTGTCTGCGTCTAAACTACAACCAATCCCGCAGTATCGGAATCAGCGGTACATCCGCCGCTGGCATCGGGTAATTGCGCAGATCATTAGCCCGCACCCATTTCAGCGCCTGACCTTCTTTCGACTGCGGTATCCCCTCCCATTTGCGGCAGGCAAACAGCGGCATGAGCAGGTGGAAATCGTCGTAGCTGTGGCTGGCGAAGGTCAGCGGCGCGAGGCAGGAGGCCCAGGTGTCGATACCAAGTTCCTCGTGCAATTCGCGAATCAGGGCGGCCTCGGGGGTTTCGCCGGGTTCGATCTTGCCACCGGGGAATTCCCACAGACCAGCCATGGATTTGCCCTCGGGACGTTGGGCCAGCAAAACGCGGCCCTCGATGTCGATCAGGGCGACAGCGGATACCAGAACTGTTTTCACGAGCGATAATCCGCGTTGATCTCGATATAGCCGTGGGTCAGGTCGCAGGTCCAAACGGTGGATTGCCCCTCACCCAGCCCAAGATCGACTGCGATAACAAGATCTTGGCCTTTCATATAGGCGGCCGCGTCTTCTTCACGATAGTCGGGGCTGACCCAGCCTTTTTCAGCGACCAGAATATCGCCGAAGGAAATGCTCAGCAGGTCGCGATCTGCTGCGGCTCCGGATTTGCCGATGGCCATGACGACGCGGCCCCAGTTTGGGTCCTCACCTGCGATGGCGGTTTTCACCAGAGGGGAGTTCGCAATCGCTAGCCCATGCACCTTGGCATCTGCGTTCGAGGCGGCTCCGGTCACGCGGATTTCCACGAACTTCGTCGCCCCTTCGCCATCGCGCACAACCTGTTGCGCGAGGTCCAACATCACGGTTTCCAACGCCTCGGCGAAGGCCGCATTGCCGGTGGCATCTACACCCGACGCACCGGTTGCGCACAGCAAAAGGCTGTCCGAGGTCGAGGTATCGCTATCGACGGTGATGCAGTTGAAGGTCCGGTCGGTCTGCGCGCCCAGCATGGATTGCAGCGCTGATTGGTCAACCACAGCGTCGGTGAAGATGTAGACCAGCATCGTCGCCATGTCTGGCGCGATCATGCCCGATCCCTTGGCGATCCCCGCAATAGAGACTGTTTTGCCATCGATCTCGACCTGCGCAGAGGCCCCTTTCGGGAAGGTATCGGTGGTCATGATGGCCCGCGCCGCGTCCTCGATCGCGTGACGGCTGAGGTCGGATTTCAGCGCTTCAAGCTGCGCGACGATGCGATCATGCGGCAGAGGTTCTCCGATCACGCCGGTAGATGAGGTAAAGACCCTCTCAACCGGAACGCCGGTCGCGGTGGCGACCGCTTGCGTCACCTCGACAACCGAGGTCTGGCCGTAATGGCCGGTGAACGCGTTTGCGTTGCCCGAATTCACCAAAATCGCCGCCGGTCCATCGTTGGCGCCGCCGATCTTATCCTGACAGTCCAGCACAGGAGCAGCGCGTGTGGCCGAGCGCGTAAACACCCCAGCCACGGACGTACCGGGATCGAGAACCGCCAACATGACGTCGGTCCGGCCTTTGTAGCGCACCCCCGCCTCAACGGTTGCAAAACGCACACCGTCAATTGCGGGCAGGTCGGGGAAACCGGCAGGGGCCAGTGGCGAAGTTTTGGTGATCGTGGCCACGGGTTTTTACTCCTGAATCAGGTCCAGCTGGCGGATGACTTCAGGACCAACCCCTTCAAGGGCGGTGCGCTCGATCTGAGCCTGTTGGGTCAACTCATCAATATGGGCCTGAATAGCCTCTTGCTGAATGGTCTGGGCCAGTTCATCGCGCACGGCCTCAAGCGCGGGGGCTTCAGATTTGCGCTTGTCGTTCAGGATCACCAGATGCCAACCGAACTGCGTTTGCACCGGGTCTGAGATCTGACCTTTTTCAAGGCCCAGCACGGCGTTTTCAAACTCAGGCACCATCTGGCCCTTGCCGAACCAACCCAGCGCACCGCCATTGGGGCCGGTCGGCCCGGTCGAATGCTCGCGCGCCATCTCGGCAAAGTCGGCACCGTCATCCAATTGCGCCTTAAGCGCCTTGGCTTCGTCCTCGGATTCAACAAGAATATGGCTCGCATCGAACTCGTCTTCGCCTTCAAATTCGGCAAACTGCGCGTCATAGGCCGCTTGTACCGCCTCATCCGTCACAACATCGTTGGTCAAGGCGTTCACAGTCTGCACCGCCAGCAAAGAGCGTGTCTCATTGTCCAGCGTTAGCGCGTTTTGCTGGGTCAGCTCTTCCTGCTGTTGGCCCAGCAATTGCTGTTGGATCAGCTGTTCAAGCACGAAGTCATACAGCACATCGTCCTCGATCTGCTTATATTGCTGCGGCAACGCCGCGACGGTGGCGACAACGTGACCCAGTGTGATCTCGTCCCCGTTGACCGTGGCCAGAACAGTGCCTGCATCTGGCTTGGTTTCGGCGGCCAGCGGCAGCGCCATCACGGCGGTCAAAGCCAGCGATGGCAGAAAAGTGAGGCCTTTGGGCATGGAATCATCCTATTTCTTTGCCGCGACAGGGCGCAGCGTTGACACTTCAGAACCTGCCGCTTACATCGCTTTGAAGCCTTGGACAGGGCCGCCTTTCACCCCCCGTATCTATGGGTTGCGCGCAAGGTGGGCAAGCCTGTCGCAACCAAGACAAGAACAGATCCGCTGGAGTGAACATGCTGGGACTCGGAACGCTCGCCAAAAAGGTGTTCGGAACACCGAACGACCGCAAGATCAAGGCGACCCGCCCCCTGATCGAAAAGATCAACGCGCTGGAACCCGAGTTCGAAAAACTCTCTGACGAGGGTCTGATCGAAAAGACCGCCGAACTGCGCAAACGTGCGCTGGATGGCGAGAGCCTGGATGACCTGCTGCCCGAAGCTTTTGCGAACGTGCGCGAAGGTGCCAAACGCGCACTGGGTCTCCGTGCCTTTGATGTGCAGCTGATGGGCGGCACCTTCCTGCATCAGGGCAATATTTCCGAGATGAAGACGGGTGAGGGCAAGACACTGGTCGCAACCTTCCCCGCTTACCTGAACGCGCTGACCGGCAAAGGCGTACATGTCGTCACGGTCAACGAATACCTGGCCAAACGGGATGCCGAATGGATGGGCAAAGTCTTTGCCGCGTTGGGTATGACCACTGGTGTGATCTGGTCGGGCCAGCAAGATGCCGAGAAGAAAGCCGCTTATGCCTGTGACGTGACCTACGCCACCAACAACGAGCTTGGCTTCGACTATCTGCGCGACAACATGAAGGCCGATATGGCCGATATCTATCAGAAATACCACAATTTCGCGATTGTGGATGAGGTCGACTCGATCCTGATTGATGAGGCGCGGACGCCGCTGATCATCTCGGGGCCGGCGCAGGACCGGTCGGACCTGTACACCGCGATTGATGCGCTGATTCCAAGCCTGAGTGACGATCACTATTCGCTGGACGAAAAATCCCGCAACGTGACCTTCACCGATGAGGGCAACGAGTTTCTGGAACAGCAACTGATCGCCGCGGGCCTGATCCCCGAGGATCATTCTCTGTACGATCCCGAAAGCACCACCGTGGTGCATCACGTCAATCAGGGCCTGCGTGCGCACAAGCTGTTCCAACGCGACAAGGACTACATCGTACGTGACGGCAATGTGGTTCTGATCGACGAATTCACTGGCCGCATGATGCCGGGTCGTCGCTTGTCGGAAGGTCTTCACCAAGCCATTGAGGCGAAAGAGAACGTCCAGATTCAGCCCGAGAACGTGACTCTGGCCAGCGTGACCTTCCAGAACTATTTCCGCCTCTATGACAAGCTGGGCGGCATGACCGGGACCGCGCTGACCGAAGCCGAAGAATTCCAGGAAATCTATGGTTTGGGTGTGGTCGAAGTCCCCACCAACCGTCCGATTGCGCGTCTCGACGAAGACGATCAGGTCTATCGCACCGCGATGGAGAAATACGGCGCGATTATCTCTGAGGCGAAGGAAGCCCAGGAAAAGGGTCAACCGGTTCTGATCGGCACCACCTCAATCGAGAAATCCGAAGTTCTCAGTCAGATGCTGACCAAGGAAAAGATCGAACACAACGTTCTGAACGCACGCCAGCATGAACAAGAGGCCCAGATCGTGGCCGATGCGGGCCGCTACGGTGCGGTTACCATCGCCACCAACATGGCCGGTCGTGGTACTGACATTCAGCTGGGCGGCAATGTCGAGATGAAGGTTCTGCAGGCCCTGGCCGAAAACCCCGAGGCCGACCCGGCTGAACTGCGCGCCGCGGAAGAGGCCAAGCACGCCGAGGAAAAACAAAAGGTTCTGGATGCGGGTGGTTTGTATGTCATGGCCTCGGAACGCCATGAAAGCCGCCGCATCGACAACCAGCTGCGTGGTCGCTCGGGCCGTCAGGGCGATCCCGGTCGCACGGTATTCTACCTCAGCCTCGAAGACGATCTGATGCGCATCTTCGGCTCGGAACGTCTGGACAAGGTGCTGACCACGCTGGGCATGAAAGAGGGCGAAGCCATCGTGCACCCCTGGGTCAACAAATCGCTGGAACGCGCGCAATCCAAGGTCGAAGGCCGCAACTTTGACATGCGCAAGAACGTTCTGAAATTCGACGACGTGATGAACGATCAGCGTAAGGTGATCTTCAGCCAGCGGCGCGAGATTATGTCAGCCGACGACCTGTCCGAGATCGTCTCGGACATGCGCGAACAGGTGATCGACGATCTGATCGACGAATACATGCCACCGAAATCCTATGCAGATCAGTGGGATACCGATGGGCTGCATGAGGCGATCAAAGAAAAGCTGACCATCGATGCCCCGGTTCAGGACTGGGCCGCCGAGGAAGGCGTGGATGACGAACAGGTGCGCGAGCGTCTGGTTAAGGCCGCCGATGAGATGATGGCGCAAAAGGCCGTCGCCTTCGGCCCCGAGAACATGCGCAACATCGAAAAGCAGGTCCTTCTGCAGACCATCGATGGCAAATGGCGCGAGCATCTTCTGACGCTGGAACATCTGCGCTCGGTCGTCGGATTCCGGGGCTACGCCCAGCGCGATCCGCTGAACGAGTATAAGAACGAAAGCTTCCAGCTGTTCGAAGGTATGCTGGACAGTTTGCGCGAAACCGTGACTCAGCAATTGTCTCGCGTGCGCCCGCTGACCGAAGAAGAACAGCGCGAGATGCTGGCGCAGATGGCGGCCCAGCAAGCGCAAGCGCAGCAAGCGGTTGATCAGGCTGCTGGTGCTGCCGAGGCCAAGGCCGAGGCGGTCGCGTCGGGCGATGCACTGCCCGGCTTTGACGAGAACGATCCCTCGACTTGGGGCAATCCCTCGCGCAACGATCAATGCCCCTGTGGCTCGGGCAAGAAATTCAAACACTGCCATGGTAGATTGACCTAACGTCAACAAATATCAGTCACAATCGCTCCGCTTCGCGGCCACAAATTGGCCGCGATTGTTAACGAAAGTGCGACTCGCTCCTTCAACTGGGGAGGGTGTTTTGTTCGTAGTCAGAAATTACGTGACCATGTGCGGCACGGTCGCTTGTGCCCTGGGTATTGGTTACCTGATGCAATATGGTGCGCCTGCGCAGCAGAATGGCGCGCAGGAACCTGTCGCCGTGGCCTCTGTCGCGGATCAGGCCTCGGTCATTGCCGGGCTTGAGCGTATCGTGCAAACCTCTTCCTCTGACGAGACCCCCTCGCAACCGATTGAGCGCCCTGCGCCGAAGGCAGCTCAAAAGCACACCAACTGCAGCATCAGCGCGCGTGCCACCGCCCAAATGGGCGCCAATGCACGGCTGCGGATCAAGGCCCCCTGCCGCAGCAACGAACGTGTTGAAATTCACCACAGCGGTCTAACGCTGACACAGCAAACCGACGAAAACGGTGCCTTGGACCTGACCATTCCGGCCCTGTCCGAATACGCCATTTTCCTGATCTCATTCGAGGATCAGACCGGCACGGTCGCCACCACTCACATCATGGACATTGACCAATTCGACCGGGTCGCATTGCAATGGCAGGGTCAGACCGATCTGCAAATCCACGCCTTGGAGTTTGGTGCTAGCTATGGTGAGCAGGGGCATATCTCGGCCAATAGCGCATCGCAGGGCGCGGGTTCCGTGGTCCACCTGGGAAGTGCGAGCTTCAATGATGGACAGAATATCCAGATTTACTCGTTCCCGGCTGCGCGTTCGGAACAATCCGGCTCGGTCGCTTTGACGGTTGAAACCGAAGTGACTGAGGCCAATTGTGGCCGCGATCTGAACGTCCAGTCGTTGGAACTGCGCAGTGATCGCCGGCTGCGGTCGCGCGATCTGATCCTGACGATGCCGATGTGTACCGAAGTCGGTGAGTTTCTGGTGTTGAATAATCTGTTTCAAGACCTGACAATCGCGGCAAATTAAACCGCAGGCAGGCTCGACCTTCTCATGACACTTTTTCGTGCGGCGCTGGCCGTACTGTTTTCTGTTTCGCTGGCTGTTTCAGCCGCAGCGCAGGATATTGTTCTGACATCGCATGATGGCAAGATCGAAGTCTCCGGCACCCTGCTGGGCTTTGACGGTGAATTCTACCGGGTCGACACCCAGTTCGGAGAACTGACAGTCGATGGCTCTGGCGTCACATGCGACGGCCCGGCCTGCCCCAGCCTGACCGATTTCGTGGCCGAGGTCCGGTTCTCAGGATCATCCGTCATGGCCGAGACGGTCCTGCCTGCCCTGATCATCGGCTTCGCCCGGCAAGAGGGTCTGACAGCAACCCCATCGCGCGTGGATGAACGCAGCTTTGCCTATGAACTGCGCCAGCCAGACCGCACGGCCCCTCTCGCCCGCCTGTTCTTTCGCGTTGGAACGACGGATCAGGGGTTTGCCGACCTCATGAACAACGACGCCGATATCGTGATGACGCAACGCGAAATCCGGGATGAGGAACGCAGCGCGGCCGAGGCCGCAGGTCTGGGAGACCTGACCCACCCCCGCCGCGCGCGGATTGTGGCTCTGGATGCGATCGTGCCGGTGGTTGCGCCAGAGAACACCGTTCAGCAGATTTCACCCGCGGATCTGGTCCGTGTTCTGTCGGGCGAGATCAACAATTGGACAGATCTGGAAGGGCCGGACGCTCCGATTGCCCTTCACATGCCAGACGCCGGGTCAGGCTTGTCCCAGGATGTCGAGGATCAGCTGTTGCGCCCCGCTCAGGTTAAGCTATCCGAAGGCGTTCTCCGCCACCAGCGCAATCGCGATCTTGTCCAAGCAGTGGTCAACGACCCATTCGCGATCGGCATCACGACGCAAGCGGTCTCGGGCCCGACCCGCGCGCTGCCTTTGACCGGAGGTTGCGGACATGCGCTTGCGGCGACTCGACAGTCTATCAAGACCGAAGATTACCCGCTGACTTCTCCGATGTTCCTTTACCTGCCACAACGCCGCATGCCACGGATCGCACGCCAGTTTCTGGCATATACCCGTTCAGCCGACGCACAGATGGCCATACGGAAAGCCGGGTATGTGGATCAGGCGAACGAGAACCTGCCCGTTGGGCTACAAGGGGATCGTCTTGCCAATGCCATCGTTTCTGGTGGGGCCGAGGTCGGGCTGGAAGAGCTTCAACACATGGTCGAAACTTTGCGGCCATTGTCTAGATTGTCGATCTCTTTCCGGTTCGAGCCGGGAAGCTCTCGCCCAGATGCACAATCGCGGTCCAACATTCTGCAATTGGCGCAGGCGCTTGAATCCGGCAGTTTGACCCCTCGCAAGCTTGTATTCGCTGGATTCAGTGACGGGGATGGAGGCGCAAGCGCCAATGCACGGATCGCCCATCGCAGGGCACAAACGGTGCGCAATGCGGTTCTGGCCGCTATTGAGACCGAAATCCCTGATAGTATCGAGATCACAACCGAAGGTTTCGGAGAAGCGATGCCGATGGCCTGCGACGACACTGAGTGGGGCCGAAAAACAAACCGCCGGGTTGAGGTTTGGGTGAACTAGAGAGTGACGATGTCGGACAGAAACTCGGACGAAACCGCCTCTGCAAGCAATGAGGGTTCCGCCAGCCGCGCGGAGACCATGTATGATCTCTAGATACGCGACGCTTTTTCCGGCGAGACGCAAAAAAGTGTAAGACCCTGTGACGCATTTGGCTAGAGGCAACATGGGCGAAAGCGAGAAACTGTCCTCATCGATATGAATCGGACAACCTGGAACTCTCAAACCAGATAGCAATTTCAGTCGATAGGGCAATCGACAAGAAACACGAGTCTTCCCGTCACAGATACCCCTCTGACCGAAAGCTCAGCTCGGTTGATTTTCCGATAATCAGATGGTCGTGCAGCGTCAGCCCCAAGGCCGTGCAGGCATTCTGTATGCGGTTTGTCATGTCGATATCCGATTGCGACGGCGTCGGGTCGCCGGAGGGATGGTTATGCACCAAAATCAGGGCCGAAGCGTTTAACTCCAAGGCCCGTTTCGCCACCTCGCGCGGGTAAACCGGGACATGATCGACGGTGCCCTTCGCCTGCTCTTCATCCGCGATCATCACGTTCTTGCGGTCAAGGTAGAACACGCGAAACTGCTCAATCTCTCGATGCGCCATCGTTGTGTGGCAATAATCCAGCAAAGCATCCCAGCCTGAGATCACGTGGCGCTGCATCACCCGCGCGCGGGCCATACGATGGGCACAGGCCTCTAGGATTTTCAGATCGGTGATGACCGTTTCCCCAACGCCGTTGATTTGACGCAACCGCTCCTCTGGCGCAGTCAATACGCGGTTGAAGTCCCCGAACGTATCCATCAGCAGGCGGGCCAGAGGTTTCACATCCTGACGCGGGATGGACCGGAACAGCACCAGTTCCAGCAACTCATAATCCGGCATAGCGCCTGAGCCGCCAGACATGAAACGTTCGCGCAGCCGCTTGCGATGGTCTTTGATGTAGGAGGGTAACCGACCCGTCGGCAGCGGCTGCGCTGGCGCTTCGTCCGTGTCGAAAAGCATTGGGGCTTCGGCAAAGGCGTCCTGTGTCATGGGCCTCACCTTGGCGCAGAATCGGTTTCTGAAAGGTTAACGCGCCTCACCGGCCATGCGCGCTGTGGCGCGGCGTACCAGCATGTGCAGCAGGATCGAGAACACGCCCAAAGTCAGCATGGCTGCAAACATCAGATCGGTCTTGGCCCGGCCATTGGCCAGCAGCATCAGGTAGCCCAACCCTTGCGAGGACCCAACCCATTCGCCGATCACCGCGCCAATCGGTGCATAAACCGCCGCCAATCGCATCCCCGAGGCCAGCGAAGGCAACGCCGCCGGGATACGGATGTGCCACAGAACCGAACGCGGGCTTGCCTGCATCGTGCGCGCCAGATCAAGGTACCCGGGCGGGGTCCTCATCAGACCGTCAAAGAAAGATGAGGTGATCGGGAAGTAGATGATCAGAACCGCCATCGCGACCTTGGACCAAAGGCCGTAGCCCAGCCACAGGGTCAGCAGCGGCGCCAGCGCGAATACCGGCAGAGCCTGGGTGAACACCAGCATCGGCTGCACCAACACCCGTGCGGCCCGTGAATTAGCCAGCTGCAGTGCGGTGACGACGCCTAGAACCGTACCAACCGCCAGGCCAATCACGACCTCAACCGCGGTAATCCAAGTATGTTCCGCAATCACCCAGCGGTTCTGCCACCAGGTCTCGGCCACAAGCGCCGGACCGGGCAGGATGAATTTGGGCAGGCCGGTCAGGCTGACAATCGCCTGCCAGACGGCCAACGCAAACAGGGTTGCGGCGAGGGCAGAGAGGAGTTTCATGCCGCCTCTCTCAATAGTTTCAGTAGCGCGCCTTGGGTTTCCAATGTCTCCAGATCATCCACATGGCGCGGTGCGGGCGCGGCAGGCGGAGCACAGGGCGTCAGCCCCTGCTGCGTCATCACGACGATGGATTGGCCCAAACGTGCGGCCTCGGCCGGGTCGTGGGTGACCAGAAGGACCGTCCGGCCCTGCAGCGCCTCTGCGGCCAGATCCTGCATGTCCGCGCGGGTGCGCGCGTCGAGGGCCGAGAATGGCTCATCCAACAGCACGATGGGGCGATCTTCCATCAGGGTCCGCGCCAAGGCGACGCGCTGTCGTTGGCCTCCGGACAGCTCCGACGGTTTCTTGGCCATGTGATCTTGCAGGCGCATCCGTTCAATCAGACGGTCCCGGCGATCCAGATCGGGTTTCTCACCCCGCAACCGCGCGCCGAGCGAGACGTTTTGCGCCACCGTCGCCCAAGGCAGCAGCAGGTCGTCCTGCGCCATATAGGCGACACGTGTTGGGACCGTTTGGCCATCGCTGGCCATGATCTGACCGGTGAAATCCGCGCCTGTCTCCAACCCTGCGATCAGGCGTAGAACCGTGGTTTTGCCAACGCCCGATCCACCTAACAGACAAGTCCACTGTCCCGCCCCAAGGGTAAGGGACAGCGGTGCGAACAAGGGCGTATCGCCAATACTCGCGTGTCCGCTGATAGTTAGATCGGGCGCCGGGGTCATGGGGTCAGACCCATTTGCCAGAAATTGACCTCTAGCTCTGTGGCGGTTCGGAAGGTCTGGCACAGACGATCCCAGCGCGGAGAGGCCTCGATATCCGCCCCAAGACGTCGTGTTAGAGCCGAATCCAGCAGTTCGCCGGCCGCCTTGCACGCACCCTGGTAGTCCTCACCAGCATAGGTATTGATCCAGTCGCTATAGGTCTCGGATGTGGCCTCGGAGGCCAGTCGAGACCCGATTTCTCCGTATCCGATCACACAGGGTGCCAGCGCTGCCAGCAAGTCCAACAGATCGCCACTATACCCGGCCTCCAGCACGAACCGCGTATAGGCAAGATTTTCGGCACGTTCCGGGGTTGCAAACAGCTCCTCCTGAGAGATACCGGCCGCTTCGCAGGTCCCGATATGCAGCTGCATCTCTTCTGCGACCAAAGCGTTCACGGTGCCCACAGCCGTCAGCATTTCGGAATGCGTTTCTGACTTCACCACCGCCAGCGCCCAGGCGCGGCTGAAATGGATCAGGAACACATAATCCTGACGCAGGTAATGCAGGAACGCCTCTCGGGGCAGAGTGCCGTCCTTCATCCCTTCAACAAAGGCGTGGCGGGTGTAGTCCCGCCACGGTCCCTGCGCCGCATCACGCATCAGTGTGAAGGCCTTGCCATAGTCGCTCATTGCGCGGTCACGTCGATGGTGATGTCGCTGACCGGCAGAACGCTATCAATCATGCCGCTTTCGTTCAGGAAGGTCTCAAATCGGGCATAACGGCCCGCATCAAAACCCGCCGGGCGCAGAGCAAAGCGCGGCAGAGTGTCGACCCACGCGCGAGCATTCAGTTCATCCTGCAACTCGGGCGAAGTCGCGGCGAAAATCTCCCAGCTTTCTTCGGGATTGTTGACAATGTACTGGGTCGCTTTTTCGGTCGCCGCCAGGAAACGCGCGATCTTGTCCTTATCCATCGTCTCGGGGTTGGCGACGTAGATCAGTTCGTCATAAGACGGCACGCCCTCTTCCTCGATATAGAAGCAGGTGCCGGGGCGGCCTTCGATATCCATCTGGTTCAGCTCGAAGTTGCGATAGGCACCGATCACCGCATCCACTTGGCCGGTCATCAGCGACGGTGAGAGCGAGAAGTTCACGTTGATCAATTCAACATCGTCCAGAGTCACGCCATATTTACCCAGAACGGTGGTCAGAACAGCCTCTTCCACGCCCGCGACCGAGAAACCGATTTTCTTGCCCTTCAGGTCCGCAGGCGACTTGATCGGGCCGTCTTCCAAAACCAGTAAGCAGTTCAGAGGGGTTGCGACCAGCGTACCGACGCGTTTCAGCGGCAGGCCTTCGTGGATCTGAAGGTGCAGTTGCGGCTGATAGGATACGGCAAGTTCGGCCTGACCAGCAGCCACCAGACGCGGCGGAGCGGACGGGTCGGCGGGGGGAACGATCTCAACCTCGAGGCCCTGCTCGGCAAAATAGCCGTTTTCCTGCGCCACGATGATGGGCCCATGATCGGGGTTGATGAACCAATCCAACAGAACGGTCATCGTGTCTTCTGCCCAGGCCGGCGCAGCGGCCAGAAGGGCGATGGCTGTCATCAGCTTTTTCATGTCTCGCGTTTCCTTTTCACTCACGAGGTTGAGGCCGCGACGAGGACAATCTCGCCCGGCCAATCCGGTTCAATCTGTTCAGCCGCACGCCAGGCGCGCAGGCCGGTTGCACAGCACAAAGCCAGTCTTTTAGCTTTGTTAGGCTCTGATTTCAGGTGCTCCACGCTTAGGCGACGTGCGAGAGGATGGATGGGTTGAGGAGCTTCGTCTTCACTCCGCAGCTCAACAATCACATCATTTGAGGACAGTTGCGAGGCGGCAACGAAGGCGAAGGATTGCTCAGGCTCAGGCGCGGCATCAAAACGGAAGCTAGAGCTTCGGAAGGTCTGGGCATCCACCTGCACCATCAGGCCAAGGGGCGACGGGTCGAGGCCGAGGAGCAAAGCCAAAGCCATCTGCGCCTGCATCGCGCCGATCATCCCCACGACCGGTCCCAGCACACCTGCCGTGGCACAGCTCGCCCCGCTGGTTGGTGCGTCGGGGAACACGGCCCGCAGTGAAGGCGCACCGCCGCAAAACGCACCAACATAGCCAGACAGGCCCAACACCGAGGCACTGACCAAAGGTTTTCCCAAGGTCAGGCAGATATCCGAAAGCGTGTAGCTGGCGGCATAGCTGTCCGCACAGTCGAGAATCACATCGGCCTGTGAAACAAAACCGGCCGCATTCTCTTTTGTTAGAGCCTGTTTTTGCGCGGCGACGTCGATATCAGAATTCAAAGCACGGCAGCGATCGGCTGCAACTTCGGCCTTTGGGCGTCCGTAGTCTGCCTCAGTAAACAGCGTCTGCCGATGCAAGTTCGACAGGGCCACGTCATCCGCATCGAGGATCGTGAAATGCCCAACGCCTGCCCCGGCCAGCAAAGGCAGAACCGGAGCCGCCAATCCGCCCGCCCCGACAACCAGAACCCGCGCCGAGGACAGGCGCGCCTGCCCTTCGGCCCCGACCTCAGGCAGGATCATCTGGCGGGCGTAGCGGCTCATCTGGTGGCCTCGATCCATTGGCGGACCCGCGCCTCGGGGTCGGCGTTCAGGGTGATGTCCGTGACGACCGAGACAATGTCGGCACCCGCCTCAAGCACGCCGGGCGCGCGTTCGACGCTCATACCACCGATCCCGACCAGAGGGATATCGCCCACACGGGCCTTCCACTCGGTGACTCGCGGCAGGCCCTGCTGCTCCCACTTCATCTTTTTCAGGATCGTCGGATAGACCGGCCCCAGCGCGACATAGTCGGGGTCCATGGCCAGAACGCGCTCTAGCTCATTATCATCATGGGTGGAAACGCCCAGCTTTAGGCCCGCTTTTCGGATCGCTTTGAGGTCGGCATCATCCAAATCTTCCTGCCCTAGATGAATCCAGTCGCAGCCCGCATCAATGGCGGCCTGCCAATAGTCATTCACCACCAGAACCGCGCCATACAGATTGCACAGATCGCGAGAAGCCGCGATCTCGGCCCGGACGATATCGTCCGGCTGATCCTTCATGCGCAGCTGCACCAGCTTTACACCCAAGGGCAGCATCCGCCGCAGCCAGTCGGAGTGGTCAAAGATCGGGTAAAAGCGGTCCAAGCTCATGACAGGAACGCCTTTCCAACGACAGGGGTTGAGGGTTCGGCCATGTCCCGCGCCTCGATCGGGTCGGCCTGATGGGCCAGCTGCCCGGCCTCAACCGCGCGCATCATCGCCTTTGCCATCAAGACCGGATCACCGGCGCGCGCGACGGCTGTGTTCAGCAATACGGCGTCATATCCCAGCTCCATCGCGTGGGCCGCATGGCTGGGCAGGCCGATCCCGGCATCAATCACCAGCGGCACATCCGGGAACTCGGCCCGCATCGCGCGCAGGGCATATTCATTGTTCAGCCCCCGGCCCGAGCCGATTGGCGCACCCCAGGGCATCAGAACCTCACACCCGGCCTCAAGCAACCGCTCGCCCACGATCAAATCGTCGGTGGTGTAAGGGAAGACCTCGAACCCATCCTCGGTCAGGAAGCGCGCGGCCTCGACCAGCTGGAAGACGTCCGGCTGTAGGCTGTCGGTATGGCCGATCAGCTCCAGTTTGATCCATTTGGTCTCAAACACTTCGCGGGCCATATGCGCGGTGGTCACCGCCTCTTTCACCGTGTGACACCCGGCGGTGTTGGGCAGCACCAGCACGCCCAGATCACGGATCATCTGCCAAAAAGTCTGCCCGGCCCCCGATTCCCGCCGCAGAGAGACAGTCGCCACACCCGCGCCGCCGTCGCGGAACGCCTGTTCTAGGATAGCAGGGCTGGGATATTGCGCGGTGCCCAGCATCAGCGGGTTGGGTAGATCGACGCCGTAAAAGCTTTTCATCCTCACCCTCCTTGCATCGGCGACAGGATTTCGACCCGGTCACCTTCGGACAGGGCATGGGCAATGCGCAGGCTGGAGGGCACGAATTCCTCGTTCACCGCCGTTGCGACACGGCCCGAGAAGCCGCATTCCTCTAGCAGTTCTGCCAAGCTGGAGGCCTTTACCTCCTTGGGGTCGCCATTAAGCACGATCTTCATCGACCATCTCCGAATGTTTGTTCTCAAGCGCCAGATCGGCCACGCCTTGTGCCAAGGCAGGGGCCAACAGGTAGCCATGGCGGTAGAGGCCATTGGCATAGATCGTCCGACCCAAGCGTCGGATACGCGGCAGGTTGTCAGGAAAGGCAGGGCGCAGATCGACGCCGATTTCCAGCACCTCAGCCTCACCAAAGGCCGGGTTCAAAGCGTAGGCCGCGCTGAGCAGTTCCAGCATTGAGCGCGCGGTGATACGGCTGCTGTCTTCGCTTTCGATCATGGTCGCGCCCAGCATGTAGACGCCCTCGCCACGCGGAACGATGTAGAGCGGCATCCGCGGATGCAGCAGGCGCACTGGACGGTTCAGCGTCACATCGGGGCAACGCACCACCAGCATCTCACCCTTTACGCCACGCAGGTCATGCAGGTATTCGCGCGCATGCAGCCCTCGACAATCGATTGCGTTTTCCAGCTGTGCAGGTGCCAGTTTGCGGTGGAATTCGACGCCCTTGTCTTTGAGACCTCGGTGCAGGTCTAGCAATGCCTGACGGGGGTCAAGATGTGCTTCTTGGTCGAAGTACAATCCTTTTCCGAATCCATGCAGATCAGGCTCTAAATTCGCGATTTTCGCCCGGTCTACTTCGGAATAAGAATTCGTCCGGCGGGCAAATCTGCGTAAATCTGGGATGTCCCGCGCATTTGCCACGACCAGAGTACCGCATCGTTGCACAGTTGTTCGGGAGGCCCACCACTCGATGGCAGATTGACCGAGCCTAAGGACAGGTTCCTCCGCGTTTTCATACTCGCACCACGGGGCCAGCATACCGCCCGCCCACCAGGAACAACCATGCGGGCCTGGGGGGCCACCGGGATCGAAAACCTGTACCTTTGCCCCGCGCGAGACCAGCTCGGACGCAACGGCCAAACCAGCTACACCGGCGCCTATGACGGACCAGAGGGTCACGCAGGCCAAACCCGGTGGAAGTGATGAACAGGTCCGTGGCCGGCACCGATCTTCAGCTCATCAGCCCGCGCGATTGCGCCCTGCAGATACTCGTGCGCCTGCGCCACGGCATCGACAAGCGTCAGGCCTTGGGCCAAACCGGCAGCGATAGATGAGGACAGCGTGCAACCCGTTCCATGGGTGTTTCGGGTGGCCTTCCTTGGGGCCTGAAATTCGGCAATCACCCCGTTTTCGTCGATCAGCAGATCATGGCAGACATCCCCCTTGCCATGACCGCCCTTCATCAAAACCGCTTGTGCACCCAAAGCGCACAGCGCTTTGCCCTGTTCAACCATCGCCTCAGGCGTGTCGGCATCACCTCGATCCAGCAAACATGCCGCCTCGGGTAGGTTTGGCGTCAGAACGGTTGCACGGGGCAGCAGAACGTCGCGTAGCGTTTGAACTGCCTCATCGGCCAGAAGGGCATCACCGGATTTCGCAATCATCACAGGGTCCAGAACGACCGGTCCTTGAAACTCGGAAATCCCCTGCGCCACGGTCTCAATAATCTCCGGCGTCGCCAGCATTCCGATCTTGATAGCGCGCACATCCAGATCGCTGAGCACCGCTTGGATCTGGGCCGAGATGACCTCCGACGGAATACCATGCACGGCCGTAACTGCCTGCGTGTTCTGAGCAGTAACGGCGGTGATCACGCTGGACCCGAAAACACCCAAAGCCGACATCGCCTTGAGATCGGCCTGAATGCCCGCGCCGCCGCCGCTGTCGGATCCTGCTATGGTCAAGGCAATAGGTGCCACGTCGTTGCTCCATCTATTGTGAGCAACTCGGGCATGGAAAACGTCTGTTTGCTTTAGACCGTTCCCTACGCCGGAATTGCCCGGATCAGGTTCGATGGGTTAGCGCTTGCGCCTCTCAGCCCTTCGATAAGGGCACCCCAACGGTTGATGCGGACAATCTCAGGACCGTTCTGGAAAATCAAGCCTCAATCCACGTATCGTATGGCCAATATCTTCAATAAAATAAGGCCAGAGGAACGGTGGAGTTTGCGGGAATCTGGCGCAAGCTTCGAAGCTATTTGCGACAGCAGAATGGAGGAACACATCCTTTGGAAGGCCGAGCCACCCGGCGACAGAGACGTGTGGGGCGGCGGGATCAGAACCTCGATCGAAAAAGGCCGCCCCAGTTGGAGCGGCCTGAACTTAGCTTTTCATCCCGTCCCAGAAGGACTTCACGGATGAGAAAAAGCTTTTTGATTCTGGATGGTTATCCTCACCCAAATCATCAAACTCACGCAAAAGTTCTTTCTGGCGAGAGGTAAGGTTGACCGGAGTTTCCACAGCCAGTTCGATGAACATGTCACCGATGCCACCACCCCGCAAAGCAGGCATGCCCTTTCCGCGCAGGCGCATTTGGCGACCCGACTGGCTGCCCGCCGGGATCTGCACCCGTCCGCGCCCGCCATCAATGGTCGGCACCTCGATGGACCCGCCCAGCGCGGCTTTGGCCATGCTGACAGGCACGCGGCAATAGAGGTTCACGCTGTCGCGTTCGAACAGTTTGTGGTCCGAGACCTCAACAAAGATATAGAGGTCACCCGGAGGGCCGCCGCGCATGCCGGCTTCACCCTCACCCGCCAGGCGGATGCGTGTACCGGTCTCAACACCGGCGGGGATATTGACCGACAGCGCGCGTTCTTTTTCCACACGACCCGCGCCATTGCAGGATTTACAAGGGTTTTTGATGATCTGCCCAAGGCCCGAACAGGTCGGACAGGTGCGTTCAACTGTGAAAAAGCCCTGCTGAGCCCGGACCTTACCCATGCCAGAGCAAGTTGGGCATGTCGTAGGTTCGACGCCACCCTCTGCACCCGAGCCATCACAGGCCGAACAAGCCACGGCTGCGGGGACGTTGATGGTTTTCTGCAGGCCCGAGAAAGCCTCTTCGAGCGTTACGCGCAGATTATAGCGCAGGTCGGACCCGCGTGCCGCGCGACGTCCGCCGCCGCCACCACGTTGTCCGCCCATGAAGTCGCCGAAGAGATCATCGAACACATCCGAGAACGCGCTGGAGAAGTCACCCTGACCAAATCCGCCGCCCGGACGGCCACCACCGCCCATGCCATTTTCAAAAGCGGCATGACCAAAACGGTCGTAGGCTGCTTTTTTGTCAGCATCGCGCAGCACGTCATAGGCTTCGTTCGCTTCTTTGAACTGCGCCTCGGCATCCGGGTTGTCTTTGTTGCGGTCGGGATGCAATTCTTTGGCTTTCTTGCGAAAACCTTTCTTGATCTCATCCGCAGATGCGCCCTTGGTGACACCAAGCACATCATAGTAGTCGCGTTTTGACATCAGTTTTCCCTTCTGCCTCAACGTAATCGGGCCGGCCCGGCAAGCGGACCGGCCCAGATTGGCCCGGTTACCGGTTACTTACGCTTGTCGTCGTCCAGATCTTCGAACTCGGCGTCGACAATGTCATCATCCGCAGGACCTGCGTCTGCTGCTGCAGGCTCTTCCTCGCCCTCTTCGGCTTGCGCCTTGTAGATGGCTTCGCCCAGCTTCATAGCAGCTTCGGTGACGTTCTGGATGCCAGACTTGATCTTGTCGGCGTTCTCGGTTTCCAGCTCGTCTTTCAGCGCGGCAATTGCAAGCTCAATCGCTTCGATCGTGGTCGGATCGACCTTGTCGGAGTGCTCTTCCATCGACTTCTCGGTCGAATGGATGAGGCTTTCCGCCTGGTTCTTGGCGTCGACCAGCTCGCGGCGTTCCTTGTCGGCTTCCGCGTTCTCTTCGGCGTCCTTGACCATCTTTTCGATGTCCTCATCGGACAGACCGCCTGAGGCCTGGATGGTGATCTTTTGCTCTTTGCCGGTACCTTTGTCTTTTGCCGAAACCGAGACAATACCGTTGGCGTCGATGTCAAAAGTCACCTCGATCTGAGGCATGCCGCGCGGTGCCGGCGGGATATCTTCGAGGTTGAACTGACCCAGGATCTTGTTGTCCGCAGCCATTTCACGCTCACCCTGGAACACGCGGATGGTCACGGCGTTCTGGTTGTCCTCGGCGGTCGAGAAGACCTGAGACTTCTTGGTCGGGATCGTCGTGTTGCGGTCGATCAGACGGGTGAACACGCCACCCAGCGTCTCGATGCCCAGCGACAGCGGGGTCACGTCCAGCAGAACCACGTCTTTGACGTCACCCTGCAGAACACCGGCCTGAATGGCGGCGCCCATGGCAACCACTTCGTCCGGGTTCACACCTTTGTGGGGCTCTTTACCGAAGAATTTGGTGACCTCTTCGATCACTTTCGGCATCCGGGTCATACCACCGACCAGAACAACTTCGTCCACGTCAGCAGCCGACAGACCTGCATCTTTCAGAGCAGCGGCGCAAGGCTTCATCGACTTTTTGATCAGGTCCGAAACCAGTGATTCCAGCTTGGCACGGGTCAGTTTCATGACCATGTGCAGCGGCTGACCGTTCGACCCCATCGAGATGAACGGCTGGTTGATTTCGGTCTGCGAGGTCGAGGACAGCTCGATCTTGGCTTTTTCAGCGGCTTCTTTCAGACGCTGCAGGGCCATTTTGTCCTGGCTCAGGTCGACACCGTGTTCCTTTTTGAACTCGTCCGCCAGGTAGTTGACGATGCGCATGTCAAAGTCTTCACCACCCAGGAAGGTGTCACCGTTGGTCGACTTAACTTCGAACAGGCCGTCGTCGATTTCCAGAATGGTCACGTCGAAGGTACCGCCACCAAGGTCATAGACCGCGATGGTTTGGGTTTCTTCTTTATCCAGGCCATAGGCCAGAGCAGCCGCTGTCGGTTCGTTGATGATGCGCAGAACTTCCAGACCGGCAATTTTACCGGCGTCTTTGGTGGCCTGACGCTGTGCGTCGTTGAAGTATGCTGGAACGGTGATAACCGCCTGCGTGACTTCCTCACCCAGGTAGCTTTCTGCGGTTTCCTTCATCTTGCCCAGAGTGAAGGCCGAGATTTGGCTTGGGGAGTACTTTTCACCGCGGGCTTCAACCCATGCGTCCCCGTTGCCGCCATTTACGATGGCATAGGGCACCATTTTCTTGTCTTTTTCGACTTCGGCATCATCTACACGACGACCGATCAGACGCTTGACGCCAAAAATCGTGTTGTCGGGGTTGGTGACCGCCTGACGTTTTGCAGGCTGACCGACCAGTCGCTCATCTTCAGTGAAGGCGACGATCGAGGGCGTGGTCCGCGCCCCTTCGGCGTTTTCGATGACCTTCGGCTGCGAGCCATCCATGATCGCAACACACGAGTTGGTGGTGCCGAGGTCAATCCCGATTACTTTTCCCATATTTTCAATCCCTTTCTCTTCAAGGCGATGTCCCGAGGGCCGGACCCGTTATGGCATCCCGTCCCCGATCTGATGTGCGCGACAGCACTACACCATCGCGCGTCCCGGCGTATATAAGGGCCGGACCAGAGGCCTGCAAGCATTCTGAATTGCAGGTTTTCGGGAATCTGCGGCCTTTTTTGGCAAGGATTTGGTAAGGAATGGGGAATCCGGCATGGCTCGGCTGCTTTTACGGGGATTTGAGATCAGGAAAGGCTATCTGGACAATGCCGCCCAGCGCCGGCTGATCGATGCGCTGCGCCCGATTCTGAAATCTGCACCCCTGTTCCGCCCCGTGACACCATCGGGCAAAGAGATGTCGGTGCGCATGACGTCTGCCGGAGATTTGGGCTGGGTGACGGACAAGGCGGGCTACCGCTATCAGGACCAGCATCCCGGGGGCATGAACTGGCCCAAAATCCCCGAACCTGTCCTTGCGATCTGGCAGGATCTGGTGGGCCCAGAGCGCGCACCGGATTGCTGCCTGATCAACTACTACGGCGAAGACGCGAAGATGGGCCTGCACCAGGACAAGGATGAGGCCGATTTTTCGTGGCCTGTGCTGTCGGTCTCGCTCGGCGATGACGCGCTGTTCCGCATCGGCAACACAACACGCGGAGGCAGGACGGAATCCATCTGGCTGAACTCGGGCGATGTGGTGATCATGGGCGGCCCAGCGCGATTGACCTATCATGGCGTAGACCGCATCCGGTTCAAGTCATCCAAACTGCTGCCCAAAGGCGGGCGGATCAACCTAACCCTGCGCGTTGCGCGTTAGCGGCGCGCGCTCCAACTTTGTGAGACGTGTTTCTTGGTGAAGAAAACGCCCAGCAGGCCGATCATTAGCAGCGCGACGCCAACCCAGACTGCGTATTCCCAGCTTGTGTTGCGCGGGTAATAATTTCGAAACACATAGCCTCGACACTGGTCGATCAAATGAAACAGGGGGTTCCAAGCGAATAACATCAACATGTATCCGCCCAGCGCATTGGCTAGAAACATCTTGCCAGAGAAGATCATTTGTAACCGTCGGTACACCGTGGTCAGTATGCCTGCCGTCATTGGAAACCAAGGTCGCAGCGCCATCAGAACCAGCCCAACAGCGCATCCTGTGAACCACGACAAAAGCACCATCGCAAAGGCAGGCCCCGGCTGTTCGATCACCAATGGTTTTACTGCGGCATGGTAGATGAACAGGATGACAAACATAGTCACCATCATGGTGTAGAGCGTCCCGAGCGCCGTGGCCACGATCGTGATCACCATGTTCATAGGTGAGTGCAGCATCATCGGGTTGTTGCCCGCTCCCACACCCGCGACCTGTTTCACAGCCCGGATATGCAGCAAGAACAGGAACACGCCCGACAAGAGATACAAAACAAGGTCACCACGCACCTTGGCCACCCGCGTGCCCATAAAGGACATAATCAAGTAAAACACCAGCACCATCACAAGGACCTGGATAATACTGCGCAAAATCGCGACCACCGCGTTTGCGTGTTGGGTCCGGATATCGCGCACAACCGCATGAAAGATCAGCTCGGCCGTGGTGAAGGCACCACCCAGCAGGGTCTTGTTATTCCTGAAATAGAACACGTGTCGGGTCTTTCCTGCTCTGTTGACCTCAGTCTTTCACGAATACCTTGCCGTTCGGTAACCAGCACATCATAAGTCCGTCACCACATTCGATCAACAAACCACCAAATCGGAGCTTTTTTGTGACCTACGACGCCCTTATCCCCGTCATCCGACGTCTGGCACTGGAAGCCGGTGACAAGATCATGGATATCTACAACTCGGATACGTTCGATGTGAAGGTCAAATCCGACGAAAGCCCCGTGACCGAGGCTGATGAGGCCGCCGATGCGTTGATCTCAGAAGGGCTGCGCGCCGCCTTCCCCGACATCCTGCTGGTGACCGAAGAACAGGCCGCCTCGCATTCCGAAAAGGGCGAAACATTCCTGATCGTTGATCCGTTGGATGGCACCAAGGAATTCATCAATCGGCGCGGAGATTTCACCGTCAATATCGCACTGGTCGAAAACGGTACCCCCACGCGCGGTGTCGTCTATGCCCCTGCGCGCGGTCGCATGTTCTACACCCAAGCCGATGGGCAATCGGTCGAGGAAACCGGCGCATTGGACAAAGCCCACGCGGGGGAGATCACGCCGATTTCAGTCTCTAACCCGGACAATTCCGCCCTTTTGATCGTTGCGTCTAAGTCGCACCGGGATCAGGCAACCGAGGATTACATCAACAAGTACCAGGTGCAGGACAGCAAGAGCGCGGGCTCGTCCCTCAAGTTCTGTCTGGTCGCAACGGGTGAGGCGGATCTCTACCCGCGGGTCGGGCGCACGATGGAGTGGGACACCGCCGCCGGGCACGCTGTGCTGGCGGGGGCAGGTGGTCAGGTGGTCCGGTTCGACGACCACACACCGCTGACTTATGGCAAGGACGCCTATGCAAACCCGTTCTTCATCGCCTACGCTCCGGGTGTTGAGTTGAAGGAAGCCTGATGTCCGTTCTGATCGCCATTCCCGCCCGCTATGCCTCATCCCGCTATCCGGGCAAACCTTTGGTGCCGCTGACCGGCGCAACGGGCAAAGCCTTGACTCTGATCGAACGCTCCTGCCGAGCGGCCAAGTCAGTATCAGGCGTGGACCAGGTGGTTGTCGCCACAGATGACGACCGCATCCGGGAGGCCGCCGAGGGGTTCGGGGCCGAGGTCGTGATGACCTCGGAAACCTGCCAGAACGGTACCGAACGCTGTGCCGAGGCACATGAGGTTTTGGGCGGTGGCTATGAGATCATCGTGAACCTGCAAGGCGACGCGCCGCTGACACCGCATTGGTTTGTCGAGGACCTGATCTCGGGGCTTCGAGCGGCACCAGAGGCGGGTGTCGCCACGCCCGTTCTGCGCTGCGACGGGGATGCTCTGAACAGCCTACTCAATGATCGCAAGCACGGGCGCGTTGGCGGAACGACTGCCGTTTTTGCCAGCGATAACAGCGCGATGTATTTCTCGAAAGAGGTGGTGCCCTTCACGTCCGACAGCTATGCGGGCACAGATCCAACCCCTGTGTTTCACCATGTCGGCGTCTATGCCTACCGACCGGATGCGTTGGCCGCCTATCCCAGTTGGCCCACTGGCCCGCTGGAGCAGTTGGAAGGTCTGGAACAGCTGCGCTTCATGGAAAACGGCCGCAAAGTTCTATGCGTCGAGGTCGAAGCCAAAGGCCGCCAGTTTTGGGAGCTGAACAACCCTCAGGACGTGCCCAAGATCGAAGCGATGATGGCAGTTATGGGGCTGGAGTGATCCCTTTTCCCCCTGACCGAGCCTGCCAAGTTGGCTTAGAAGCACCCAACTATGACCACTGGACCTGATACAAAAACGATCCTTGTCACAGGTGGTGCGGGGTATATCGGCTCTCACGCTTGCAAGGCGCTGGCGCGAGCAGGCTTTGTGCCGGTGACCTACGACAATCTTGTCACCGGCTGGCAGGATGCGGTCAAGTTTGGCCCGTTTGAGCGGGGAGACCTGCTGGACCGTGCACGGTTGGATGAGGTTTTTGCCAAATATCAACCTCAGGCCGTGATACATTTCGCAGCGCTCAGCCAGGTGGGAGAAGCCATGAAACAACCCGCGCGCTATTGGTCAAACAATGTGACTGGCTCGCTAACTCTGATCGAGGCCGCGGTGGCCTCAGGCTGTCTAGATTTCGTATTTTCCTCGACCTGCGCAACCTATGGCGACCACAACGATGTGGTGCTGGATGAGGATACGCCCCAGCACCCGATTAACGCTTATGGAGCCTCAAAGCGCACAATCGAGGAAATACTGCGGGATTTTGAGGCTGCTCATGGCCTGCGCCATGTGATCTTCCGCTATTTCAATGTGGCCGGTGCCGATCCCGAAGGCGAGATTGGAGAGCTCCACCGGCCTGAGACCCATCTGATCCCGCTGATACTGGATGCAATTGATGGCAAACGGAATGGCTTGACTGTGTTCGGCACAGACTACGACACGCCAGACGGCACCTGCATCCGCGACTACGTGCATGTTTGCGATCTGGTCGATGCACGTGTCCTGGGCTTGAACTGGCTGCAGCAGGGCAAGGACAGCCGTGTGTTCAATCTGGGTACCGGCTCGGGATTCTCGGTTCTTGAAGTTATCGAGCAGTCCAAAACCGTCACCAACCGCACTGTTCCCTACAACGTCGGACCGCGCCGCGCAGGTGATTGCACCAAGCTGGTGTCAGGCTCGGAGCGCGCCGAAGGAGAGCTGGGCTGGAGGCCAAAACGCTCAACGATAGAGACTATGATTCCCGACGCGTGGCGCTGGCATCAAACCGGCACCTACGAGAAATGAGCCGCCGTTGACCCCCGTCAGCACCCAGCTTCCCCGCATCAGCCCGGCCCAGAAATACCGGCTGCATTGGAAACGGCGTAGGCTGCTGTGGCAATCCTGGCGCAGCCGGCACCAGTTGGCCTGTTTGCAGAACAGAACCTTGGACATCCAGCGCGGAAATATTCTGACCTTCGTCACCCTGCGCAACGAGTTGGAACGTCTACCGTGGTTTTTCCGGCACTACCGCGCCTTGGGCGTCGACCATTTTCTGATCGTGGATAATGGCAGCGACGACGGATCCACCGAGTATCTCGCGCAGCAACCTGACGTTTCGCTTTGGCACACTCAAGCAAGCTACCGCGCCGCGCGCTTTGGGCTGGATTGGCTGACCTCGCTGCAAATCCGGTATGGCCACGGCCATTGGTGCCTGACAGTCGACGCGGATGAGTTGCTGATCTACGCGCATCAGGACACCCGACCCTTGCAAGACCTTACTCGTTGGCTGGAGGGGCAAGGCCGCGCCGGGTTCGGCGCTTTGATGCTGGATCTCTACCCGAAAGGCCCGCTGGGGTCGCAAACGCACGACCCGGAAAGTGATCCGACCGAGGTCCTAAACTGGTTCGACGCCGGCCCTTACCGCGCGCAACGGCAAACCCCTATGGGTAATCTATGGGTCCAGGGCGGCGCGCGCGAGCGGGTGTTTTTCGCCAATACACGCCAGCGCTCACCGACTTTGAACAAGATTCCTCTGATCAAATGGTCCCGGCGCTATGCCTATGTAAACTCAACCCATTCCGCGCTGCCCCGACATCTTAACGCGCTCTATGATGGGCCGAACGGAGCCGCGCCATCGGGCCTACTTTTGCACACGAAGTTCCTGCCCGAGATCACCGCAAAGTCGCAGATCGAGAAAAATCGCCGCCAGCATTTTCATGATCCCGACCAATTCCAGACATACTATGATGGGATCATCGCGCAGCCGGATATGTGGACCGACCAGTCCGAGGCATATACCGGTTGGTTAAAACTACAGCAACTGGGGCTGATGAATGCGGGGTATTGGCCGGATCAGTAGGGTTAGGGTCACTAACCTGTTGTAAATGCATTGCCCCTCAAGATGAAAAAATGGCATAGTCGGCGGAATCCGGGTGTTGGACACTCAGCAATCAATCCGGGGAAGCTCGCGTCAATAACAAGGGTTGGGCAGTCGCGTGGGCCTTTTGGAATCTTATCGCATGAGGTTGCGGCGCAAGCGCCGTCTCGTGCGCTGCGTCAAAAGACGGCGTGAGCTGAAGCCCATCAGCACGAATACCGCCGCCATCCGCCCGTACGATGTGTTGCTGATGAGCGTTGTCCGTAATGAGAAGATCCGCCTGCCCTTCTTTCTGGACTACTACCGCAAGCTGGGCGTGAACCATTTTCTGTTTGTCGACAATTACAGCGATGACGGCAGCCTCGAGTTTCTGCGCACGCAGCCCGATGTCTCGGTCTGGCAGACGAAAACCAGCTACAAAAAAGCGGGTTTCGGGCTGGACTGGTCCAACTATCTGCTGCGCAAATATGCGCATGGACATTGGGTTCTGACCGTCGATCCTGATGAGTTCTTTATCTATCCGTTCTGCGACACCCGCCCGATCAGCGCGCTGACCGACTGGCTGGACAGCTGTGCGGTGCGCAGTTTCGGCACCATGCTGATCGACATGTATCCCGAAGGTCCGGTAGACGATGAACCCTATCACGAGGGTCAGGACCCGTTTGAAATAGCGCGTTGGTTCGATGCCGGGAATTACATGATTTCCAAGAACCCCGAATATAAGAACCTGTGGATTCAGGGTGGCCCAAGGGCCCGTGTTTTCTTTCAGGACAACCCCTCGAAGGCCCCGGCACTGAACAAGATACCCTTAGTGAAGTGGGATCGGCGCTATGTCTATATCAGCTCAACCCATTCGCTGCTGCCGAGGGGTTTGAACCAAGTTTATGACGAATGGGGTGGGGAAAAGACCAGTGGCGCGCTGTTGCATGCCAAGCTGATCAACACCCTAGGCGACAAGGCACGCGAAGAGATGCAGCGCAGGCAGCACTATCGCGGGTCCGGTGAGTACAAGGCTTACGCCAAACAGCTAGAGGAGCAGCCCATTTTTCGCTGCGATTGGTCGCAGCAATATATCAACTGGCGGCAGCTTGAGATTCTGGGCCTCATGTCGAAAGGAAACTGGGCATGAGTTCGCTTGGCATCGTTATGCTGGTGCATACCGCCCTGGACCGGGCGGAGCAGGTTGCCCGCCATTGGACCGCCGCGGGCTGCCCTGTTGTGATTCACGCGGACGGCAAGGTCGCCGAAAAGACGTATTCAAACTTTGTCGCCTCCTGCGCGGACAACCCCCTAATCGGTTTCTCGGAGCGTCATACGTGCGATTGGGGCCGTTGGGGTATCGTCGCGGCCTCACAATCCGCATCCGAGCAGATGCTGGAGAGCTTCCCGGACGTGCGGCATGTCTTCCTATCGTCCGGCGCGTGTCTGCCTCTGCGCCCGGTGCAAGAGCTGATCGACTACCTGTCCGACCGTCCCCGCGTCGATTTCATCGAAAGTGCTACTACCGCCGATGTCAGCTGGACGATCGGTGGGCTGGACCATGAACGCTTTACCCTGCGGTTCCCGTTTTCCTGGCGCAATCAGCGCAAACTGTTTGACGCCTATGTAAAACTGCAACGGGCGACCGGCATGCGCCGCAGCATCCCAGACGGTTTGACTCCGCATATGGGCAGCCAATGGTGGTGCCTGACCCGGCAGACCCTCTCGGCCATTTTGCAGGACCCCAAGCGTAAGGTCTATGACCGCTATTTCCGCCATGTCTGGATACCGGATGAAAGCTATTTTCAGACCCTCGCGCGGATCTATTCCACGCATATCGAAAGCCGGTCCCTAACCCTGTCGAAATTCGACTACCAGGGGCGGCCTCACATCTTTTACGATGATCACCTACAATTGCTACGCCGGTCGGACTGCTTTGTTGCCCGTAAAATCTGGCCCAGGGCCGAGAGGCTGTATCACTCTTTCCTGACCGACCAGTCCAGCGCGATGCGACCGGCCGAGCCTAACCCGGGCAAGATCGACCGCGTTTTTTCCAAGGCGGTCGAGCGGCGCACTCATGGGCGGGATGGCCTCTATATGCAAAGCCGCTTTCCCCGCCACGGCAGCGAGAACGGTCTGACGGCTGCGGGTTATTCGGTGTTTCAGGGGTTCTCGGACCTGTTTGAAGAGTTCGAAACCTGGCTGGAAACTGCGACCAACACACGGGTTCACGGGCACCTCTTTGCCGCAAACCGCGCCGAATTCGCGCAGGATGAGACGATCACCAATGGCGCGCTCAGCGACAGTGCCACGTTGCGCGACTATAACCCCAAGGCGTTCCTGTCGAACCTGATCTGGAACACACGCGGTCAGCGCCAGTGTTTCCAGTTCGGCCCGCGAGACACGCAGGACATCAACTGGTTTCTGGCGCGGGACAAGAACGCGCAGATCTCGGTGATTACCGGGGCGTGGGCGATTCCGCTGTTCCGGTCAAACATGAACTTCGCCGATATTCGCTGCGAAGCTGCCCGCTTGCAACAGATCGAAAGCAAACAGCTTGAGGTGCTAAGCTCGGTTTGGACAAAAGCGCGTGTGCGGAGCTGGACGCTGGCAGATTTCATTGAGGCCCCGATGGAGCCTCTGCAAACCATTCTGGACGAGATTGCACCACAGACGTCCCGCCACCTGACCGAGGCCCCGCTTATGGTCGATCTGGCCGGCTTTGGGCAATTCCTCCAGAACCTCAAGAACCAGGGCATGCACCCGCAACTGATGGGCGACTTCCCCGTCGATGATGTGTTTGGAACCCGCACCAAGCCTTTCCGCAAACCTTATCTGGTGCAGTGATCCCCGATGGCCGGTCCCTTTGAATCGTTCGTAATCCTGGGTGCGATGCGCACCGGATCAAACCTGTTAGAGGCCAACTTGAACCGGATCGACGGCCTCACTTGCCATGGTGAGGCCTTCAACCCGCATTTCATCGGGCGGGTGAAATCAGATCAGATTCTGGGTCTAACACTGGACGAAAGGGACCAAGATCCCGGGAAACTCCTGACAGCGATCCGCGCAGCCCCGGACGGGTTGCACGGGTTTCGGTATTTTCAGGAACACGACCCGCGCATCCTGCCTGAGGTCCTAAACGACCCGCTCTGCGCCAAAATCATCCTCAGCCGCAATCCGCTGGACAGCTATCTTTCGCTGAAGATCGTTCGGAAAACCAAGCAATGGCAGTTGAAGAATATCAAGCGCCGGTTGGAAGAAACGGTCGAATTCGACGCGGCTGAGTTCTCGGACTACGTCGACACCCTCGCCTCTTATCAGACGTCTCTGCTTAACCACCTGCAAAGATCGGGCCAGACCCCCTTTTACATCAACTATGATGACCTGGACGATCTTGAGGTTTTGAACGGTCTCGCCAAGTGGCTCGGAGCGGTCGGGCGGTTGGATGCGCTGGACGATACGCTCAAGCCACAGAACCCGTCAGCCGCTGTGACCAAGGTGACCAACCCGGACGAGATGGCGCGTTCAGTGTCAGGAATGGACCGTTTCGCCTTGCACCGCACGCCAGATCTGGAACCACGACGCGCGCCAACGCTGCAAAAATGTATCGCGGCACCGACAACACCACTGCTGTTTCTACCGATTCCCGGCGGGTTAGAGCCTGCTATTGCCCAATGGTTGGCGCGGATGGATGGATGCGACGAGGATGCTTTGCACGACACCCCGGACGCAGTCGAAAGCTGGATGCGAACCCATCCCGGGCACCGCAAATTCACTATCCTGCAACATCCGATCGCTCGCGCGCATAATGCCTTTTGCGACTATGTTCTGGCCAAGGACCATGAGGACTATGCCGATATCCGCCACATGCTGCGCAATCGGTTCAAACTGCCGATCCCCGGACAGTTGCGTAAAAAGAACTACTCGAAGGATCAGCACCATGCGGCATTTACGGCTTTCCTGACGTTCCTACACCACAATCTGAACGGCCAAACCCCGATCCGGGTCGATGCGATGTGGTGCAGCCAGTCAAAGGTGATTGAGGCCATGACGCCTATCGCCCTGCCCGACCTGATCCTGCGAGAAGATGACCTGCAGACCGCTCTACCCGATCTCGCCGCAAGCTTGGGGAACGCAAACCCACCCACGCCTGAAATCCGCGCTGCGGATACGCCCTACGGATTGGAAGAGATTTACGACGCACAACTCGAGGCGCTGGCAGCAAAGGCCTACCAGCGCGACTATGCGAAATTCGGGTTTGGGCCCTGGCGCTAGGGACGCAGAGTGATCAGCGTACCTTTGTTGACCATCGCATAGATCTCTTCGATCTCGTTATTCTTGACGGCGATGCATCCGGCGGTCCAGTCCGGGGTCTTCTTGGCGCGCTTAAGCTCCGACCGCAGACTGGGCTGACCGTGGATAAAGATATCACCACCCGGATCAACGCCCGCCGCCTTGGCCTGAGCTACATCCTGTGAGTTGGGATAGGAAATACCCAAAGACAGATGATAGCGGCTTCTCGGGTTGCGCCGATCGATCAGGTAGCTCCCCTCTGGGGTCCGACCATCACCACGCTTGGTTTTGGTGCCATTGGGCGCAAAGCCCAGATCAACATCATATTCCCGCAAGACATGCTCATGATGCAAAAGGTACATCTTGCGCGCGCTCTTGTTGACGACCAGCGAGGTCACCTCGGGTCCATCATATGTCAGAAATCTGGGTCCGGCTGAGGCACAAGCCGAAAGGCTCAGCGTTGCCATTGCACCCAATCCAAATGCTCGACGATCCATGATTCACTGCCTGCTGCTTTTTTTTGGGTATTATGCCAAAAACTGAAAAAACTGAAATCACTTTTTGATGTTTGATTGCTCAATTAGTCGGCGTTCTATGGCTTCCAGCCGCTCTAGCACCTCATCTCGGTAGGCATCGGTCTTCACTTCGTCCTCGGCGTGGTGCGCATCCTGCATCGAATTCACGATCAGACCGACCAGCAAGTTCACAACCGCGAAGGTGGTGACCATAATAAAGGGCACAAAGAACAGCCAGGCGTAGGGGTAGACCTCCATCACAGGACGCACGATGCCCATGGACCAGCTTTCCAGCGTCATGATCTGGAACAGCGTATAGGCTGAAAGGCCCAGATCCCCAAACCAAGCCGGGAAGGAATAAGAGAACAGCTTGGTCGAGATCACCGCGCCGATATAGAACAGGATCGCCATCAGCAGGAACACACTGGCCATGCCCGGAAGGGCCGAGATAAAGCCTTCGACCACCCGGCGCAGGCGCGGCGCGACCGAGATCACGCGCAAAACCCGCAGGATTCGTAGGGCCCGCAGCACCGAGAGACCGCCCGCGCTTGGGACCAGAGCGATGCCGACGATCGTGAAATCGAACAGATTCCAGCCGTTCTTGAAGAAGTTGCGGCCCGAGACGATCAGCTTCATCGCGATCTCAACCACGAAAACCGCAAGGCATAGTTTATCGAGAATGACGATCAGTGGTCCCGCTGCATCCATCAGCGTGGGTGAGGTCTCCATCCCCAGCAAGATCGCGTTGAAGATGATCACTGCCGTGATGAACTGCCCAAAAAGGGGGGCTTCGATGATGTTCTGCAAGCGCTGTTTGAACGCCATGGGTTGCTGTCTCCTTAACGTGCGGGGTTCAGCACAAACCGCGCGGCCAGTTCCGTATGGGACGACCACCGAAATTGGTCAACGACCTGCACCCATTCAAGGGTGTAGCCTGCATCAACCAGCGTTTTTGCGTCCCGCGCAAAAGTCACGGGGTTGCACGAGACATAAGCGATCACCGGCGGCTGCGCCTGCGCCAGTTCCGCCACCTGCGCTTCGGCCCCTGCTCGCGGGGGGTCAAGGATCACGGCATCAAAGCCCTTGAACTCATCCGGCATCAGCGGGCGCCGGAACAGATCACGGGCCTCACAGGTGACGCGTTTCAGCCCCGTGGCCTTGCGCCATCCCTGATCCAGCGCCTGCGTCATCGCGGCTTCGCCTTCCATTGCGTGAACCTCAGCTTCTTGCGCGAGCGGAAGAGAGAAGGTTCCACTCCCGGCAAACAAATCCACAACCCGCTTTGCACCTTGCGTGGCTTCCAGAACAGCCAGTGTTAGAGCCTGTTCTCCGTCCTTTGTGGCCTGCAGAAAGGCCCCCGGTGGCGGGATGACCTCGGCGATTCCAAAGCGCTGGACTGGCGGTTGCCGCATCGCGATCACCTCACCATCCCAGCTGAGGCGCGCCAGCCCGTGTTTCTCGGTCGCTTGTGCCAAGGCAAGCTCCAGCGGGCCGTCCAAGGGCTTGCCGCCTGACACCGCGATATCCAGACCGCCCTCGGACAGGGTCAGCGCAACCGCCAGTACACCTTTGCGGCTGCCACCCAGCAGCGCCAGCGCCTCGGCGACCGGGATCGCGGCGATCAGGGCCGGGTCCAGGAGATGGCAATCTGGGATTTCGGTGATCGTATCGGACGCGCGACCGTGAAATCCGGCCAGCGTGCCTTTCTTCGTCCGCCGCACGGCAATCGTTGCCCGCCGACGAGACCGCTCGGGCGAAGTGTGGATCGGCCGCATCGGGGCCTCAAGGCCCTGTGCAGACAGTGCTGTGCGCACGATTTCCACCTTCCAATCCGCCACAAACGCGTCCGAGGCGTGCTGCAACTGGCAGCCTCCGCAGGCTTTGTAGTGGCGGCACGGGGCTTTAACCCGTTGATCTGAAGGGGTTTCCACCCGCATGTCTTCCAGTAGCTGGCCGACCAAAGTTCCGCTGACCACTTCGCCCGGCAAAGTCCGGGGAATATAGACAGGGCCGTCTGCGATACCGTCGCCTTGATGACCAAGGCGGTTGATGGTGAATTGCTGCGTCATGGGGGCCTGATAGCCGGGCTTCGCCTGCAACAAAACCCTTATTCTGCAGCCTCGGCCTGAATGAAACCACCCGACTGGCGATGCCAGAACCGCGCATACAGCCCGCCCTGGTCCAAAAGCGCCTCATGCGTGCCGGCTTCAACGATCCGCCCCTGATCCAGCACGACGATCCGGTCCATCTCGCTGAGGGTCGACAGGCGATGCGCGATGGCAAGCACGGTTTTACCCTCCATCACCCGATGCAGCGCAGTCTGGATCGAGGCCTCGACCTCGGAATCTAGCGCCGAGGTCGCCTCGTCCAGCACAAGGATAGGCGCGTCCTTAAGAATGGCGCGGGCCAGGGCGATCCGCTGCCGTTGTCCACCGCTGAGTTTCACGCCTCGCTCACCCAAGTGCGCGTCGTAGCCTTTCCGGCCCTGCGCGTCTTCGAGGCTCAGGATGAACTCATGCGCTTCAGCTTTCTCGGCGGCCTCGATCATCTCGGCCTCGGACGCATCGGGGCGGCCATACAGAATATTCTCACGCGCTGAACGGTTGAACATGGCGGTTTCCTGCGTGACCATCCCGATCTGACGGCGCAGGCTGTCTTGGGTTACTTGCGACACATCCTGCCCGTCAATCGAAATCGCGCCTTTTTCCCCGTCATAGAGCCGCAACAACAGCGAAACGAGGGTGGATTTGCCCGCACCTGACGCCCCAACGATGCCCAGCTTTTCGCCCGGTGCGATCGTCAGGTTCAGATCAGAAACCCCGCCAATATCCCGACCATAGGCAAAGCTGACCGCCTCAAAAGCGATGCTGCCCAGAGACACAACCAAGTCCTTGGCTGCTGCGGCATCCTCAACCCGATCCCGCTTGGCCAGCGTTTTCATGCCGTTTTCGATCTCGCCAACATTGGCGTAGAGACCCATCAGCGTAAAGCTGACCCAGCCCGTCATTTGGGAAATACGGATCGCAACTGCTCCCGCCGCCACAATATCTCCGGCCGTAGCCATCCCTAGTTGCCAAAGCCAAAGCGTTGCACCCAGTAGCATCACTGGCAGGACCCCTGCCAGAACCATGAGGATGAACCGGAACGCGGCAGAGAGTTTGCCGAAATCCAGAGACCTTTCGCGCAGGTCAACCATCGCGTTTCGCGCTGTCTGGTCTTCAAATGCGGAGTGGGCAAACAGCTTGACGGTTTTGATATTGGTGATCGTATCCACCACCTGCCCCGACACCATGGCCCGTGCGCCAGCCCGAGCGGCCGAGCGTTTGCGAATGCGGGGAAGATACCAGCGGACCAGCATGAAATAGACCACCAGCCAACCGGCAAACGGCAGCATCACCAGCGGATGAATAGACCCTAACAAAAGCAAAGATCCTACAAGAGACGCCAGAGCAAACACAATCGCACTGATCGTTTCCGACACGACCGAGGCCATCGCGTTCGAGGTTTGCATCTGTTTCTGGGCAATCCGACCGGCAAAATCGTCGTCGAAATAGGTGACCGACTGGCCCAAGGTCCAACGGTTCAGCTTGGCCAGAACCAAGGGAGGGATGTTCGGCATGACGATATAGTTGTTCGACACCGAGGACAGGCCAAACAGGATCGGGCGGATCACCATGAAGAACACCGCCGCGCCGACAATCATCCAGATATTCTCAGCGGTCAGAAAATGCTCGGGCCCGCCCGAGGTGGCGACATCGATGACCCGGCCCAGAATCCAGGCGGTGGCGGCCTCCATCGCGCCAGCGATCGCCGAGAACGCCGCCGCGACAAACAGCATGGGCCAAGCGCCTGACAGACTCCAGCGAATGAACGCCCCCAGCGTTTGTGGTGGGGGCGTCTCGATGTTCTTGAACGGGTTGATGAGGTCGGCAGCCCTCATTCAGCGGCCTCCGGATTCATGAAGCCGCCAGATTGCCGCGCCCAGAACTGCGCGTAAAGGCCACCCTGCGCCAAAAGATCGGCATGCGCGCCCTCTTCCACGATCCGGCCCGTATCCATCACCAGAATACGGTCCATCTGAGCGATAGTGCTGAGCCTGTGGGCAATGGCAATAACGGTTTTTCCTTGCATCATACCGTAAAGGGTTTCCTGAATGGACGCTTCGACCTCGGAATCTAGGGCGGATGTCGCCTCATCCAACAGCAAAATCGGCGCGTCCTTCAGAATGACCCGCGCCAGCGTGACCCGCTGCCGCTGACCTCCTGATAGCTTCACGCCACGCTCACCCACATGCGCGTCATACCCGGTTCTGCCCTGAGGGTCCTGCAGGTCGAGAATGAACTCATGCGCTTCGGCCTGTTTGGCGGCGGCGATCATCTGATCCTCGGTCGCGTCCGGACGGCCATAGAGGATATTGTCGCGCACCGACCGGTGCAGCAAAGCGCTGTCCTGCTGGACCATGCCGATACGGCTGCGCAAACTGTCCTGCGTGACCTGCGCAATGTTCTGATCGTCGATCAGAATTGCCCCTCGCTCAACTTCATAGAATCGCAAAAGAAGCTTTACTAGGGTCGATTTTCCGGCCCCGGAGCGCCCGATCAGGCCAATCTTCTCACCCGGTTGAATGGTCAGGTTGATGTGGTTCAAACCTCCGGCCTCACGCCCATAGTGGTGGGACAGATCGTTGATTTCGATCTTGCCTTTGCTCAGTTGCAATGGCTTCGCCGTAGGTGCATCCAGCAGGTCGATTGGCTGAGCAATGGTCTCCATCCCCTCAGCGACAATGCCAAGTTGGCGGAAGAAACTGGTCAGCGCCCACATGATCCACCCGGTCATCGCGTTTAGGCGCAGGGTCAAGGCAGTCGCCGCAGCAACAACACCAACCGAGGCCGTGCCCTGCATCCACAGGGAAATCGCCCATCCCACGACGCCCACGATCAGCAGGCCGTTCAGTGTAACCAGAACCGCGTCCATGATGGTAAAGATTCGCATTTCGATCTGGAAGGTGCGGCGCGTCTCTTCGATGGCTTCGCGGGCATAGTCCATCTCTTGCCGGCCATGGGCGAACATCTTGACCGAGTGGATATTGGTGTAGCTGTCCACCACACGCCCCGTCACGGTCGAGCGCGCATCGGACGCCGCCTTGGACGCCGGGCCAACGCGCTGAATCGTCCAGCGCACCAACAGCGCGTATAGAGCAAACCAGATCAGCAGCGGGATCAACAATCGCGGGTCCGCCGCATAGAGCAGAATCGCCGCGCCAATCAGATACGCGAGCGAGAACGAAATCGCGTCAAAGACCTGGAACACCACCTCGCCCGCAGCAGGAGGGGTCTGCATGATCCGGTTGGCAATCCGCCCAGCAAAGTCATTCTCGAACCAGCCAACCGACTGACGTAGAACATGTTTATGCGCCCGCCAGCGGATCAGTGTGCCAAAGTTCGGCAGGATCGTGTTGTTGAGCAGCAGTACGTCGATCAAATGCAGCAACGGACGCAGCAGCAGGACAAACGCAGCCATAAGCAACAGCTCAGTCCCGTGGTTCTGCCAGACTTCGGCCGGAGTTCCACCCAGCAGATCGACCACGCGACCCATATAGGCGATCAACCCGATCTCGACCCCGGCCACGATGATCGAGATTAGCGCCGCCCAGGCAAACACCCGATAGAACGGGCGCGAATAGTCCAGCATGAACGGCCACAGCTTGGTTGGTGGCGCGTCGGCTTCTTTATAGGGGCCAAAAGGGTCAACGAGGTTTTCGAAATAGCGAAACATAGGGGAGTGCTCCGAGTGAGCAGAAAATTAGACATGCGAAGAAGAATGGCGCCTGAACACCACCCTATACGGGGTAAGCGTCCCGGCTTTAGCCGAACCAGATCCCGTAATACATTCGCAGTCCTCCATCCATGTGACAGGCGCACGTAAGCACAAACATTCTGATTTGTCATCCCCTTTTGAGACTTCGTGCTACCCGGCCAGCAAATCCTCGCGCGTCAGGGTAAAGCCAGATGCGATCCAGCTTGCTTCCAGATCGGCCAGTTTCTTGCCCAGCGCAGGGCCAGAAAAGTTGGGGATGAGGTCCGTCGCCTTGATCGGGAACTGCGCGGTGGCCCCGGAATGCAGCGCTGTGCGCAGATCCTCTGACCAGGGGCGCTCCAGAAACGCGCATCGCAGTAGTGTTTCGTGCAAGCCGCCTTCGTCGCCGTAACGGTAGCCCAGTTCGGCCACACTGGTCGAGGCCTGCGCCTCATCCCTCATCCGGGTCAGGCGTTGCAGCTGGTTGCGGCTCAGGCGCAGCGTCTCCGCGTCCTCAGGCGCGGCGATGGCCGCCAGTCTGCGCACCGCGTCCGGTCCGGCACCTGCGGCCTGCTCAATGGCGACCAAAGGCGCCAAGGCGCGATCATCCGCGCCCGGCAGAAGCTGCGCCAGTACTCCCGTGCTGCGCATTGCGGCAACGGAAGGGGCCGGATCGGGCGCACCCAACAGTTTCAGCAACTCGGCCCCGACACGTTCCCGCGACAAGGTGGACAAACCGTCCAGGTTCGCTGCAATCGCGGCCAGAGCATCCGGGTCGAACCCGGCCTCGACATCTCCGTACCAGGCATGAAACCGGAAATAGCGCAGGGATCGCAGGTAGTCTTCGCGGATGCGGTTTTCTGCAGTTCCGATGAACCGAACGCGGCGCGCCTGAAGGTCCGGCAGGCCCAAAAGCGGGTCTAACACGGCACCATCTGGCTTTGCGTAGATCGCGTTCATTGTAAAATCGCGCCGGGCTGCATCCTCTTCCACCTTGTCCGAGAAGGCCACGACCGCGCGGCGGCCATCGGTCTCCACATCGCGGCGAAAGGTGGTGATCTCATGCGGGATGTGATTGCAGACCACAGTTATCGTTCCGTGATCAATCCCAGTAGGAATCGCCTTGAGCCCCGCGCTCTGCGCCAGCTCCAGCACCCTTTTGGGATGCGCATCCGTTGCGATATCAATGTCCGACACCGGCGCGCCCAAAAGCGCGTTGCGCACACATCCCCCCACAAACAGCGCTTGCGCACCGCCATCCGTGAGGGCCGCGCATACCTTTTGTGTCGCAGGGTCCGAAACCCAAGCCGCGCTGATTTGCTTCATTCACTCACCCGTGCTGCAAGCCCGCGCAATATGCGGGCGGTCGCGCCCCATATGTAATAAGGGCCATAGGGCACGGCAAAATACTTCCGTCTTGTCCCCTGCCAACGGCGCGACTCGATCACATAATTCGCAGGGTTCAGCACATGTGCAAGAGGGACCGAGAAGATTTCGTCGACTTCGCCGGGTTCGGGCACCGGGTCGAAGCCCTGCCGGATGATCGCCACCACCGGGGTGACCGAGAAGGAAGTGACGGTTTCATGCGTGGGCAAAAAGCCCAGAACCTCGGGAAGATTGATGGACAGACCGACCTCTTCCCGCGCCTCGCGAAGGGCAGCGGCGGTGACATCCGCGTCACCTTCATCCTGTTTGCCGCCGGGAAAGGCGATCTGGCCGGGGTGGTGCTTCAACGCCGAGGAGCGTTTGGTCAGGATCAGCCGTGGCATCCCGTCCGCGACCGTGATCGGCACCAGCACCCCCGCCGGTCGCAATTTGCGCCCCGGCGGCAGCACGGTGTCTGGGTTCAGGTCAAAATCACTGGACCCATGGCCCGGACGACCCAAGGCCGTCCGAAGTTGTGTCTCTAACTCAGACACTTTTGCTGTCTTCCGCGTCAAACCCCACGGTGGCAGGATCCAGCACGTAGTGTGCACCGCAGAACTGACAATCGGCCGTGACCTGGCCCTCAGACGTGGTCATCTTTTCGATGTCCTTGGCCGAATAGATCGACAGGCTTTGGCGCACACGCTCTTCCGAGCAGGTACAACCGAACTGTACCTGCTGCGCGTCATAGACCCGTGGGTTTTCCTCGTGGAACAGACGCACCAGCAGATCGGTTGGAGCAATCGAGGGGCCGATCAGTTCAAGATCCTCGACCGTGTCCAGCAGGATATTGACGCGGCCCCAGTTCTCGCCTTCTTCGCCATCGACCAGATCAGTGGCGGTCAGGATCTCTCCGGTGCCTTCGCTGGACGCCGCAAAAGGCGACGCTTTGGGCATGTGCTGCAACATGATGCCGCCTGCGCGCCAATGCTCACCCACACCCGGCTCGGTCGATTTGCCGAAGCTCAGCGAGAACCGGGTCGGCAACTGCTCGGACTGCGCAAAGTAGGCTTCGGCGCAGGCGCTGATCGAGCCTCCGGCCAGCGGAGTGATGCCCTGATAGGGCTGCGTGCCTTCGCCCTGGTCGATCATGATCGCGAAATAGCCCTCGCCCACCTGATCGAAGGGCACGCCATCAGTCAAACGATCGCGGTCGAAACTAGCGTAAGCGCGAATGCGGGCCGGCTCACCCTCTTTCTGTGGCGCGTAGTAGTCGGTGGCAATCATGCGCACCGGACCCTTGGACTGCACCTGCAGCGACAGCTTCCAGCGAAGCGAGACAGTCTGGCCGATCAACGCGGTCAGCAGGGCCATCTCGGCCACCAAGGCCTCAACTTTTTCCGGATAGTCATGCTGTTTCAGGATGCCGTCCAACACGCCATCCAGACGGGCCACACGCCCGCGCATGTCCGATACATCGAGTTGAAAGGGCAGGACGGTATCGTCCCACGCGATTTTTGTTCCAAGAGACATGGGGTTTCCTTACACGCCAAGGGTTGGCATACCGGCACCATATAGGTCGCAGAGATTGGGTTGTAAGGGGCCATACATGATCAGACGGTTCGGCGAAAGCCCTGAACCCGGGCGCAAGTACACTCGGCGGGTCGGAGTCTACGCGTTGCTTTCCCGCGCCGGGCACCTTCTTTTGACCTGCCAGACCGAACCGGGGCCGGATCTGCAATTACCCGGCGGTGGTATTGATCCGGGCGAATCGCCGACAACCGCCCTACATCGAGAAGTGTTCGAGGAAACGGGCTGGCTGATCGCAGCACCCCGTCGGGTCGGCGCATTCCGTCGGTTCACCTATATGCCGGAATATGACCTCTGGGCCGAGAAGATCTGCCTGATCTATCAAGCGCGTCCCGTGCGCCGTTTGGGTCCTCCAACCGAGCCGTTCCACGAAGCGCTCTGGATGCACGCTGCGGACGCGGTTGAAACACTGGGCAACGATGGCGATCGCCATTTCGCGACGCTGCATCTTCGCGGGCTTTAGATCGTTACGGGTTAAACCTGTGAACCCAATTTCCTGCGGCGCTTTCAGCCTTCTTAGGACAATCGTGTCAATTGATTCAGGAAAAACCCGAAACGCTTTAGGAGCCATTATATTCAAAGAACACGGCCGAGACATCGTCCCCCATACCGCTGTCAGGTGACATCACCTGCGTCAAGCGCCAGAACAGATCGTCCAGAAACTCAGGCCCGCCGCGACCCGCCGCACAGTCGAGCGCCATATCCCGCAAGCCATCCTCATCCAGCAATCCGCCTTCGGCCAAAGCACATTCTGTGAACCCGTCTGAATGCAACATCAAACGGTCCCCCGGCTCCATCTTCGCCTCAATCTGCTGAAACTTCACATCTGGGATCAAACCGATCGGCAGCCCACCTTCGCCCAGAAACTCGGTCCTGCCATCGCGTCGGAGCATCAACGGATGCGGATGCCCCGCCTGAACCATCCTGATATGCCCGTTGCGCAGATCGACAATGGCATAGACCATCGTAAAATACTCTTCGATCCCGGTATCCGCCAGCAACCGGGAATTCAGCATCCCTGCGACCTCTTCCGGGGGAAGTAGGGCGTAGAATTTATCAAATCGCTTCGCCATGGCGACGTTCTGATCGAAATGCTTGCTGGACAGATAGCCGCCCAATCGTGCTGTCAACATCGCCGAGGTGATGCCATGACCGGACACATCAATACTGTAAAACCCAAGGCGGTTCGGACCGGGTGAGAACATCCCTACCAGATCGCCTCCGATATGCCCGCAAGGCTTCAACAACAGGCTAACACGCGATTTACCGAACTCTTGCGTGAGGTCGGGCACCAACGATTCCTGTATCTTGCGGGCTTGGATCAGGTCCTTGTCGATGGCCTCATGCGCCAGTTTCAGCTCTTGCAGGGCGGATTCGATCAGGCGGTTCTTCTGTGACAACTCACGCTGCATATCCAAAATCCGCGCCCCGGCCGAGATTCGCGCGCGCAGCTCGTCCGCTTCAAGCGGTTTGATCAGGAAATCATCCGCGCCCGCGTCCAGACCCCGCGCCACCTCCTGCTTTTCACTTTTGGAGGTGAGCAGGATGAAATAGCTATAATGTTCAGCCTCAAGCGCGCGGAAGGCGCGGCAGAACTCAAGCCCGCTCATCCCCGGCATGACCCAATCGCTGAGAACAAGGTCTGGCGCCGCTTCGGTACAGATTTCTATCGCCGCTTCGCCATTGTCGGCCTCTAGAACTTCGAAACCCCATTTCTTGAGCGAGGCCACCAGAATGCGCCGTTGCAGGCGGCTGTCATCCACAACCAGCACCCTCCGGATTGCACCGAAGTCCAGATCAGATCTGGTTTCCTCAAGACTTGCCGCTGGCACTCTGCAACCCCACACGCTTCCTTTTCTCGGGATGGTGCGACCCTACGCGTCAGGGGCTTAACATCGGGTGAAAGTCGATAGAGGCCGACGCTTAACCCCGTATTTACTCAAGCCGCGCTACCAAGGGTCCATTCCATTCCGATGCAGGACACGACCCATGATCCACTGGCCCCGAGTTCGACAGCTCCGTGACGAGGTTGGCGCTGATGAGTTCGACGAGGTTGTCGAGATCTTTCTGGACGAGGTGCAAGAGGTCATCGCCCGTGTGCATTCAGACACCGCGCGGCAGGATCTTGAACAGAACCTGCATTTCCTGAAAGGCAGCGCCCTTAGCCTTGGGTTCGAGGTGTTCTCGAAGCTCTGTCAGGATGGCGAAAGGCTTGCCGCATCTGGCGAGGCGACAAAAGTCGATCTACCCGAAATCCTCGCAGCGTTTGATGCGTCGAAGTTGATGTTTCAGGCTGAACTGAACGGAAATCTGCACTAGATTACAAACTGCGCCAGCGTCTCGTCTTCAGTGATGTCGGTATACGTAAACCCGGCCTCGTCCAGATGCGCAAAGAGGCGGGCGAAGTTCTCGGGCTTACGGGTCTCGATTCCGATCAGGACCGAGCCGAAATTGCGCGCCGATTTCTTCATGTATTCGAACCGGGCGATATCGTCTTCGGGTCCGAGGATGTTCAAGAACTCTTTCAACGCGCCGGGGCGCTGCGGCAGGCGCAAGATGAAGTATTTCTTGACCCCGGAATAGCGCTGCGCGCGCTCCTTGACCTCGGGCAGACGCTCAAAATCGAAATTGCCGCCAGAGGTGACACAAACAACCGTTTTGCCACGGATAAAGCTTTGCACATCAGCAACCGCCTCAATCGCCAATGCGCCAGCGGGCTCCAGCACGATGCCTTCCACATTAAGCATCTCGATCATTGTGGTGCAGATGCGATCCTCGGACAGGACCAGCACATCCGATAAGTGACGGTCTTTCAACAGCTCAAACGGCTTGGCACCGATCTTGCCGACCGCCGCGCCATCGACGAAATTATCTACGTGATCCAAGGCAACCGGATGCCCTGCAGCCATTGCCGCGTGCAGACAGGCCCCACCTTTGGGTTCGACAAACAAACAGTGGGTCCTATCCCCGAACCAAGTTGCCACGCCCGACGACATACCGCCGCCGCCGACCGGCAAGATGACATGATCAGGCACGCGGCCCAGCTGTTCCTCGATCTCGACCGCAAGCGAAGCCTGACCTTCGATCACATCCTCATCATCGAACGGCGACAGGAAATGCCCGCCTTCTTTTGCGCACCACGCTTGTGCTGCGGCAAGCGTATCGTCGAAATAGTCTCCGCTGAGGTGAACCTCGATATTGTCGCCGCCGAAGATACGGGTCTTCTGGATCTTCTGTTGAGGCGTGGTGACCGGCATGAAGATCACCCCCTTCACATCCAGATGCTTGCACATGAAGGCCACGCCCTGCGCGTGGTTGCCGGCGCTGGCACAGACGAATAGATCCTGCCCCTGCTGCTTGCGCATGGCATTGAAGGCGCCTCGAATCTTGTAGGAACGAACCGGGCTGAGGTCCTCTCGCTTGAGCCAGATATCAGCACCGTAGCGGTCAGACAGATGGGCATTCCGCTGCAAAGGCGTTGCCGGAAACACAGAGCGCATCGCCTGTTCGGCAGCGCGGGCACGGGTCATGAAATCGCTCATGCCGGTTTCAGTGGCTTATCCTAAGCAAAAGGGCAAGGAATACATGTGTGTACGAATTACGACAGCGCGCGTTTTTCGATGAAGACGCCATAGAACGTTGTCAGGATGCTGACATTGATTAAGGGCACGATCAGCATACTGGCGAAAACCACCACCAATGCGCCAATTAATGGGACGATCAGAAGCGCTGCGAACAGAAGCTGAAGCCCCATCTGGAACAACACCAGCAACACAACCAGCGCCACTATAGTGCCGTTGGCTCCGTCAGTGGCACGCCAGGCGTCCGACAGATTCAACGGTTCGCCTATTGCGGCGGCGGGCATGATCGGAGACACGCGGTAAAAGGCGACGGAAAGGCCCACAACAACCAGAAGCCACGCCAATATGCCCATCGCGACCGAGGCTTGGGTCAAAAATCCGATGACAAGCATTGCCGGGATCAGGACGACCACACCCAGCAAGGCCAGCATCACCATCCGCCCCATGTAAGCGAGCATTCGATCCGATCTGAACTCGGGCAGAAAACCGGCCGGGTATTCTTCGAGCAGCACAAAACGATGCCAGGACACGACAATCCAAACCATGATCGCAAAAAGGGATGCCACCACGCAGAACAGGAAAGCGGTGACCGCACCCGGCGACGCTGCATCCGGCAGGCCGTTTGGTTCAGTCGAGATATCTTCGAAGGAAATACCAAACAGAAGACTGAATGCGATGATGGCCAAACCGCCGATCAATGCGGGGATCAACGTGATCTGAATCGCCTGTTTCAGATTCCGCAAAACCATCTTGATCGAATGCATGAAAATCTCGAACGCCAACATCTGGAAATGCCCCTGCTCAACTATCTCTTGTTCTTTGTCCAGCCGTTTCACCCCAATTCCCGGCCTGCGTCAATCCACACAGCTTGCCCCCGCCCACAAAACCCGTTAGGGGCCAATCGTCTTGCGAATAAGGGGAAGTCAGATGTCCGCGCCAAAGAAAGTTGTTCTGGCCTATTCCGGTGGCCTTGATACCTCGATCATTCTGAAATGGTTGCAGACCGAGTATGGATGTGAGGTCGTCACCTTCACCGCCGATCTGGGTCAGGGTGAGGAACTGGAACCCGCCCGCCAAAAGGCTGAGATGCTGGGGATCAAACCGGAAAACATCTATATCGAGGACATTCGCGAGGAGTTCGTCCGCGACTTCGTCTTCCCCATGTTCCGCGCCAACGCGCAATATGAAGGCCTGTACCTGTTGGGCACCTCGATCGCGCGGCCTCTGATCTCGAAACGTCTGGTCGAGATCGCTCAGGAAACCGGTGCTGATGCCGTAGCACATGGCGCAACCGGCAAGGGTAACGATCAGGTTCGCTTTGAATTGGCCGCCTACGCGCTGAACCCCGAAATCAAGGTCATCGCCCCGTGGCGTGAATGGGATTTGACCAGCCGTACTCGACTGATCGAATGGGCCGAAGCGCATCAGATTCCGATCGCCAAGGACAAACGTGGCGAGGCGCCCTTCTCGGTCGATGCTAACTTGCTGCACACCTCCTCCGAGGGCAAGGTTCTGGAAGACCCCGCCGATATGGCGCCCGACTATGTCTACCAGCGCACCGTCCACCCCGAGGACGCGCCCGATCAGCCCGAATTCATCGAGATCGGCTTTGAGAAAGGCGACGCAGTCAGCATCAATGGCGAGGCGATGAGCCCGGCCACCATCCTGACCAAGCTGAACGAGTATGGCGGCAAGCACGGCATCGGTCGTCTGGACTTGGTCGAAGGCCGTTTTGTTGGCATGAAGTCGCGCGGTATCTACGAAACTCCGGGCGGCACCATCCTGCTGGAAGCACACCGTGGTATCGAGTCGATCACCATGGACCGTGGCGCGATGCACCTGAAAGACCAGTTGATGCCGCAATATGCCGAACTGATCTACAATGGCTTCTGGTACTCGCCCGAACGCGAGATGCTGCAGGCCGCCATCGACAAGAGCCAAGAGCATGTCACCGGCACCGTGCGCGTGAAACTCTACAAAGGTCTGGCCTCGACCGTCGGCCGCTGGTCCGATCACTCGTTGTATTCCGAGGCGCATGTGACCTTCGAGGAAGACGCCGGTGCCTATGATCAAACCGATGCGGCTGGCTTTATCCAGCTGAACGCGCTGCGTTTGAAACTGCTGGCGGCGCGCGACAAGCGTCTGTCCAAGTAACCTGGCCAATAGCTTAGAAGAATTCAAAACCCCGGCAATCACACGGTTGCCGGGGTTTTCTTTTGCCCACCGGACCCAGCGTCATGCTTGCCGGATGTGGGGCCATGTCTTTACGCATACGTCAAGTTTGAAAGGACAGACCATGCTGCAAGAGATCGCCGACGGAATTCAAAAAGGGCTGAATGGCAAAAGCTTTGACGGCTCGCTCAAGTTCGATTGCGGCGATGCGGGCGTGATCGTGCTGGCCGACAATCAGGCCACAACACAGGATCAGGATACCGACTGCACCATCCGTATCTCGCAGGACAACCTGACCAAGCTGTTGACCGGCAAGCTGAACCCGATGACAGGCGTTGCTTTGGGAAAGCTCAAAATCTCGGGCAACATGGGTGTGGCGATGAAGCTGGGGCAGCTGCTGGGTTAATCGCCTTCCGAGAACACATCGAACGCCTTCAACGCCTTTGCGCTGTAGGTAAAAGACGGGCCTCCGCCCATATAGGTCGCCATCGAGAGCGCCTCGCACAACTCCTCGCGAGTGGCGCCAAGACGCACCAGCGATTTCACGTGAAACCCGATGCAGCTGTCGCAACGTGTGGCGATGGCAATGCCCAGCGCGATGAACTCTTTGGTTTTTTCGCTCAGGGCGCCATCGGTTTTGGCCGCCTTGCCCATCATCCCGAATCCGCGCACCGTTTCGGGAACCTCTTTCGAGAGGGTGCCGATATTGGCCTCGGTCTCGGCCATGAAGTCTTTCCAGTCCATACTGTGCCTCCTTATCCGCGTTCGTCCGCGCCCATGCGGCGTTCCAGCCAGCGTACCCCGGCGCTGATGATCAGAACCAGGATCAGGTATTCAAATATCAGCAAGGTGTAGATTTCCAGCGGGCGGTATTCCGTCACCACCAGCTCATTCGCGCGGCGGGTCAGTTCCTGCATGCCGATGACGCTGGCAAAAGCACTCATTTTGACGATGTAGATGAACTGGTTGGCCAAAGGCGGCAGGATGCGCCGGATCGCTTGTGGCAGGATCACGTAGCGCATCGTTTGCACATAGTTCAGCCCGATGGTCTGGGCCGCCTCGCGCTGGCCGCGTGCGATGGATTGGATGCCGGCGCGGTAGATTTCGGCCGTGAAGGCACTGTCAGAGATCGCCAGGGTGATGATCGCGCCCCAGAAGGGGTCAATCGGGATGTTCAGGCCCATCGACTGGAACACGATCGGCAATCCATAGAACACCCAGAACAGCATGGGCAGCAGTGGAATCGCGCGAATAAACTCGACATAGACCCTATTCAACAGCCGCCAACCGCGTTTCTCGGACAGTCCGGGCAAGGCGACCAACAGGCCGATCACAATCGACAGGGCCGCCGCGATCAGAGAGATCAGGATCGTCGCGCCCATGCCCGAGATCAGGAATTTCACATTGGTCCAGCCCGAGTCAGTCCGCGGGTCGATGACATACCAGCCCCATGTCTGGGATGAGGAACAGCCCGCCAGCAGCAGAAGCGGTATGAGGAGAAGTGCTTTTTTCATCATACCCACTCAGTGCTGCAATATCTGGCTGAGGAACTTGCGGCACCGCTCCGAGGTCGGATTGGTGAAGAAATGCTCGGGCTTGCCCTGCTCCACGATCTCGCCCTCATCCATGAAGATCATCTTGTCGGCGACTTTGCGGGCAAACCCCATCTCATGGGTGACAACGACCATGGTCATGCCTTCATGCGCCAGCTCGACCATCACGTCCAGCACCTCGGCGATCATTTCGGGATCGAGGGCCGAGGTCGGCTCGTCAAACAACAGAACTTTCGGCTCCATGCAAAGGGATCGGGCAATGGCGACGCGTTGTTGCTGACCGCCGGACAGTTGGATGGGGCGTTTATCGGCCTGATCGGGGATGTGAACACGCTCAAGATAGTGGCGCGCGCGCTCTTCGGCCTGCGCGCGGCTCAGGCCCCGCGCCTTAACCGGGCCAAGGGTCAGGTTGTCCAGAACGCTCAGATGCGGGAACAGGTTGAACTGCTGAAACACCATGCCGACCTCGGACCGGATCGTGGCTGCGGATCTGGCGTCATCCTTCAGCTCGACGCCGTCAATGCGGATGGTGCCTTTCTGGTGTTTCTCCAATTGGTTGATACAGCGCACGACCGTGGACTTGCCCGAACCGGACGGCCCGCAGATCACAACCTTTTCACCACTATTTACGGTGAGATTGATATTCTTGAGGACATGGAACGTATCGAACCACTTGTTCACATCGACAAGCTCGATGGTGGGGTCTGGCATTGGTCGATCTGTCCCTAGTTTGCGCGGGTGGATTGATTTATTGGGCCTGCGCCCCCTATCCCGCTTAAAACAACGAACTATATATGGCAGCAAGTCCCAGCTGCCACCAACAGGAGAATTAAATGAACACAATCTGGAGAGCAGCCGCAGCCGCTGCGTTTGGTCTGGTCTTGTCAGGCGCAGCCCACGCGCAATCGGCACTGAACGAAATCCTGGATTCCGGTGTGTTGAAAGTCGGCACGACTGGTGACTGGAACCCAATGTCCCTGCGGGATCCGGCCACGAACAGCTACAAAGGCTATGACATCGACATCATGAACGAACTCGCCGCCGATCTGGGGGTTGAGGTCGAATACGTCCCGACCGATTGGAAAACACTGGTGAATGGTGTCGTGGCCAAGAAATATCACCTGACCGGCTCGGCCTCGATCTCGCCGCCGCGCATGAAGGTTGCCGGATTCTCGGACAGCTATATCTCGGTTGAGCTGTTTCCCTACACGACCAAGGACAAGGCCGATAAATTCGACGGCTATGAATCTATCAACCAGTCGGGTGTGACAGTCGCGACAACACTGGGCACCACCTTTGAGAAGCGTGTCCGCGAGTGGTTCCCGAATGCCGAAATCAAAGTGGTCGAAGCCCCCGCACGTGGATTTCAAGAGGTGATCGCCGGACGGGCAGATGTGTTCATCACATCGAACATCGAAGGCTCCACCCTGGAAGAGAAGTTCCCGATCGAGCGTGTGAAAAACGCCGGTCCACGCTCGCCTTCACCAATCGCGATGATCCTGCCGCAGGATGATCAGGTCTGGATCAACTATGTGAACAACTGGATTGAGGTGAAGAAAGCCCAGGGTTTCTTTGAGGAAAACCAGAAGAAATGGGGTCTGTGATCCCGCCAACGCCCGGTCTAACAGCCGGGCGTTTTCTTGCCCTCCCCTTGGGTAAACAGGTCGGTCAATAAACTCAGGTCACCAGCGCGTGACATTTCATGTCAGGCAATTGCAACTTGTTAGAACACCGGTCACCTTGAGTCTCGGAAGGAGACATACTATGACCCGGACTGCATATCTCGACTACCTAAAACCCGCCCTGTTGTTCACCTTGATTGCACTGGCCGCAACCTTGCGCGCCGTTCCGGCCCCGGCTGCAGGGACTGAGACTCTGACGGTTGCCGGTGGATGTTTCTGGTGTGTTGAATCCGATTTCGAATCTGTACCCGGCGTCATAGGCGCTGTGTCCGGATTCACTGGTGGCTCTGTCTCGAACCCGACTTATGATCAGGTGACCAAAGGCGGCACGGGCCACTACGAGGCCGTTCAGATCACGTTTGATCCCGCGCGCGTCTCACGTGAAACGCTGCTGAACATGTTCTTCCGCTCGGTCGATCCCACAGATGCGGGCGGTCAGTTCTGCGACCGGGGAGAGAGCTACCGCACGGCGATTTTCGTCTCTAACGCAGGGGAAAAAGCGCTTGCGCAACAGGCAAAGACCAACGCGCAACGAGCCCTTGGCCAAACGGTCGTCACCCCGATCCTGCAGGAGGGCGCGTTTTATCCGGCCGAGGCATACCATCAGGACTACTACAAAGGCGACAAGCTGGTCTTTACCCGCTTTGGCCCCAAACGCCAGAAGAACGCCTATAAAGCCTACCGCAATGCTTGCGGTCGGGATGCTCGGGTGAAGCAGCTTTGGGGAAGTGACGCGCCCTTTGCCGGATCTTAATCCAGCTGCGCGTCCCGGACTTCCCTCAGATCCGGAATGACATCCGCAGTGCCGTGCCGCGTGACCATCAGGGCCGCGGCGCGGTTCGCTTGTAGAATGGCCTGCTCCATCGGCATGCCACGGTCCATCCCAGCCAAAACATAGCCGGTGAACGTATCCCCTGCGCCTGTCGTATCCACCGCCTGCACCTTGTGAGCCGCGAAATCCACGGGGTCACAACCTTGCTGCAGATACCGCGCGCCTTTCGACCCAAGCGTAACGATCACATGGCGCACCGGCAGTTCCGCTGCATCCAGCCCAGTTTCCTGCCGCAATTGCTCGGCCTCGACTTCGTTGAGGATCAGGAAATCCAGATAAGGCAGAACCTCTTGCACCGATTGCGCCTGAAACGGCGCGGCGGCGTAGCAGACGGTCAGCCCAAGCTCATGCCCTAGACGGGCCGCTTCGACCTGAGCGTTGGTTTCGTTCTGTAAAACCAGAATATCCCCGGTATTGGCCGAGGCCAGCGCCTGCCCGATCTGCGCGCTGTCCAACGCGTGGTTGGCGCCGGGGTAGAGGATGATAAGGTTCTCGCCCTGCGCGTCCACAGCAATGATCGCGTGACCGGTCGGCACATCCACCTCAGCGATGAACCGCGTGTCGACGCCATATTCCGTCAGTCGATCCTTGGCCCAGCGCCCGTCCGGACCGACAGCACCGATATGGCTGACCCGGGATCCCGCGCGCGATCCGGCAACGGACATATTGGCCCCTTTGCCGCCCAGAAAACGCTCAAGTCCCTCTGCCGCCAAAGTCTCGCCCGCCGCAGGCAGATGCGGCAGGCCGTAAACCATGTCGGCATTGATCGAGCCCAGGTTCCAGATCGTCATGATTTGCCAATATCGCAGGAGGCCAGAATGGCCATGTTCAGGATATCATTGGCCGTCGACACGGTCGAGCAGATCTGAATCGGCTTGTCGACACCAGACAGGATCGGGCCGATCACGGTTGCTCCGCCCATTTCTTGCATCAGTTTGGTCGAGATCGAGGCCGAGTGCCGTGCGGGCACGATCAGGATATTGGCCGGGCCGGTCAGGCGCTGGAACGGGTATCCGGCCTGCTGATCCACGTTCAGGGCAACATCGACGGTCATCTCGCCTTCGTATTCGAAATCTACGCCACGCTGGTCCAGAACCGCTGGCGCACGGTGCATCTTTTCGGCCCGCTCTGAAACCGGGTAGCCAAAGGTCGAGAAGCTGACAAAAGCCACGCGAGGTTCAAGTCCCATATGGCGGGCCACGTCGGCCGAGCGTTCAGCGATATTGGCCAAGTCGTTTTCATCCGGCCATTCATGCACCAGAGTATCACCAATCAGAACAATGCGCCCCTTGTGCAGCAACGCCGTCACGCCCGCCGCGCCATGGGCGGCATCGGCGTCGAAGACATGGTTGATCCGATCCAGCACGTGGGCCGATTTGCGTGTCGCCCCCGTCACCAGACCATCGCCATGACCATGCGCCAGCATCAGGGATGAGAACACATGACGATCCCGGGCCGCCAGACGGTGGATATCTTTGGGGTCAAAACCTTTGCGTTGCAAACGGTTATACAGGAAATTCGAATAGGTCTCGAGATGCGCGGTGTTGGCGGCGTTCACCACCTCAAGCTCACGCACCGCATCGCCAAGACCGGCTTCTTCCAGCTTGGTTTTCACATCATCAGGACGCCCCACAACCAGCGCCTTGCCAAAGCCCGAGCGCTGATAGGTCACCGCCGCGCGCAACACGCGCGGATCGTCGCCCTCTGCAAAGATCATGCGGCTTTGTGCCTGGCGGGCACGGGCGTTCAGGCCGCGCAGGATGCTGGCGGTCGGGTCCATGCGGGACTTGAGGCTCAGCTCATAAGCCTCCATGTCGATGATCGGACGGCGGGCCGCTCCGGTATCCATCCCGGCCTTTGCTACCGCCGGTGGAATGCGGTGGATCAGGCGCGGGTCAAACGGCGTCGGGATGATATAATCGCGACCAAAGGTCAGCGACTTGCCATAGGCCATGGCGACCTCGTCCGGCACATCCTCACGCGCCAGACGGGCCAGAGCATGGGCACAAGCGATCTTCATCTCGTCATTGATGGCGCGCGCGTGGATATCAAGCGCACCGCGGAACAGGTATGGGAAGCCCAAAACGTTGTTCACCTGGTTGGGATAGTCGCTGCGCCCGGTGGCAACGATCGCGTCAACGCGGACCTCATGCGCCTCTTCCGGCGTGATCTCAGGATCCGGGTTCGCCATCGCGAAGATCACCGGATTATCGGCCATGCTGGCAACCATATCCTGCGTCACGGCACCCTTGACCGAAACGCCCAGGAAAACGTCTGCGCCTTTCATGGCGTCTTCAAGCGACCGCAAATCGGTTGAGATCGCATGAGCCGACTTCCACTGGTTCATACCCTCGGTCCGGCCCTGATAGATCACGCCCTTTGTGTCACAGACGATGCAGTTCTCATGCCGCGCGCCCATCGACTTGAGCAATTCGATACAGGCGATGCCCGCAGCACCCGCTCCGTTCAGAACGATCTTAACGTCCTCAATTTTCTTGCCCGAAATATGCAGCGCGTTCAGCAGACCCGCTGCACAGATCACCGCCGTGCCGTGCTGATCGTCATGGAAGACGGGGATGTCCATCTCTTCCTTGAGGCGCTGTTCGATGATGAAACATTCCGGCGCCTTGATGTCTTCGAGGTTGATGCCACCAAAGGTCGGCCCCATCAGACGCACCGCGCGGCAGAACTCATCCGGGTCTTCGGTGTCCAACTCGATATCGATCGAGTTCACGTCGGCGAACCGTTTAAACAGGACGGACTTCCCCTCCATCACCGGTTTCGACCCCAGCGCGCCAAGATTGCCAAGACCCAGCACGGCGGTCCCGTTCGAGATCACAGCGACCAGATTGCCCTTGTTGGTATAGTCATACGCCGTCTCGGGCGCTTCGGCGATGGCTTCACATGGAACAGCGACGCCGGGGCTATAGGCCAGCGAAAGATCGCGCTGCGTGGTCATGGGAACGGTGGCCTGCACCTCCCACTTGCCGGGGGTCGGGTCGAGATGAAAGGCCAGTGCCTCTTCTTTGGTGATCTTCGCTTTGGGCATCTTAAATGTCGTTTCCATGACTTCGGGGCTGATGCGTCATAGCGCAGCCACGCGCAGGCCTCAACGAGAATGAGTTTTCGGCTTTTACAGAAGATGGGGGATTTGTAAGGTCACGTCTGGAACACGCCAGAAGGGGGCCGCTTTTGTCCACAGTCACGCCGATGATGGCGCAGTATCTCGAGATCAAAGAGGCCCATGCCGACGCCCTGCTGTTCTACCGTATGGGCGATTTCTACGAGATGTTCTTCGAGGACGCCGTCAACGCCGCCGAAGCGCTGGACATCGCCCTGACCAAGCGCGGCAAACACAATGGTAACGATATCCCGATGTGTGGTGTCCCGGTGCATGCGGCCGAGGGCTATTTGCTGACCCTCATCCGCAAAGGGTTCCGCGTGGCCGTTTGCGAACAGATGGAAAGCCCGGCGGAAGCGAAGAAAAGAGGCTCTAAATCGGTGGTAAAGCGCGATGTCGTGCGACTGGTGACGCCCGGCACGCTGACCGAAGACGTCCTGCTGGAAGCCCGCCGCCACAACTTTCTGGCCACTTATGCCGAGGTCCGGGATGAGGCCGCACTCGCCTGGGCCGATATCTCGACTGGGGCGTTTCACGTGATGCCTTTGACCTCCGTTCGCCTCAGCCCCGAGCTAGCTCGGCTCGCCCCATCCGAGCTGATCGTCGCCGACGGGATGGAGCAGTCGCTGAACGAAACCGTCCGCGACCTTGGGATTTCTCTGACGCCTGTCGGGCGAGCCAGTTTCGACAGTACCGCGGCGGAAAAACGCATCTGCGGGCTGTTTCACGTGGGCGCGCTGGAGGCGTTCGGGTCTTTTGGCCGGGCAGAGATTTCCGCCATGGGCGCCCTGATCGACTATCTTGAGATCACGCAGAAGGGCAAACTGCCCCTCCTGCAAACGCCCTTGAAGGAATCCGAAGACCGCGTGGTACAGATCGACGCCGCCACGCGCCGCAATCTGGAGCTGACCCGGTCTCTGTCGGGCGGTCGTGTCGGATCGTTGTTGTCGGTGGTCGACCGCACCGTCACACCCGGCGGGGCACGATTGCTGGAACAGCGCCTCTCAAGCCCGTCTCGCAATCTGGATGTGATCCACTCCCGTCTCGACGCCGTCAGCTTTGCCGCCGAAGACAGCCTGATCGTCTCGGACCTGCGCGAGGCCCTGCGCAAAACCCCCGATCTGGACCGCGCCCTGTCTCGCCTGTCGCTTGAACGTGGCGGGCCTCGCGATCTGGCCGCCATCCGCAACGGCCTGACCCAAGCCGCTGCAATTGCGGGCATTTGCGAAGGGCAGAATCTTCCGGTCCTGCTGGGAACTGCCTTGCAAAACCTTGTTGGCTTCGACGACCTCCTGAACCTGCTAGATGAGGCTTTGGTGGCCGAACCGCCCCTGCTGGCCCGCGACGGAGGTTTCATCGCTCCCAGTTTTGACCCCGAACTGGACGAAGCGCGCACCCTGCGCGACGAAGGCCGATCTGTCATTGCCGGGTTTCAGCAGAAATATGCGGAACACACCGGCATCACCTCGCTGAAGATCAAGCACAACAATGTCCTGGGCTATTTCATCGAAACAACGGCCACCCATGCCGAGAAGATGTTGAACCCGCCATTCTCCGAGACCTATATCCATCGCCAAACCACCGCCAATCAGGTGCGGTTTACCACCGTCGAACTCTCGGAAATCGAAACCCGTATCCTGAATGCTGGAAATCTGGCTTTGGAGGTCGAAAAGCGGCTCTATAAAAGGCTTTCTGACGAAACTCTGACCCTTGCCGCCCGACTGAACCAAGCCGCCCGAGGGCTGGCCGAGCTGGATCTGACCACAGCCCTTGCCGACCTTGCGCGTGGTGAGAACTGGTGCCGCCCACAAGTCGACACTTCGCGCGCCTTTGAGGTTCAGGGAGGACGCCACCCGGTGGTCGAACACGCGCTGCGCCAGCAAAGCGGCGATGCCTTCGTCGCAAATGACTGCGATCTCAGTGCCGAAGACGGAGCCGCCATTTGGTTGTTGACCGGTCCCAACATGGCCGGTAAATCAACCTTCCTCCGCCAGAACGCTCTGATCGCCCTACTGGCCCAAATGGGCAGCTACGTCCCTGCGGAACAGGCCCATATCGGCCTTGTCAGCCAGCTTTTCAGCCGTGTCGGAGCATCAGACGATCTCGCCCGAGGCCGCTCGACCTTCATGGTCGAAATGGTCGAAACTGCCGCCATTCTGAACCAGGCCGATGACCGCGCACTCGTCATTCTGGACGAAATCGGCCGCGGGACCGCCACCTATGACGGCCTCTCCATCGCCTGGGCCACGCTGGAGCATCTGCACGCCGCCAACCAATGTCGTGCCTTGTTTGCCACGCACTACCACGAACTCACCGCGCTGGCCGGAAAGCTTAAAGGCGTCGAAAACGCCACCGTCGCCGTGAAGGAATGGGAAGGTGAGGTCATCTTTCTTCATGAAGTTCACAAAGGCGCCGCCGACCGATCCTATGGCGTGCAGGTCGCCCAACTGGCGGGTCTGCCCGCCTCAGTCGTTGAACGTGCCCGCATCGTGTTGGATCAACTGGAAAAAACCGAGCGTGAGGGCGGTAAACAAAAATCCCTGATCGACGACCTTCCGCTCTTCTCCGCCGCTCCACCACCGCCGCCGCCTGCGCCGAAAGCCTCACCAGTCGCAGACATGCTGAACGACATCCTGCCAGACGAGCTGACCCCCCGCGAAGCACTCGACTTGATCTACAAACTGAAAGAGGCGGCCAAATCCTGACCGCCCCTTCTTCTGTTCAAAAATACCTCCGCCGGAGGCTTGGCCTTGCAGAGGCCAATCAGCTCGCAGGTGTCGACGACACACCGACCTGCGCCGGGCGCAGCAAACGGTCGTGCAACATAAACCCTTCTGCAGAGACCTGAATGATGTCCCCTGCGCGGGTTCCAGGCACTGGCGCTTCAAACATCGCCTCATGCACATTCGGGTCGAACCGATCCCCAACCTCGGGCGTGATCACTTCGATCCCGTGCTTCTGAAATACGTCCTTAAGCGCGCGCATGGTCAGCTCAACACCTTCCAGCAACCCAGCAGCCACTTCTTTCTGCTCATCGGTCGCTGCTTCAAGCGCGCGCTTCATGTTGTCATAAACCGGCAACATGTCGCGGGCCAGTTTCGACCCACCATATTGCTCCGCGTCCCGGCGGGCCTTGTCGCCACGCTTGCGCGCGTTTTCCGCGTCAGCCAAAGCGCGCATGAACTTGTCTTTGTAGTCATCCCGCTCGGCGCGCAACTCATCCAGTTCCAGCGCCTCATCGCTGATCTCAGCGAACTCTTCGGCCAGTTCTTCCGCTTCGGCCGCCATGATGTCGTCCAGAAATTCTTCGTTCTTGGGCTCTGCCATCTCTTACCCTCTAGCTCCGGTCGGATATCAGCTTGCCGACCAGTTGCGCCGTATAATCCACGATCGGTACGATCCGTCCATAATTCAAACGTGTGGGCCCGATGACCCCAACCGCACCAATTATCTTACGATCAGCGTTCATATAAGGAGACACCACCAAAGAGGAACCCGAAAGTGAGAAAAGTTTGTTCTCGGAGCCAATAAAAATGCGCACACCCTCGCCTTCCTCGGTCAATTCAAGGAATTCGGCAATGTCGCGCTTGCGTTCAAGATCATCGAACAGGGTGCGAATGCGGTCCAACTCCTCGACCTCACCCGAATCCGCCAAAAGATTCGCCCGACCGCGCACGATTAGGCGGGCTGAGTCGCTTCCATCCCCGTCCCAGGCCGCAATCCCGCTTTCCACCATCTCGCGGGCCAAAACGTCGATCTCTTGCCGACGCGCATCAATCTGCGACAGCATTTGACGGCGCACTTCGCTGAGCGTTCGCCCCTCTATCAGCGCATTCAGGAAATTTGCGGCCTCTCGCATCGAACTGGGCGTCTGACCCGGTGGCGGCGTGAACAGCCGGTTTTCAACATGTCCATCCGAGAAAACCAGAACCACCAGCGCCCGGTCATGCGCCAATGAGACAAACTCGATATGCTTGATCTCGGCCTCGTGTTTTGGCGTCAGAACCAGCGACGCGCCATGTGTCACGTGTGACAAGGCCGAGCCCACGCGATCCAGCATTCCGCCAACATCACCTGCGTTAGAGCCTAAAGTCTCATCCAGCTTCTGCCGATCGTCGGCGCCAAGATCGCCGACCTCAAGCAAACCGTCCACAAACATCCGCAGCCCCTGCTGCGTCGGAATCCGCCCTGCAGACACGTGAGGGCTGTCCAGCAGACCCAGAAACTCAAGATCCTGCATCACATTGCGCACGGTCGCTGCGCTGACTTTTTCTGACAATGTCCGCGTCAGGGTGCGGCTTCCCACTGGCTCACCGCTTTCCAGATAGCTTTCGACGATCAGCCGAAACACCTCACGCGACCGGTCGTTCATCTCTGACAGAATTCTGCTGGCTTCGCTCATTCTCGGTCCCCTGCTGGACTGCCATTAAATCGCAGGTAAATGAAAGGTCAATCGGGGTTGCATCGTAATGCCGCAGGACGTTATCCCCAACCCAGCAAACAAAGGAATTCCCATGCGACCCTCAGGACGTGATCTAAACGAAATGCGCGCCGTTTCAATCGAGACGGGCTTCACCAAACATGCCGAAGGATCTTGCCTGATCAAGATGGGCGACACCCACGTGCTGTGTACTGCCACGATCGAGGATCGCGTGCCGCCCTTCATTAAAGGTTCGGGTCTGGGTTGGGTGACTGCCGAATACGGCATGCTGCCCCGCGCAACCAACACCCGGATGCGGCGTGAGGCGGCTTCGGGCAAGCAAGGTGGTCGTACCGTTGAAATCCAGCGCCTGATCGGCCGCGCCCTGCGTGCCGGTGTCGACCGGGTTGCTTTGGGTGAGCGTCAGATCACCGTCGATTGTGATGTCATCCAAGCGGATGGCGGCACCCGCTGCGCCTCGATCACCGGCGGCTGGGTGGCGCTGCGTCTGGCCGTGAACAAGCTGATGAAAGCGGGCGATGTGATCTCGGATCCCTTGGTAGACCCTGTTGCGGCGGTTTCTTGCGGAATTTACGCCGGTCAGCCAGTGCTGGACCTCGACTACCCCGAAGACAGCGAGGCGGGCGTGGACGGCAACTTCATCATGACCGGCTCGGGCAAACTGATCGAAGTCCAGATGAGCGCCGAAGGCTCGGTCTTCAGCCGCGCGCAGATGGATCAACTGATGGATCTGGCCGAAAAAGGCGCGGGTGAGCTGGCTGCCGCCCAAAAGGCAGCCACCGCATGACCCGCAAGTTCGACGGCGACAGGCTGTTGGTCGCCACACATAACAAAGGCAAGCTTGAGGAGATGGCACATCTCCTCAACCCCTTTGGCGTGACCGTGGTTGGCGCGGCAGAAATGAACCTGCCCGAACCGGACGAGACTGAAGATACCTTTGTCGGCAATGCCCGGATCAAAGCGCATGCTGCCGCCAAGGCCACCGGCCTGCCTGCCCTGTCGGACGATTCCGGGATCACCATCGACGCGCTGGACGGTGCGCCGGGTGTCTATACGGCCGACTGGGCCGAAAACGACAATGGCCGCGATTTCATGATGGCCATGACCCGTGCACATGACGAACTAGAGGCCAAGAACGCAGCGCATCCGCGCACCGCGCAATTTCGCTGCACGCTGGTTCTGGCCTGGCCCGACGGTCATGACGAAGTGTTCGAAGGCATCGCACCCGGTCATCTCGTCTGGCCAATCCGAGGTAAGGACGGCTTCGGGTATGACCCTATGTTTGTCCCCGAAGGTCACGACATTACCTTTGCCGAGATGGATCGTTGGGAAAAGAACAAGATCAGCCATCGCGGCCGCGCGGTGGAGATGTTCGTGAAGGGCTGCTTTGGCGGATGATTGGCGTAATGGGGGCTTTGGCCTGTATGTGCATTGGCCCTTTTGCGAGGCCAAGTGCCCCTATTGCGATTTCAACAGCCATGTTTCGAAAAATATTGATCAAAAACAATGGCTTGATTCTTATCTAGCCGAACTGCACCGATCAGCCAGTGAAACGCCCGACAGGGTTCTCAATACGATCTTCTTTGGCGGTGGCACCCCGTCACTGATGAACCCCGACACCGTTTCAGCCGTCATTGACGAAGCCCGCAGCCTCTGGCGACCTGCCAACGACATGGAAATATCGCTCGAGGCTAACCCTGGTTCGGTCGAGGCCGGGCGCTTTGCCGCCTATCGTGACGCTGGCGTCAATCGGATTTCGATGGGTGTGCAGGCGCTGAACGACGAAGACCTCCGCCGCTTGGGTCGCATCCATACGGTCGCCGAAGCACGCGCCGCCTTCGACATCGCTCGCACCTGTTTTGACCGCGTCAGTTTTGACCTCATCTATGCGCGCCAGCACCAGACGCTTGCTTCTTGGCAGGCCGAGTTGACCGAGGCCCTCTCTATGGCCGTCGATCACCTGTCGCTCTATCAGCTGACGATCGAGGAGGGCACCGCCTTTGGGGATCGCTATGCGGTCGGTAAATTGCGCGGTTTGCCCGAGGATGACCGCGCCGCCGATATGTATCTGGCCACGCAAGAGATCTGCGAGGCGCACGGCCTGCCAGCCTATGAAATCTCCAACCATGCCCGCCCCGGGTCCGAGTCTCAGCACAACCAGATCTATTGGCGCTACGGCGACTATGTTGGCATCGGACCCGGCGCGCATGGTCGTGTCACTTTGAACGGACGTAAATTCGCGACGGAGACCCATTTGTCGCCAAATACCTGGCTAAATGCGGTTTCCACCGGATCCGGAGAAAGTGATCGAGCTGAGGTTCTTAAGGTGGAACAGGCAGCTGAATACCTTATGATGTGTCTGCGATTGACTGAAGGCCTAGATATGGAGAGGTTTAGCGCTCTCTCCGGGCACCCTCTTCCCAATGACAAACTCGCCTCTCTGTCTGACCTTGGCATGATCGAGCTGTCAAACACGCGCCTAAGGGCAACCAAAGACGGGCGTGCCGTTCTGAACGCGGTGATCCGCGAGTTGTTGGAGTAAGCGATGCAGTACCTTTGGGCCGGTCTTGGTTTGCTCTGCGTCGCGCTCGCCATGGTCGGAGTGGTCTTGCCGCTTCTCCCAACCGTTCCCTTTCTGCTGTTGGCCGCGTTTTTCTTTGCCCGCTCATCCTCCCGATTACACAATTGGCTTTTGACCCATCAGGTCTTTGGCCCGATGATTATTGATTGGCAAAGCTCCGGGGCAATCCGTCCGAGCGCAAAAAAGGCGGCCACCGTCTCGGTCGCCGCCGTTTTTGGCATCTCGGTTCTGCTGTCTTTACCGTCCTACGTCCTGATCATTCAGGCCGTCGTTCTGAGCGGGGTCATGATCTTTATCTGGACCCGCCCTAACGGCTGAGCTTGGCGCAAAGATCGTCCAATTGGTCCAGGTTCTCATAGGTCAGTACAACTTGGCCCGATTCTGTCCCCGCCTTGTGATTGATCGAAACCTTCATCGCCAAGATGGCCGAAAGGTCTTTCTCCAACGCACGGGTATCTGCATCTTTGCCTGCATTCAGATCCCGAGACCTTGGTGCGGGACGGTCTTCTGTGCCTTGCTGTTGCTTCTTCACCAAGGCTTCCGTCGCCCGTACCGAAAGCCCCTCTTTCACAACCTGTTTGGCCAGTTCCGAAGGATTCTCGGCCGTGATCAAAGCCCTTGCATGGCCAGCGGATAATTTCCCTTCGACCACAAGGGCTTGCACATCCATCGGTAGAGACAAAAGCCGCAAGAGGTTAGCGATATGGCTGCGACTTTTGCCCAAAGCCTCCGCCAGTTTTTCCTGCGTGTGGCCGAAACGATCCATGAGCTGCTTGTAACCAGCTGCTTCTTCGACGGAATTCAGGTCCGCCCGCTGGATATTCTCAATAATCGCGACTTCCAAAACTTCAGTATCATCAAAGTCGCGAATAATGACTGGAATATCATGTAGTTGCGCCATCTGCGCTGCGCGCCAACGGCGTTCCCCCGCAACGATTTCATACTCTCCAGCACCGATCGAGCGCACGATCAACGGCTGGATGATTCCCTTTTCCTTGACCGAGGATGCCAACTCATCCAATTGCTCTGGCTGGAAAGTTCGGCGCGGCTGGTTCGGGTTTGCCTTCAGCTTTTCGATAGGAACCGTCATATCCGGCCGGCGCGGCTCAGCCGGTGAGCGTCCATCGGTTTCCTGCGTTACGTCCGCCATAAGGGCCGAAAGACCGCGGCCAAGACCCCTGGGTTTCGCTTTTTTGGCGCTCATGTCGCCCTCCTCATTGTCGCTTAAGCGGCGACTTTGTTGTTCTTGTGCATGACTTCGCGGGCCAGATGACGATATGCCATCGCCCCAAGCGAGCCCGAGTCATATTGCAAAACTGGCAACGCGTAAGACGGTGCCTCACTGACCCGCACATTTCTGGGTATCTTGGTCTTAAAAACCATCTCACCCAAATTGTCACGTGCGTCTTTCTCGACCTGACGGGACAAGTTGTTGCGGTTGTCATACATGGTCAACACAATACCTTCGATTCTCAGATCTGGATTCGCCGTTTGACGAACCTCTCGAATCGTCAGCATCAGCTGAGACAAACCCTCCAGAGCAAAGAATTCACTCTGCAATGGAACGAGAACCGAATGCGAGGCTACCATCGCGTTCACCGTCAGCAGGTTCAAGGACGGTGGGCAATCAATCAAAACAAAATCCAGCTCGAATCCATCTATTGAGGTTTGTCGCAATGCGTCATGCAACAAGTAGCTGCGTTTTTCATTTGAGATGAGTTCGATATCCGCCGAGCTCAGATCGACAGTGGCGGGAATGACGAAAAGGCCACCTATCTCAGTCTCTTGTATGACCGCCTCTAGCGGTGCGTCGTCCAAAATAAGATCATAAGTGGTCCAATCTCGATCTTCGACACCTAATCCAGTCGACGCGTTGCCCTGCGGATCGAGATCAACAACCAGAACCCGGCAGCCAGCTTCGGCCAGACCAGCAGCCAGATTTATCGCTGTCGTGGTTTTCCCAACTCCGCCCTTCTGATTGGCAACCGCAATTATCCGGGGCCCTGAAGGACGAGAAAGATCAACCACGAGATACTCCTTTGATTTTAAGGATTACGGCTTGGGGCTCTGTTAAACTTGTAATCGGCTCAACATCGAAATTCCATTCTTCCTGAGCCTCTGACAGTTCTTTTTTCCAGTTCGCGCCTTTCGGCAACAAAGCAGTGCCTTTTTCGCTTAAATGCCTGTCACAAAAGGACAATAATGTACGCAGATCTGCCAAAGCGCGAGCCGATAGAATATCAGCTGCTAGTGGATCAACAGATTCGATTCGTTTTGAAATGACCTGGCACGTCACACCACATTCGCGGGCAACGTTCCTTAGAAAAGCCGATTTCCTCTGATCGCTTTCAACAAATTGGAAACGGGTATTGGGTGACTCTTCCAATGCCATAATCGCACACACCATCCCCGGAAATCCGCCTCCGGTTCCGATATCAACCCAGGTATCTGCAGCCGTTGCACACCGGAATACCTGGACGGAATCCAGAATATGTCGATCCCAGATATCCTCCAGACTGTTCTTTGAGACCAGGTTAATTTTGGGATTCCAGCGTTTCACCAGCTCCACATACACATCCATTCTGTCGAATGTTTCACGTGAAACATCAAACTTGGAAAATTCAGGCTTCATGCTTGCTTAACTTTTTGATCGCGCCGAAGTTTTGCCAAAACCAAGGTCAAGGCCGCGGGAGTAACGCCTTCTACCCTACTGGCCTGGGCAATATTTCCGGGTTTTGCCTGAGACAGCTTTTGCTTCATTTCAGATGAAAGGCCATCTAAAGCAAAATAGTCGAAATCCCTGGGAATCTGATAGGATTCATCCCTCTTCATCGCTTCGACATCCCGCTGCTGCCGTGCGATGTAGTTTGCGTATAGCGCATCCCTAGCGACCTGAAGCCGGATTTCTGGCGTCACCGTGTCCAGTTCAGGTATCAAGGGCAGCAGGTCCTCAAAAGCCACATCCGGAAAAGCCAAAATCGCCATTCCATCACGCCTATTCCCGTCCTGATTAACATTGATACCAGCAGCCAAAACCTCTTTCGGCGTATAGGTTCTATCGCTCAGAAGCGATTTCGCGTCGTTCAACTTGTCCATCTTTTTTGTGAAAGCTTGTCGACGTCCGCTTCCAACGCAACCCAACTGCAATCCAATAGGCGTCAAACGCTGATCTGCATTATCTGCTCGAAGTGACAATCTGAACTCTGCACGAGAGGTGAACATCCGATACGGTTCTGCAACGCCTCGGGTGGTAAGATCATCTATCATGACACCGATATAGCTATCGGCGCGAGTGAAATGGATCGGTTCCCGACCCTGAACAGCCAAAGCAGCATTGAGGCCAGCAACCATACCCTGAGCGGCAGCCTCCTCATATCCTGTGGTTCCGTTGATCTGACCCGCTAGATATAGGCCTGGAATCTCGGGCAAGGCCAAAGAAGCTGATAAGACACGGGGGTCTATATAGTCGTACTCGATGGCATAACCGGGTTGCAGGATATCAGCATTCTCTAGCCCTTTGATCGAACGAACATATTGTAGCTGCACATCCTGCGGCAGAGACGTTGAAATACCATTGGGGTATATCGTATGGTCATTCACCCCTTCGGGCTCAAGGAAGATCTGATGCGAGTCTTTCTCTGCAAACCGAACAATCTTGTCTTCGATCGACGGGCAATATCTTGGACCAACACCATCGATATGCCCGCCATACATCGCTGACTTGCTTAGATTCTTTTCAATTATTTCATGTGTCTGAGCGTTCGTATGGGTGATTCCACACGAAATCTGAGGCGCGACAACCGAAGTCGATAGGAACGAGAACAAGGTTGGCTCGTCGTCGCCGTCCTGACGCTCCAACCCTGACCAATCAATTGTGCGTCCATCCAGCCTCGGTGGGGTTCCCGTCTTCAACCGTCCAGTTGGAAGGTCATATGCATCCAAACGTTCCGTCAATCTGACGGAAGGGCGATCTCCCATGCGACCTCCGGGTCGCGAGACATCTCCGATGTGAATGACCCCTCGAAGGAACGTGCCGGACGTAAGAATGACTGACTTTGCTGAGATTTCTGACCCGTCGTCCAACCTAACGCCGGCAACACGATCCTGTGTCATCAGAAAGTCTACGACTTCGCCAACAATAACAGACAGGTTTTCTTGCCTATCCGTTTCCTTTTGCATCGCTGCTCGGTAAAGCGCCCTATCCGCTTGCGTCCTTGGACCCTGAACTGCTGGCCCTTTTCGGCGGTTTAGCAGCCGGAACTGTATCCCTGCTTGGTCTGCAACACGTCCCATGACGCCGTCCAGGGCATCTATCTCGCGAACCAAGTGGCCTTTACCCAATCCTCCGATTGCAGGATTGCAGGACATCACACCGATATCTGCGGCAGATAGCGTGACCAATGCTGTCGAAACACCCATTCGGGCTGCAGCATGCGCAGCCTCGGTGCCCGCGTGCCCCGCGCCAATGACGACTACATCGAAGTCTGAATGTTTCACGTGAAACACTCCCTATTTTCCCAGACAGAAGCTCGAGAATATTTCATCTAACAGATCCTCAACGCCTATTCTGCCCACCAAAGATTCAAGTGCACGGATCGCAGTGCGCATCTCTTCTGCTGCTATATCATACAAGTCTGGACCCGATTCCAGAACCGACATTGCCGCAGTCAGAGCGTCCAAAGCTTTAATCAAAGCAGTACGATGGCGTTCTCGTGTTGCAATACCATGGCTAGTGGTACGATCACTCAGTACACGCGATATGTTGGATATCAGCTGATCAATCCCCTGACCCGTTTTCCCGGAAACCCCACCGTCTTCTGGGTTTCGAAGGTCCGCTTTCGGTGCCACCTGAATATCATCTGGCTGAATATCAACACCAAGATGCAACGGTTCGTCAGACAGGAACACACGCAGATCGGCAGCTTCAGCGCGTTTCTTAGCCAATGCGATACCAAGACTTTCTACGTGGTCCTCCGTATCACGCAGCCCGGCGGTGTCCAGTAGTGTCACTGGGAGTCCTGCCAGATCCATTCGGACTTCGATGACGTCCCGCGTTGTCCCCGCATATTCTGATGTAATTGCAGCGTCTCGCCCCGCCAAAGCATTCAGCAAGGTAGACTTGCCCGCGTTGGGAAGGCCGACGATTGCAACTTCAAAGCCGGTTCGGATGCGTTCCGCGATCTGAACGCCATCTGCTTCGCGCTTCAAGTCGGCCATGACGCCCGAGATCAGCTCGCGCACCTCGGGGGTGACATCTGTCGGAACCTCCTCATCGGCAAAGTCGATCACGGCCTCCAACAGAGAGGCAGCACGGATCAGGTCCCTCCTCCATCGCTCGGCCAGGTTTCCCAACTCGCCAGCGAGGATCGTTTGCGCCTGTTTCCGTTGGGCTTCCGTTTCGGCGTCGATCAAATCGGCAAGGCCTTCGACCTGGGCCAAATCCATCTTGCCGTTTTCCAATGCGCGGCGGGTGAACTCTCCGGGTTCGGCAAGGCGCAGACCGTCCGTTTCTGACAAACAGCGCATGACAGCATTGACCGAGGCCGTACTTCCGTGAATCTGCAGCTCAGCCACATCTTCACCGGTGAAGCTGGCTGGAGCCTTGAACGTCAAAACCAGCCCATCATCCAGACGAGCCCCGTCAGCATCCCTAAGAGCTCGCAGAGACATCCCACGCGCCGGAAGCGCGCCGCCAGTCATCCCGGCCGCAGCACGATGCGCGTCAGGACCAGAGAGGCGGATGACCGCCACCCCTGCTTTGCCTTGAGCGCTGGCCAAGGCGAATATAGTATCCATTCGAAGGCCTCGCGTCAGTTAAGACCTGTGTCAGGTGTTCATCGAATCGAAGAACTCGCCGTTTGTCTTCGTCTGTTTCAGCTTGGACAGCAGGAACTCGATAGCGTCCGTGGTCCCCATCGGGTTGAGGATACGGCGCAGAACGAAGGTTTTGGCCAGATCGCCCTTGTCGACCAGCAGGTCCTCTTTCCGGGTACCAGATTTGAGGATGTCGATGGCCGGGAATACACGCTTGTCTGCGATCTTACGATCCAGAACGATTTCCGAGTTACCCGTGCCCTTGAATTCTTCGAAGATGACCTCATCCATCCGGCTACCGGTATCGATAAGCGCGGTGGCGATAATGGTCAGCGAGCCACCCTCTTCAATGTTCCGCGCAGCACCAAAGAACCGCTTGGGCCGTTGCAGAGCATTCGCATCCACACCACCGGTCAGAACCTTACCCGAGGATGGGACCACGGTGTTAAACGCCCTACCAAGTCTTGTGATCGAATCGAGAAGAATAACAACATCTCGTTTATGTTCGACCAAACGCTTGGCTTTTTCGATCACCATCTCGGACACGGCGACGTGGCGCGTTGCAGGTTCATCAAAGGTCGAGGACACAACCTCACCCTTCACCGAGCGCTGCATGTCGGTCACCTCTTCGGGCCGTTCATCGATCAGCAGAACGATCAGGTAACACTCCGGGTGGTTCTGTTCGATCGAGTGCGCGATATTCTGCAGGATCACCGTCTTACCGGTCCGCGGAGGTGCCACGATCAGCGACCGCTGGCCTTTACCGATGGGTGAGACCAGGTCGATCACACGGGCCGACTTGTCCTTGATGGTCGGGTCCTCTATCTCCATTTTCAGACGCTCATCCGGGTAGAGCGGCGTCAGGTTGTCGAAGAGGATTTTGTGCTTGGCCTTCTCAGGATCTTCAAAGTTGATCTTGGTGACCTTGGTCAGCGCAAAATACCGCTCGCTATCGTCGGGCGCTTTGATTTCGCCTTCAACGGTGTCACCAGTGCGCAGCGAGTGCTGACGGATCATGTCAGGCGAGACATAGATGTCGTCCGGACCCGGCAGATAGTTCGCCTCAGGCGAGCGCAGGAAGCCGAAGCCGTCTTGCAGGACCTCAAGCACACCGTCACCGCCAACAGTCCAGCCCTCATCCGCGCGTTCGCGCAGAATCTGGAACATCATCTCGCCTTTACGCATGGTCGAGGCGTTTTCGATCTCCAGCTCTTCGGCCATTGCCAGAAGGTCTTTGGGGCTTTTGGCTTTCAGGTCGGCCAGATTCAGGGATTCATTGGACATGATGCATACCTTCACCGCGGACTGCGGTTCGAAGTTGAATTTCAGTACGGAAAAGACGCCGCCCGGACGGGCGTGTTGACCCCTACATAGTTGTGTCAATCTGCGGAGTCAAACAGGCCCTTGCTGGAACGGCCCTCAGAACTTCAGAATGACCGCTAGAACGATGACAACCATCAGAACGGTCGGAACCTCGTTCATCATGCGATACTGCCGCCCAGTGAGCTTATTTCGCCCCTCAGCGAAATCCTTGCGGCGGGCCAACAGCCAATGATGAAACCAGGTCATACCAATCACGGCCGCACCCTTGAGCCAGGGCCATGCAAAATCCCAGCCGACGATGCCCGGTGTGAACACCATGATCAGACCACAAACCCATGCCACGATCATCGCAGGGCGCATGATCACACGCAGCAGCTTCTCTTCCATTTCGAAGAAGATGGTCTCAGCCCCGTTAACCGCTTGCGCTTTTTCTACGTGATAGACGAACAGACGGGGAAGGTAGAACAGTCCTGCCATCCACGAAATTACCGCCATGATGTGAAGGGACTTCACCCACGGGTAAATCGTGAAAAGAAGATCGGTCATCTCGGCTCCGGGTGCTGCTCGGAACTCTCCCTAATAAAAAAATAAGAAAGAAGAAAGGAAGATGGTTTTGTAGAGTGGGTAAAATCCGTGGATTACTTTTTTACCCATTGGTTTTCCCCAGGTGGACAGTTTTGCACGTGATTTGAGTGATTCTGTGAATTTCATAAATAAACTATATAAAACATATAGCTAAGATTTAGATGCGAGGATGTATCTGGGGATAACACCTTGAACAAATCCAGATTCCCCGGTTATCCGCTGTTTCCAAGTTATCCTTACCCCGATTGGATGATGTTTGAGCGACTCAGGGAAGTTTTTCGCGAAATTCCGGGGCTTGCGTGTCAATCTGAAAACCATACAAAGCGTCCAAGACCGCTCAACGATTTGCCCACGGGGTTGTCCACATGTCTGTCCCCATCGTCCTAGCCTCAGGATCCTCCATTCGCGCGCAGTTGCTGGAAAATGCAGGCGTGCCTTTCTCTGTTCAGATCGCCCGCGTGGACGAGGATAGCATAAAGCATGCCTTGTTGGCTGAAAGCGCCTCGCCGCGTGACATTGCCGATGCGCTGGCGGAAATGAAAGCGCGCAAGGTGAGTGACAAGACGCCCGGAGCGATGGTGCTGGGCTGCGATCAGGTTTTGGATTTCGACGGGCAGCTGCTGTCAAAGCCTGAGACAGCTGAAGACGCCTTTGCCCAGTTGAAGATGATGCGGGGCAAGCGGCACATGTTGCTGTCCGCAGCGGTGATCTATCAGAATGGTGAGCCGATCTGGCGCCATGTCGGCCAGGTGCGCCTGCGGATGCGGATGAACTCGGATGCCTACCTGCGCGACTATGTCGACCGCAACTGGGACAGCATCCGCCACGCGGTGGGCGCATATAAGCTTGAGGAAGAAGGCGTCCGCCTGTTCGCCACCATTGACGGCGACTATTTTAACGTTTTGGGTATGCCACTGTTGGAGCTGCTCAATTATCTGGCTGTCAAAGGGGTGATTGATCAATGACGGACCACAAGATTCCTCTGGCCGGAGTGATCGGGCACCCGGTGGGCCATTCCCGTTCGCCCAAATTGCATGGGCATTGGTTGGAGACCTGTGGGCTAGAGGGGCACTACGTCCCCATGGACGTCGCCCCGGCTGATCTGGAGACCGTTTTGCGCACCCTGCCCAAAGCCGGTTTTGTGGGAACCAACGTGACGGTGCCGCATAAAGAGGCTGCTTTGCGTATTGCTGACCATGTCTCGGACCGAGCGACCGTGATCGGGGCCGCGAATACGCTGGTTTTCCGCGAGGATGGCTCGATCCATGCGGACAACACCGATGGCTATGGGTTCATGGAGAACCTGCGCGCTGGGGCACCGGATTGGAACGCCAAGGATGGCCCCGCCGTGGTCTTTGGCGCGGGCGGAGCGGCGCGCGCCGTTTTGCAGGCGCTGGCGGATGCGGGCGTGCCAGAAATCCTGCTGACCAACCGGACCCGTGCCCGAGCTGATCATCTGAAAGAAGAATTCGGCCAGCGCATCACTGTTGTGGATTGGGTACAGGCCGGAAACGTGATCGAAAACGCTGAACTTGTGGTCAACACGACATCTCTGGGCATGCAGGGCCAGCCCGAGCTGCGGGTGCCATTGGATGGGTTGCAGCCGGGTGCCGTGGTGACCGATCTTGTCTACGCGCCGCTCAAGACCAACCTGCTGAAAACAGCGGAAGAGGCCGGATGCACCGTGGTCGATGGGTTGGGCATGCTGCTGCATCAGGCCGTTCCGGGCTTTGAACGTTGGTTCGGCGTGCGCCCCGAGGTCAATGATGATTTGCGCGTGGCCGTACTGGCATGAGGTTTGCGCTTGGCCTGACAGGCTCGATCGGGATGGGCAAAAGCACCACGGCGCGGATGTTCGTCGATGAAGGCTGCGCGCTTTGGGATGCGGATGCGGCGGTGCATCGTCTCTATGCCAAAGGTGGCGCGGCAGTTGGGCCGATGGGTGAGGTCTTTCCGTCGGCTTTCGTGGAAGGCGCAGTTAGCCGCGACGCTTTAAAACGGATTATTTCCGAAGACAGTTCTGCGTTGAAACAGATTGAGGCGATCGTTCATCCCCTGGTCGCCGCAGATCGCGCCGCGTTTCGCGAAAGTGCCGCGGCCGATATTCTGGTGTTCGACATCCCCCTTCTGTTCGAAACGGGCGGTGATGCCGCGATGGATGCGGTCGCCTGCGTTCGGGTATCGGCTGACGAACAAAAACGCCGGGTGATGGAACGCGGCACGATGTCCGAGGCGCAGTTTGAGCAAATCCGCGCCAAGCAGATGCCGAATGACGAGAAATGTGCGCGCTCGGACTATGTGATAGACACCGACACACTGGACCATGCCCGCGCGCAGGTGCAGGATGTGGTCAGACAGATACGGGCGGGGATGGCTGATGCGTGAGATTGTACTCGATACCGAAACCACGGGCTTTGATCCTGAAAGCGGTGACCGGATTGTCGAGATCGGCGCGGTTGAGCTGTGGAACCATGTGGCCACGGGCGAGACCTATCATGTCTATATAAACCCGGAACGCGGTATGCCGGAAGAGGCGTTTGGCGTGCATGGCATCGGCCCCGACCTGCTGGAAACCCCGCGCCCGCCCGAAAAGGGCGAGGTGACGCTGAAAGACAAACCGGTCTTTGCCAAGGTCGGTCAAGGGTTTCGGGATTTTATCGGCGACGCGAAACTGGTGATCCACAACGCCTCCTTCGACATGAAGTTCCTGAACGCCGAGCTGAAATGGATGGGCCTGCCGCCGATTCCGATGGATCAGGCGCTCGATACGCTCGCCATTGCGCGCAAACGGTTTCCGGGCTCTCCGGCCTCGTTGGATGCGCTGTGCCGGCGGTTCAATATCGACAACTCGAACCGGGTGCTGCACGGCGCGCTCTTGGACTCGGAGATCCTGGCCGAGGTCTATCTGGAGCTGATCGGAGGACGCCAACCGGATTTCGGCTTGTCCACTTCGGCTGCGTCCGGTGCGGGGGGTGCAGATGACTGGCGTCCGACACCGCGCGCAACGCCCCTGCCATCCCGGATCACCGAGGATGAGCGCGCAGCGCATAAGGCATTTGTCGAGAAGCTGGGCGAAAGCGCCCTGTGGACCCGCGCCTGATCCGGTCAGGCACGGGGCTCAAGGGATTTAGGCGTCGGTCTGCTCGGCCTGTTCCGCCTGAGCGGCCTGACGGCGCATCAGTTCGTTGCGGTAAAGTGCAACGAAATCAATGTTGTCCAGGTTCACTGGCGGATAGCCGCCATCGCGGGTTACGTCGCTGACGATACGGCGCAGGAACGGGAACAGCATGCGCGGGCATTCGATCATCAGGAACGGGTGCAGCTGATCTTCTGGCACGCCTTCCACGTGGAACAGCCCGCAATAGTCCAGCTCACATAGGAACAGGACATCGTCCATGCCTTTGGCTTTCGAGGTCAGCTTCAGCTTGATCGAAACTTCATACTGATGCTCGACCTGACGCTTTTTCGCATCCAGGTTCACCTGAACCTGAATCTCGGGCTGTACGTCACCGGATACGCCTTTTTGCGCCATGACGTTTTCAAAGGACATATCACGAATGAACTGTCCCAGAACGCGCATCTGAACCTGAGGGGCGGCTTGAGCCGCAGTGTTTTCTGCAGCGTTTTCTTCGGCCATGGATCTACTCCAAAAATGAAATTCGACACTGCTTAGCAAGTTGCGCGCGGCACCTCAATGCTGGTGGGGACCTTCCACCCATTTTGACGGTTTCGAGGGGTCCTTGCGTGGGCGCACTTCGGTAAACTCGCCGTCAATCACGTCGCCCTGATCAAACGGTTCGCGCGGCTGTTGAAAGCCCGCGCCGGGCCCCATCTGGAACTGGGTCACGGTCACTTTGGTCTTCAGATAGCGGAAAACGGCGATCCGCACGCCGGGGATTAACAGTGCAAACCCAACGGCATCGGTGAAAAAGCCGGGTGTCAGCAGCAACGCGCCGGATAGAAGGATCATTGCGCCATGTGCCAAGGGCTCGGTCGGGTCGTCCAGAGTGGCGAAGGATTGCTGCAATTGCCCAAGCGCCATGCGACCTTGTGTCCGTACCAATGTGGTGCCCAGAACCGCCGTCAGAACCACGATGGCAAGGGTTGGCCACAAGCCGATCAGACCGCCAACCTGGATGAACAGGGCGATCTCGAGGATCGGAACCAATAAAAATGCCAAGAACAGGTACATTTGCGTTATCCTTTACCTATGGCCGAACTGTGGACTTGCCACCAACTGTCACCTACATAGTGGCAGGAGGCCGCGTACACAAAGTCTCGGTTCTGAAAAGAGGATGAAATGAACGAACCCATGATCCAGCTGCTGGTACTGGCCGGAATTGCCGTTTTCCTGATCCTGCGTTTGAAAAGCGTGCTGGGAACGCGTGAAGGTTTCGAAAAACCCCCTGTTCCGCATCAGCCCGATGCGGGCGCGTCCCGTCGTGATTTCGAAGTGATCGAAGGCGGTCCGGATCATGACATTACAGACCACGTTCCCGAAGACAGCGAGCAAGCACAGACCCTGGCCGCGATGAAGCGGGTCGAGCCCAGTTTCTCGGTCAGTGAATTTGTTCAGGGTGCCCGTGGCGCCTACGAGATGATCGTGATGGGTTTTGAGAAAGGCAACTTGGATGAGATCCAGCCCTTCCTGGCCGAAGATGTGTTCGAAACCTTCGTCTCGGTTGTATCCGCGCGCGAAGATCAAGGCCTGACGATTGAGGCCGAGTTCATCGGCGTGCGTGAAACCACCCTGACCGATGTGTCCTTTGACAAGGATACGAATGAGGCCGAAATCACGATGAAATTCATTGGTGAGCTAACCTCAGTCGTACGGGATCGCGGTGGTGACATCATCGAAGGCAACCCGAATACCGTGAAACGCCAAAAGGACAGCTGGACCTTTGCCCGCGTGATGGGCAAGGACGATCCAAACTGGCTGCTTGTTGCCACGGACGCATGATTGCCACGCTCCGGTCGCTTATTCTGGTGGGTGCGATGACCACTGCCAGCGCCGCCGGAGCCGAGGCGACGCGATCCGTCCTTTCGTTTGATGACCTTCAGGGCTGGGCCGAGGATGACCACGGCGCGGCCCTTTCCGTTTTTCTGAACACCTGCGGTGATCTGAACGACCCGGATTGGCGTGCGCTTTGCGGTGTCGCCCAGACCTATGAGGGGGATGCCGCGCGATCCTTCTTTGAACTCTTCTTCCGGCCCGTTCTGGTTGAGGATGGCAACGACGGGCTGTTCACCGGGTATTTTGAGCCAGAGCTCGATGGCTCCAGAACCCGGACGGATCGGTTCAAGTACCCGATCTACAAGATGCCGCCCGAAGCGCGGGACGGACCGTGGCTCAGCCGGCGCGAGATCCTGACCAGTGATGTGATGCAGGGCCGCGGGCTTGAGATCGCGTGGGTCGATGACCCGGTTGAGCTGTTCTTTCTGCAAATTCAGGGTTCTGGCCGGGTACGCCTGCCTGATGGCGGTGCCTTGCGTGTGGGATATGGCGGCGCGAACGGGCAGCCCTACCGCTCGATCGGGGTTGAGCTGGTCCGGCGCGGCGCTTTGGGCGCCCATGCGGTCAGCGCGCAGATGATCCAGGCCTGGGTACGCAAGAACCCCGAAGCTGGGGCTGAGCTCTTGTTCCACAACCCCTCTTACGTGTTCTTCCGCGAGGTTAGCCGGGTTGCGCCGGAACTGGGGCCTTTAGGTGCTATGAACCGCTCAATCACGACCATGCGCAGCATCGCGGCCGATCCTGCCTATACGCCGCTAGGTGCTCCAGTCTGGGTTGAGAAAGACGGCAAGAAGCCCTTGCGCCGCCTGATGATCGCGCAGGATACCGGCGCGGCGATCAAGGGCGCGCAACGCGCTGATATCTTCTTTGGAACCGGCGATGAGGCCGGGCAAGCTGCCGGTCGGTTAAAGGACCCAGGTCGCATGGTCGTGTTGCTGCCGATCCAGCGCGCCTTTGCCATGGCGACGGATGACTACTGATGACCCGGCGCAAACTGACCAGCGATGAGATCGAGCTGTGGCGCAAGGTCGCCAAACAGGCTGAGCGGCTGCACCCCGAGATCCCTCAGACCGTGCATCCGACAACTCTGCCCAAACCCACGCCCAAGAAACTGCCAAAACCGCGGATTGAGGCGTTTGAGCTGGGGCAGAACCAACCTCCCAAGCCTTCTTCCAACCGGTTGAAGCCGTCGATCACCGAGACGCTGCGCGCCGCCCCCGTTCAGATGGACACAAAGGCCTTTGGCCGCATGAAGCGTGGTAAGCTCAAACCCGAGGGCAAGCTTGACCTGCATGGGATGCGGATTGACACCGCGCATCCGGCGCTCGTGCGCTTTGTGCTAACGGCGCAAGCGCAGGGTAAACGCCTGGTTCTGGTGATCACGGGCAAGGGGAAAGACCGCGACGAGCCAGGGCCGATCCCGACCCCGCGCGGTGTGTTGCGCAATCAGGTGCCGCATTGGCTGTCGATCCCGCCTTTGGCGCAGGCGGTAATGCAGGTGACACCTGCGCATATCAGTCACGGCGGGGATGGTGCCTACTACGTTTATCTCAGACGTGTCTGCTAGGCTTCGCCCACCGACCGAAATAGTTAGAGACCCTCTGGCAAACCCTTGAATCCTAATGAGTAGCGACCTGCGCCTGTCCGGTCTCAGACAGAACAACCTCGGTCGCACCCGAGGGGTTGCGTTGACTGTTGGGGATCAAATAGTCGATGCCCCGGCGTCGGTTTCCAAGGGTGTTTCCAACACGCCGGGCCGAACTGAGCAGCGACAGCAAGGCGGGTGAGGTTGCAGCAACGAAATGCGAGGACTCGGCATCGCTGTTGAACGCGGTCGCGTCGATCACCTCGATCGGATATTCGGCCAGCGCCTCGATGGTGCTGATATTGCCCAGCCGTTCACTCCCCGGTGTACCGCGAATCCGGGCCGAGATATTCAGGATTTTGTCCTTTTGCGATACCATCACGACAAAGGGATCAGGCGGAGTTTTGATGCTGTCCATTTGCGAGCGAAATACGTCAATATCCAGATCGGGTGAGATCAGGAATACGCCATCAAGGTTGCGCCGCGACCAGCCGGGCGAGCGTAGCTCTGCCTGACGCATCATCTCCATCGACAGGGCACCGCCCATGGAGTGGGCGACCAGCACAACCCGTTTCACGCCGATGGATTTCAGGTCGCGGATTGTCTTCTCCAACCCGTCACGGGCGAACAACATGCTGTCCAGATCATAGGCATACCCTGCCCCGCGCGCCTGACTGGGCCAGGAATAAATCAGCACCGATCCGGGAATATCAAGGTCATGCGCCAACTGCGCCGCGCGAAACGCGGTCTCGGTATGGGTTGAGTTATACCCGTGCACGAAGATCGACACATCATCTTCTCCGCGCAGCTGGTTTGCCAACTCACGCGGGCCGGACAGGTCCGTTGTGTTGGCCAAAACAAACTGCTTTTCCGGATTGGGGTTTGCGTAAGAAAACTCCAACGTGCCTGGCGTGTGGTTTGGCGGGATTGAGACCGTCATTTTGTGGTACTGAACCCGCTCGCCCCGGTCGGCGTTAAACGTTCCGTCGGGGTTCCGCCCCCGGGTTGTGGCCGCGTAGACGGTTTCTGCGGATCCCACATTCAACGCGGATGGCACTGTCACCTGCGCAGTTCTGTCGACGCAAGCGCTCAGTGTAGCAACAGCAAGAAAGGCAATACTCAAACGCAACACGGCTCAACCCTCAAAGAAACAGAGTTTGAGTCACGGTTACCAGTTTCTGGTGCAAGGTCCAGCCGGAACGAAAATTCGCCGCCAAATCGGCGGCGAAATACAGCTGGATTTGTTACAATACGTAACGGCTGAGGTCAGTTGATTTCGTCAACTCACCCAGATTGTCATCTACGAATTGCGCGTTCACCGTGATCTCGGTCCCGGCCTGATCGGGCGCGGTGAACGAGAGTTCTTCGAACACACGTTCCATCACTGTGTAAAGCCGCCGGGCGCCGATGTTTTCAACGCTCTGGTTCACATCCGCAGCGATCTTGGCCAGCGCCGCGATGCCGTCATCGGTGAAGCTGACGGTAACCTCTTCGGTGCCCATAAGTGCGCTGTATTGGAGGGTCAGCGCGTTGTCCGTTTCGGTCAGGATGCGGACGAAATCCTCTTCTGTCAGCGCGCGCAGCTCCACTCGGATCGGCAAACGGCCCTGGAGTTCCGGCAGCAGGTCCGAGGGTTTCGCGATGTGGAACGCACCCGAGGCAATAAACAGGATGTGGTCGGTTTTCACCGGGCCATGTTTGGTGGACACCGTCGTGCCCTCGATAAGAGGCAGCAGGTCGCGCTGGACCCCTTCACGGCTGACATCGCCGCCACGCGCTTCCGCGCGCGCGCAAACCTTGTCGATCTCGTCCAGAAACACGATGCCGTTCTGTTCGACCGACTCCAGCGCCACGCGGTTGACGGTTTCATCATCCAGCAGCTTGTCGGCCTCTTCCCCGATCAGCAGGTCATAGCTTTCGGCCACGGTTACTTTCTTTTTCACCGTGCGTCCGCCGAAGGCCTTGCCGAAGATATCGCCGAGATTCATCATACCCATCTGGCTGCCGGGCTGGCCGGGTACGTCGAACATTGGCATCGGGTTTGAGGTGTCAGACAACTCCAGCTCGATCTCTGTGTCGTCCAGCTCACCCGATTTTAACTTCTTGCGGAACATTTCACGGGTCGCTTCGCGGGCATCGGTGCCAGCAATGGCTTCGATCACGCGATCCTCCGCGGCCTGATGGGCGCGGGCTTTCACATCTTCACGCATGTATTCGCGGGTCTGGATGATCGCGGCATCAGCCAGATCGCGCACGATCTGTTCCACGTCACGACCGACATATCCGACTTCGGTGAACTTGGTGGCCTCGACCTTGATGAAGGGTGCACGTGCCAGTTTGGCCAGACGGCGGCTGATTTCGGTTTTTCCGACGCCGGTAGGGCCGATCATCAGGATGTTCTTGGGGTAGACCTCATCCCGGATATCATCGGCCAACTGCTTGCGTCGCCAGCGGTTGCGCAGAGCCACGGCCACGGCGCGTTTGGCGTCTTTTTGCCCGATGATGAAGCGGTCCAGTTCCGAGACAATCTCGCGCGGGGTCAGGTCGGTCATATGTGTTTTATCCGTCTGTTTCGAAGCGGAACCTAATCATACGTCGCGAAAACACAAGCCGATCACGAAAACATCACGACAACTCACAGAAGACACACGGATATTCGTAGTGATGTGAATCGCCATGCGAGGGTCGCGTGCGGCATAAAAAATAGCGACGGGCACACAGGCCCGCATCTATCTTATGGAGATACCGCATCATGATGACTCGTCGTTCTCTTTTTGTGAAAGCTGCTGCCACCGGCGCGGCCCTTACCTTGGCTAGCACCGCCAGTGCTGTGGCCGGTGGAGCCAAAAAGAAAGGCACGTTCGAGGGCCGCTCGAACCACATCACCACCGGTTCGGTAAAACTGGTCAAGGATGGCGACCGCTACATCGTTGAACTGGGGGATGACTTCTCGCTGGACAACGGCCCCGACCCGCGCGTCGCATTTGGGAAAGACGGCACTTACGCCCCGGACAGCAAACTCGGCGCGCTGTTGCACCTTACAGGTAAGCAATCTTATGCAGTCCCGCCGACCATGGATGTGTCGGGATACAACGAAGTATACATCTGGTGCGAGGTTGCTGGAGTACCCCTGGGCGTAGCTTCGCTGAAGTAATCACGTCGTCAGGGGTCGGGTTCTCCGGCCTCTGACACACTGTTAGGTAACAGCACAACTGTCTGCTACACTCGTCCCAAGTTATTGGAACCGGGGGCGTTTTTCATGACCAAGATTGCCAAAATCACCCTGTTGTTTGTGGTGTTTGTGGACCTGATCGGACAGGGGCTTGTCTTTCCGATCATCAACTCTCTGATCATGGAGACGAAATCCGGGTTTCTGCCTGAAGGCACACCCGATGGACGTCGCCATTTCTATTATGGGCTGGTGATCGGGTGTTTCTTCCTGTCGTGGTTTCTGGGGGTTGTTTACGTCTCGAAGGTCTCGGATTCAATCGGGCGCAAGAACGCGCTTCTGGTTTGTCTCGGCGGAGCACTGGCAGGCTACGCCATTACCATCGCTTCACTCTATCTTGACAGTCTGTTGCTGCTAATCCTGGGCCGGTCGATCACTGGCTTTACGGCTGGCAATCAGCCCATCGCTCAAGCGGCGATGATTGACGGTAGCACCGATGCTGCCGATCGTGACCGCAATATGGGGTATATCGTGACCGGCGTCAGCTTTGGCCTTGTCGGAGGGCCGATCATCGGCGCCGTACTGTCGGATTCCGCCCTGTTGGGTAGTTTTGCCACGCTCAGGACACCCTTCTATGGCGCCTTTGTTCTGGTGCTGATCGCCATTTTCCTCGTGTTGGCTTTCTTCAAGGACACCCGTAGCGAACGCGCGCCCTTTGTTTTTCGTCCGCGCGATATCACCGACAGCCTGATCGCCGTGCGCGGCCATCCGATGGTTCTGAAAATTCTGCCGGTCTATTCGTTCTTCATGATCGCCAACGTCACCTTCTATGTGTTTGTCGACAATTTCCTGACCAGCCGGTTCGGCTATGGCGTGATCGGAGGCAGCATGGCCATGGTCGTCATCGGCTTTGCACTGGCCTTTTCCAGCACCTTCCTTGTGAAACCCGCGCAAGAGAGGTTCAGCAAGCACGTGATCATCTATGTCTCACTGATCACGATGGTGATCTGCGGGCTTGCCTTTGCTTTCAGCCCCAGCGGCGCGTTGAGTTACATTCCGGTTTTCTTCTTCTACTTCTTTTTCGGTGTTTCATACCCAACCCTTTTGGGTTTGTTTTCATCCAGCGTCAGTGAGGCGGATCAGGGTTGGGTCATGGGCGTGACCACCGCAGTCTTCTGCCTGGCCGGAGGGATCATGTCTCTGATCGGCGGCGGGCTGATGAGCATCGACATCCGCGTGCCCTACTACATCGTGATCATCGCCGCGATCTTCGGCCTGATCGAAATGCACCGCCGCTGGAAAGGGAAAGAGATCAAGGCGCTTCTAGCTTGAGGCAGTATTGCGTTTGATTTGAATCGAAATACTCTGCCTCTCTTTTCGTTCGAGCGCGCATTTCGATATAGTTTTTTGGTGAAACTCAGAACGCCCTAGATTGTCTCGACCGTAAGGTTGCCGTTGGTATAGACGCAGATATCAGCGGCAATCGCCATGGCTTCGCGTGCAACCGTTTCGGCGGGCTTGCCGCTGTCCATCATCGCGCGCGCAGCGGCGAGGGCGAAGTTGCCGCCCGATCCGATGGCGGCCACGTTGTGTTCCGGCTCGAGCACGTCCCCTGCCCCGGTGATCACCAGCAAGTCCTTGCCATCGGTGACGATCAGCATCGCTTCGAGCTTTTGCAGGTATTTGTCGGTTCGCCAATCCTTGGCCAGCTCGACCGAGGCGCGGGCCAGTTGGCCGGGGGTGGCCTCAAGCTTGGCCTCCAGCCGCTCGAGCAGAGTGAACGCATCCGCCGTCGATCCGGCAAAGCCTGCCACGACCTCGAATCCACCGGGTGACAAGCGGCGGACCTTGCGGGCGGTGCCCTTGATCACGGTCTGGCCCAGGCTGACCTGTCCGTCGCCGGCAATCACCACCTGGCCGTCTTTCTTGACGCCAATGATCGTTGTGCCATGCCAACCGGGAAAATCGCTGTCTGCCATCAGGGCCTCCGTTCATCACTGGGACCCTATATGGGCCGGAGCCAGCGCCAACGCAACTGTTCACAAACTGCCCAAAAGATATGCAAGAAACGCAGATCGGGTCTACCAGACTGGCAATTGTGAGACTCAGACCCCTGCACTACATGAGGCTTACAACCGACATTGGGTCGGCTGTTTCAGTTTGAAGGACTGCGCAAATGGCAAATACTGCACAAAACACTGCGCCGCTCGGAGCAGCTACCATCCTGCACGTAGTGGACGCGTTCACTGTGGCTTTCGAAAAAGCGGTTGAGTGGAACGAAACTCGTAAGACACGCAAGGCGTTGTCGCAACTGAGCGACGCTCAGCTGGAAGATATCGGTCTGACCCGCAAAGACATCATCACCATCTGATCCGTTTCAGATCAGCCGTAGTAAAGATGAGCCGCTCGTCCGAGCGGCTTTTTCTTTTTCATACTAGCCTGTATTTCCCCGACATATCAGGCAGATAGGCCTCAACCGCTGCGGTTGCGATAACGTGACGGGTGCCTGCATCGCTATCCTCGACGTCCAGCCCACCAAACACAGCCCGCACCTCGGCCCTGCCCCGCGGCAGATCCTGCGCAACCAGATCGCAATCCACGGCCTCGGGCTGATGCACGCCAATCGTCACCACGACGCGCATCTCTTTGTGGTCCACGCCCAAGCGCGAGAACAGAGTAATCGAGGAATGATGCAGCGCGTCCTGCACCGCCCGCTGTGCGGCCTTGGTATAGTCCTGACCGTAGAGGTCGTTGCCGGTGCCCATCTCAAGAATGATACGTTTCTCACTCATGCCGCGGGCTCCATATCGAATGAGACGACGATGGCGGCGTTTGCGATCACCGTGTGGCCTTCGGCATGCGGTTTCTCGATGTCTAGCCCACCGCGGGTGATCGTGATGTTCGGCTGACCGTATGGGAACACGGCCTTCAGCGCCTCGCGGTCCACTTTATCGGGTTGCTGCACGCCGATCTCGGCATCAATGATCATAGCCTCTTTGGGAAAATCGAACAGCTCAGCCATATTGACCGAGTTGTGCCACAGCGCATCCTTGATCGCGCGCAAGGCGGCCTCAGTATAAGCCTCACGCCGCAGGGACGTGCCCATACCAAATTCCACAAGTACTCGTGTTTTTGCCATCAAAGCCTCCGGTCAAAAAAGGCGCCCGATTCGGGGCGCCTTTGATCAATCGCATTCCAATCCGGATCAGATGGATTCGTCGATCCAGCTTTGCAGCGCGGCTTTGGGAGCAGCGCCCGCGCGGTTCGAGACAACCTGACCGTCCTTGAAGATGAACAGTGCGGGGATGCCGCGCACGCCCATCGCAGCGGCTGCGTTCGGGTTGCTGTCCACGTCCACCTTGGCGATTTTCACCTTGTCGCCATACTCAGCGGCCAGTTCTTCCAGTGCGGGGCCGATCTGTTTGCAAGGACCACACCATTCCGCCCAGAAGTCCACAACCACGGGAACGGTCGAGTTCTTGACTTCGGCATCAAAGGTATCGTCGGTAACGGCTACGGTCGACATATTCTGTCTCCTGAATGGGGTAAACTCGGGAAAGGAACGTAGGTGCCGCGTTGGGTAAGGTCAAGATATCTGGGCGCGGGTCAGCGATTGCGTCACAAGATCGTGTGGCAGCCACATCAACGCGGCCGTCCGCGTCCACAGGATGGCGGTACGAATGGTTTTGTCCGGGTAAATCTGACTTAACGCCTGCGCATAGGCCCCCATCTGCCGCAACAGGCCTTCGGGGCACGATTCAGCCTCGTCGGACACCGTGGCATTTGTTTTAAAATCAATCACATGCACTTCGGTATCCGTTATGATCAGCCGGTCGATGACACCATGCATCCGCCTTCCGTTCAGTTCGGCTGAAACGGGGACCTCGGCCAGCGCATCCGACGCGAAGACTGGTTTCAGGTGATCCGCTGTCAGGACGTTGGTGACCTCAGACAACAACTCGGCCCTCGCCTGATCTTGCATATCGGGTAGAACCCGAGCGCACAGCATAGGCCAATCTTCCCGAGACGCGCTGGGAAGATGTTCCAGCAGCAAGTGCAATCGGGTGCCGCGCAGCTTTGCGGCCTCTTCATCCTGCCCCACATCACCCGGCAGCGCCTTTGCCCCACCAAGGTCTGAGGGGCTGAGGGTTTCCGGTTCTGAGGGCGGATCCTCGGCGGGATGCTGGAAGTACGCGGGCAGCTCCTGACTTGGCTCGGCGCGTTCGCTACGTTCAACCAGCGGCAATCCCTCCCAATCGCCATGGGCCAGTCGCCGTGTCAGCGACCCCTCTATCTGTATCGCGCCCGCGCGCTCCATCGCGGCCTCGACCATCTGATACCAGCTGGTTCCATCCTTCCCGACATCCCCAGCTGCCGCAACGATCAACCACTTTTCTGCCCGTGTTAGAGCCACATATAGCAGTCGAAAGCGCTCATTTTCCTCGCGGTTTCGTGCCTCTTCGCGGGCAGTTGAGATCAGCTTGGGCGAGACATCGGCGGGAACCTTCCACAGGGGCGTTCCATCAGCCACCATGATCTCGGCATCGCGTGGGGCCTGCCGTTTGCCGGTATCCGGCAGGATCACGATCGGCGCTTCCAATCCTTTTGAGCCATGCACGGTCATCACGCGGATCATGTTACCCACGCCGCTCATCTGGCGTTTAATCTCCAGATCGTCGGTCTGCATCCAGACCAGAAAGCCGGTCAGGCTGGGAATATCGGTTCGCTCATAAGCCAAAGCCTGCGAGAGCAGCGCGTTGATCCCATCCTCGGCCTCGGCCCCCAGCCGCCCCAACAGCTTTCGCCGCCCGTCATGGCGGGTCAGGATGCGTTCGATCAGGTCATAGGGCCTCAGAAAGTCGATCTGTCCGCGCAGATCGTTGAGGGTCGCAAGCGTTTCGGGAAACGCGTCCGAGCGATTGCGCAGCGCGGCCCACAGGAATTTCTCTTGCCGGCGATGGGCCAGATCAAACAGAGCCTGCTCGGACCAACCGAACAGAGGGGATTTCAAGACCGTCGCCAGCGACAGGTTGTCTTCGGGCGTGGCCAGAAAGCTCAGCAATGCGGCCAGATCCTTCACGGCCAGCTCGGCGCCGACTTTCAAACGGTCGGCCCCGGCAATGGGAAGATGCAGGGCTTTGCAGGCGCGGATGATCTCGGCAAACAGGTCTGAGCGGCGCTGGACCAGGATCAGGAAATCCCCCGGCTGCACCCTGCGGCGCACGAATGTGCCGGGCGTTTGACCGTCTTCGGGAATGGTAGCCCCGGTGTCGATCATGCGCTTGATCGACTGCGCCACCTGCTCGGCCAGAACAGTTGTGTGATGGCGCGACCCGGGCCGATCCACCGGATCGGTCCAATCGCCATCCTCGTCATCTTCGACCTTTTCCACCACGGGCCAGAGGTCCACGCGTCCCGGCAGGTCCGCCTTGAACGCACGGTGCTGGCTTTCCTTGTGAAACCCAGCCTCGGCCTGATTTTCAAACAGCAGATCAACCAGTGATAGGATCGCGCCGGAGGATCGGAATGAGTACTCAAGCGTCGAATCCCACAGTTTAGAGCCTGATTCTTCCAGCTTCCGCCCAAACTCCGCCTGCATCCGGTCGAAGGCCTGAGGGTCGGCGCCCTGGAAGGAATAGATCGACTGTTTCTTGTCGCCGACCACAAAGATCGTGCGCTCAACCTCGGATCGGGCCCCTTCCCCGCTGGTGAATTCTTGCGCCAGCTTTTCCACCACGTCCCATTGGTCCGGGCTGGTGTCCTGCGCCTCGTCTACCAGAATGTGGTCGATGCCGCCGTCCAACCGGTACAAAACCCATTCGGCCACCGCCGGGTCGTTCAGCACCTGCCGCGCGCGGAGGATCAGATCGTCAAAGTCCAGCCACCCTCGCAGCTGCTTACGGCGTTCATATTCCGGCAGGAAGGCTGCAGCGAAGCGATGCAAAACGGTGGTTTTTTGCGCAGCGACCAGAGCCAGCCGTTGTTCGCGCGCAACCTCAACCCGCAACATCAGCGATTCCAGCTGTGGCATGCGGTCCGCCAGAGTGCCTTCGCGCAGGGCTTTGGTCGGGAAGCCGTTGATCTTGGCGGTGAACGGCTCTTTCGCTCCTTTGCCCGTAAGCAAGACGCCTTCCAGCGTTGGCAGATGGGTCAGTTTTGCCTCGGTGAACGCTGCGAGTTTTGCGGCGGCCTTGGCGTTGTTGCCGCCGCTTTCGATCAGCGCAGGCAACATGGATTGGATCAGATCAACCTCACCGCCTAGAAACACCTGCCCCGCAAGGGTGTCGTCGTCAAAGCCCTCTGGCAGGCCAAATCGCTGCAGCAGGTCCGAGCGCTGCAAGGGCTGCGCGAACAGGTTCCGCTTTTGAGTCACTGCTGCGGTCAGCCTGTCGAACCCGGTATCAGTGATGAACCGCGCAATATCCTCGATCAAACCGGCCTGAGGGCCCTCGGCGAAATCCTCGATGATCTCTTCGCGCAGCAATGCGGCGGCGCGGTCCTCCATTTCGGCAAATTGAGGGCTGACACCGGCCTCAAGCGGGAAACGGCGCAGCAGTGAGGCGCAGAAAGAGTGGATGGTCTGGATTTTCAACCCACCCGGCGTTTCTATCGCGCGGGCAAACAGGGTGCGGGCCTGCGCAAGTCGGTCCGAGTCGATTGCGCCTTCGACGCCCAGAACCGTCAGCTGCGCCAGCAACGGCGCGTCCCCCAGCATCGCCCACTCCCCAAGCCGCTTGAACAGCCGGTTCTGCATCTCGCTGGCGGCAGCCTTGGTATAGGTCAGGCAGAGAATGTGCTGCGGCTGCACCCCGCTCAGCAGCAGCCGCGCCACGCGGTCGGTCAGCACGCGGGTCTTGCCCGACCCGGCATTCGCCGCCAACCAGGTCGAGGCATCGGGGCGCGCGGCCTGCACTTGCCGCTCGGTGGCGTCGTTCCGCGCGCTCATGTCAGGTCCTCAGGGAGGGTTTCGGCGGTGCGGTCCCATTCGCCGAACCGGGCCAGATGATCGTAGTCGCCGACATCGGTGTCCTTGAGTAGCATGCGGCGGGATGAGAAGCCCTGATCAGGCTCTAAATAAGCAGAAATCAGCTCTTTCAGCTCAGCCAGCACCTTGTCGGTGGGTTCTTTTGCCAGCGGAGCCTCGACCTCTTTGTAACTGCCGCCCATACCGATGAAGATCGCCTCGGCCACGTCGGTGGGGTCGATTCCTTCGATGGCGCCCTGCTCGGCCATGGCGGCTTCGATCAGCAGTTGTTTGTCGAACTTGGCCTGCTGGCTTTCGGTCGGAGGCGCGCCGGTTTTGTAATCCACAATCCGCAACGCGCCTCGGCTGTTGCAATCGATCCGGTCGGCACGTCCGGCGATGGTGAAATCCAGAGGCTCCAACACCAGTTTCATCGCGGCCTCAAACGCCACCGGGCCACCGTCGCCCCGGCGATTGACCTCGGCACTCAGAAAGTCGTCGGCGATCCGTTCCAGCCGCGCCAGCCACAGTTTGCGGGCGGTCGGCCAGGCGACGTGTGTTTCTAGCAGGTCATGTGCGCGTTTCAGGAAGTTTTCGCGGGTCAGCAAGGCGGTATCCAGCACGCTGTCCTTGACGAAATGTTCTAGTATTTCATGGATCACGATCCCGCGCAGCAAGTCATCGGGGGCCTGCACCATTGGATCGAGCGGTTTCAGACGCAGCACATGTTTGGCGTAAATCGCGTATGGATCGCGGATCAGGCGCTTGATCTCGGTGACCGAAAGGCGGCGCGGTCGAGCGGTGACCGGAGGTCTGGGCGAGGGCCGATGCGCTGCCTTTATCCGAGGGGCTTGCTCCAGTGTTTTGGCCCAGTTCAGATAGGTTCGACCCCGCGCGCGCATATCTGATAGCGCTGTCTGGCCGCCTTGGTCGGGCAGGCCCTGCAACAGGTTCGTCAGACGGTTAAGCCAGCGCGAAGGCACGGTTTCCGCATCGTCCGAGCGGGTGGCGCGGGTCAGCCAGACCTCGGGCGCGCCGATGGCCTGTTGGAAGTCATGCGCCGAAAGCCCAATCCGCCGTTCGGGCAGCAACAATCCCGCCTTGTCGCGCATCTGGCGATTCAGCCATGGGTCTGGCGCTGGGGCTTCGGGCCAGCTGCCCTCGTTCAAACCGCCGAGGACCAACAGATCCGCACCTTGCACGCGCGCCTCGAGGGTGCCCCAGATCATGATATGCGGGTGCGGGGCGTCGCGGTCGCGGACCTCTTCTCCGGCCAGAAGCGCGCCCAGCAGATCCGCGAAGTCATGCGCGGTCATAGGGCCGCCGTGATGCGCCTCATCCCGCAGATTGGTCAAGACAGACAGGGCCTTCAGACCTGCGTTCTTGTCCCACAAGGTGCCTTGATCGCCCGAATGTCCGGCCGAGATCGCCTTGGCCAGAGACAGCAATCGGTCAACCCATTCGGACAGGGGGAGTTCCCCGGTGATGTGCTGATCGCAGAAATGCGCGCTGACCCAGCTTACCCATCCTTCGGGCGCTTCGGTGCGGATCGCGGAAGCGGTCAGGCTGGTTTGGTCCGGGAATGGAGGGCCATGGCGGCGCAGGTCCAGTTCCAGATCGCGGGTATGCAGCAGATGGGCCCCGCGTTCTCCCCCGTCATGGCACAGAGGATGTTTCAGCAGGGTCAGCAGCGCCTCGCCCTCCAGACGGCGCGCAAAAAGGCCCGCGACATGCCGCAGAAACCGGCCGGGTGGAGACAGTTGCAGCGGCAGACCAGCGCTATCATCGGGTAGGATGTTCCAGCGATCCAATGCCGCGCTGACCTGCCGGGTCAGCATTCGGTCAGGTGTGATCAGGGCGGCGGTCTGGCCCGTTTCAGTCGCCTGCCGTAGTCGAAGAGCGATGGCGAGGGCCTCGGACCGGGGTGAGTCCGCCTCGACCAGTGTCAGGTCGCGCGTGGCCTGGTCCAACTCGGTCAGACGTGGACCTTCGGACATCCACGCGTCGGTGATGGGGGCAGGTCGCAAAGCGAGCGAAACCAACCGGTTACGCGCGGGTGAGGGCGGTTGTTCATCCGTCCAGGGCAGGATCTGGTCAGGATCTAATCCCAGCTCTCGCATCAATTGGCGGAACCGGTACTGCGGGTGATCCTCAGAGGTCAGCGCCTCGTCCAGACGGTCCCAAACGGCGCGCGGCTGGTCGAAATCATAGCCCGGCAGGATCAAGGCCCCTTGTGGCAGGCGCGCGACAGCTTGCATCAGCATCAGCGTGGTACCGCGCGATCCGGTCGAACCGGCCAAAATGACGGGATGTTGTGGCGGAGCCTCCTGCCAGCGGTCGATCAGGTTTTCGACCACACGACGTTGCCGCGCCTGTGCGTCCATCGCCTGATCGCTTGCATCGACAAAATGGTCCGCGATGCCGATAAACGCCTGTGCGCGAGCCCAATGGCCGGACATATCGTTGACATCCAATTGGCGGATCGCGTCGGGCGACACGCCCTCACCCTGCATCTCATCAATCAAGGCGGCCAGGCTGTCGGACAGGTCAAACAGCGAGGCCCTTGCAGCCAGATCAGGCTGCTGGTCGAGCAGTTTTGAGATCAGCTGGGTTAGCTCCAACCGCCTTCTCAGCGGGGGGATTGCGGGTGGAATCTGTGCCAGATCAACGCTTTCGCCCAGATCGGTAACCAGAGAAAGTCGAGGCAACAGGCAGGGCGGCCCCTGATCGAACAGGTCGCGCACCCGCCGGGCCATCCGGCGTGTGTTGACCACCAATTGCACACGGGCGAGCGCGTGCGGAGGGCCAGAGGCACGCTGCTGCAGCCCGGCAACCAGCGCTTTGGGAAAATCCGTACCCGGAGGAACGGCGAACACCCGTGGATGAGCGCTGGAGTCAAACATCCGCCAGCATCCCCTCAGCCAGAGCGATCCCTTCGGGGCGTCCGACATCGCACCAACGACCGGGATACTCCAGCGCAAACAGGCGGTTGCGGTCGTGCATCTGGTTCCACAACAGGTTTAGCGAAAACGCCTGTTCAGCGACGTGCTGCAGCCCGTCGGTTTTCAGAATCTGAACGCCGCCATACACCAGACCCGGCCCGCGCGTGATCCGGCCGTCGGCATCAGCGGTAAAATCCCCTTCGCCCGCATGCCCGATGGTTTGACCAATCGGGACGCACATCAAAAGCGCATCCATCCGGTCCGGGTCCCATGCCTCTTGCAGCAGGCTCAGTGGGTTGGGACCGGTCCAGATCGCATCGGTGTTCATAGTGAAAACCGGACCTGTACCAAGCAGAGGCAAAGCCGCCCGCAAACCGCCGCCAGTTTCCAGAATCTCAGGCGTTTCATGGGAAAGTAGGATGCCTTTGGGCGCTAGGTGAGCCCGCAACTGATCGGCGTGATAGTGGAGGTTTGCAACCACACGGGACGGATGAACGGCATCCACCAGCGCAAGCGCGTGGTCGATCAGCGGGCGCCCGGCGACCTCGATCAGAGGTTTAGGCCGGTCCTTGGTCAGCGCACCCATCCGGGTGCCGAACCCGGCGGCAAACAGCATCACGGCATCGGGGGATTGACTCATGATGCTTTCAGCCTTGCAAGGTTTTCCGCAGTTGGCTCGGGAAGGGCGTCGCGCAGGATGTTGGCAACCGGGATCAGCGCGGGATGCTCCAGATCGCGCATCAGATGCGCCCATGTGGCAGGGATCAGATCGACGTAATGTGGCTTGCCATAATCCGTGGCCAACCGGGCAAAAACACCAAGAATACGCAGGTTTCGTTGCGCGCCGAGAACGCTGTAGGCGGTGCGGAAGTCATGGTCATCCATGCCAGAGGCCGCGATATAGCGATTGACCATCTGCATTTCGATTCCGGTCGGCACGGTCCGCCGCACATCCTGCAAGAGCGAGACCAGATCATAGGCCGGGTGCCCCAGCATCGCCAGTTGGAAATCCAGAAGCCCGACGCGCTGCACACCGTCACGCTCTGGCAGCCAGATCAGGTTTTCGGCGTGGTAGTCCCGCTGAACGACGACTTTGGTGCCCGAAGTCTCCTGCAGCAGGATATCGGCAAAGCGTAGCTCGAACCTCTCTCTCGCGTCTGCATCGTGGTCGCCCAGAATGGCCTGCGCGTATTTGGTAAAGGCCAGAGCGGCCAGCTCAGTCATCAACGTGGGATCGTATGAGGGCAAGGGCAGGATCGGGGCCTCATGCAGGTGCAGAAGAACATCCGTCGCTGCCTCATATAAGAGGCGTTCCTGGCTCGGGTCCTTGGTCAGAACGCGTGAAAACAGATCATCGCCCAGATCCTCCAGCACCAGAAACCCGTTCTGATTGTCCTCGGCGTAAATCTCGGGCGCGCTGAGGCCCACCGCGCGCAGATGGTTCGCGATCCGGACGAAGGGTTCGACATCCTCTCCGCGATCCGGCGGGGCGTCCATCAGAACCGCCGTGCGACCGGTCGCCGGATCTGTCAGACGCTCATACCTGCGGTTCGAGGCATCCCCGGCCAGAGGCGCGCGCGTAGCATTGGCCCATGGCGTCTGTGCAATCAGGGCCTCGGCCAGCACAGTACGATCAGTCATAGAGCATTCTCCAGTTTTCCAAGCCATTTCGGATCAGACCAAGACAGGGTCAGGTGGCGTGTCTCGGTTTCAACCGGGTCGGTTTGGAAGGCAAGCGTCAATGCGGTGTCGGGGGTCAGCGGCCCAAGTTTGTCGGGCCATTCCACAAGGCATAGCGCCGTGTCGAAGGCTTCGGTCAGGCCTAGCTCGTCAACTTCATCCACGGAGGTCAGCCGGTAGAGGTCACAATGCCAAATCTCGCCGATCTGCGTGTCATAGGCCTGCACCAGTGTGAAGGTGGGCGAGGGCACATCCTCGGGCGGGTTCATCAGTGATTGGATGAGACTACGGGCAAAGTGGGTCTTGCCGCTGCCGATCTCACCTTGCAACAGCAACACATCCGCAGGTCTCAGGGTCGCGCCAAGACGCGCCGCAAAATCTGCGGTGTCCTGAGGGCTTTGCAGGGTGAGGGTAGCAGGTGCCGAAGTCATGGCGCCACAATGGACCTGCGCCCCAGCGGCTGCAACCCGGTTCAGGCGCTGATCTGGGCCATGGGTTCGGCGGTCAGAGAATTGCTTGCCGTCGCAAAGCGCACGATCGTGGCACCGTTCTGCATGGGCATGACGGTACAGTCCAGCGCGGTGCCGTCGCGCATCCGGATCTCGGCGCTCCATTCGGTGCGGTCATCGCGCATATCCACGAAATCGCGGATCTCACCCAGGACCGGAGTGGCGACGCAATGATCCTGCCAGATGCGCGTGACGTCGGTCACCGTCTCATTTTGAAATCCGGCCTCTTCCTGGGTTCCCCAAAGCCGCTGGTAGGCGTAGTTGGTCAGGGCCAATGTGCCGTCCTCGGAGAAGACCGCGATTGCGTCGGCCAGCTTGTCGAGGATCGATTGCATTAGGTCCATCTCGGACCGAAAGCGCCGGGTCAGGGTGATCTCGGCGGTGATGTCTTCGAACAGAAATGCAACAGCCCCGTCAGGATGCGGGCGGCCGCTGACGGAATAGACCGAGCCCGAGGGCAGGGACCATGTCTCCTGATAGTTCCCGTCCTCGGCCGCCTCGAGCAAATCGTTCATCTGGTTGCGCCATGACCGATAGTTTTTGGGCTCGGGCATCATGTGCTGATCCCGCAGCCGGTCAAAAAAGCTGGAGATATTGGGACGGCAGCTGAGGAAATCCGGCGGCAGGGTGGTCAGGTCGATCAGCGCCGGGTTGAATAGGGCCAGTTGACGGTTGCGGTCGAAAATAGCCAAGCCGATCGACAGCTGCGCAAAGGTCTTGGTCATCGTCTGCACGAATTTTCGCTGGGCGGTTTCAGCCTGCACAATCGCATTGATATCGACCGCATAGAACAGGCGGCCTTCCGCATGGTCCACCTGGGTCAAATCAAACCACAATTTGCTTTCACTTCCTGTCACGTCGATCGAGACGCGGGATTTCCCGCCGCGCCGCGGCTCGGCCCCGGTGTCCGGGAACAGGGGCAGGGTCAGGTCGGCATCCAGCCCGCGCGCCTTGCGGACAAGGGCGACATAGGCCGCGTTGCACCAGCGCACGCTTGCGTTCTGATCCAGCAGCCAGACCGGATAGGGTGCCTGATCCATCGCCAGTCGGATCGGATCATTCGGATCCCGAAGCTTGGTTTTCTTTTCTCTCGTCGGTTCGTGCAGTTGAATCCGAACGATCCCGTCGATCCATTCGCACAAAACCTCACGCTCAACCGTGCAGTCGATGGCTGAGACAACCAGATTGCCCTGATCGCGCACGAGATCGGGTGTTTCCGGGAAGGTGGGGAAATCACGCTGCAACAAGCGTCGAAGATCGTTCCAATCCGCGACATGTTCAAAACCGGCGAGCGCTATGTCAGAGTGGCTGATCAGGCGGTCGCCATCGAACAAAAAAACGGCGTCGAACAAGGAACTTGCCGTGAACATGCCATAGCTGTTGTCTCGCCGGGCACGACGCGGCAGCAGCCACATGACCGCAAAACAGCACGAGACTAGGCTGATCGCGGCCAGAATGATCCAGTCTGCCATCTTCTCCTCTTACGGCTACGGAACCCCGACGCAACCTAAGGCGAGAATGGTTAACGGTGTCTTAACTCAGACCTGGATAGGCTGGTTGCGCCCGGATGGTACCGGAGTATCGCCCTGTTGCGCGTCGATGCGTTTGCGCGGCCATTCGACCTTGACGATAGCACCCCGGCGGTCAGGCTTGTCCGAGAGGTGCTGATACGGGTCCGAGCCGTTGGCAAATTCCAAATCCGCCCCGCTGCGCTCCAATAGGGTTTTTGCGATGAACAGGCCAAGCCCCATACCTTCGTACTCAGGGCGCGCGCGCTGGTCGGTTTCGGCCCGTCTTCGCCGCATCAAGGGATCACCAATCCGCCCGATCAGATGCGAGGGGTAGCCGCGCCCGTCATCCATGATACAGACGGTGATCTTGTCCGAGGTCCACTCCGCCTCCACCCAGACATTCGCGCGGGAGAAATCCACTGCATTCTGGATCAGGTTGCGCAAACCGTGAATGATCTCGGGTTTGCGCAGGATCGAAGGTTGTTGCACATCGCCATCCAGCACCGGACCTTCGGCGAAATGTACGGTCTTCCCCCGGTCGATATGCGGCTCGGCCGCTTCATGCACCACCGTGGACAAGGGCGCTTGACGAAGGTGCAGATCGTCTTTGCCGGCACGTCCCATATCGCGCAGGATGTCCCGGCATCTGTCCGCCTGCTCACGGATCAGGGCAGCGTCTTCTTTCAGCTCGGGGCGGTCGTCGAGCTCCTCGATCAATTCGGAACTGGCCAGTTTGATCGTCGCCAGAGGGGTCCCCAGCTCATGCGCGGCGGCGGCGACAACTCCTCCCAGATCGGTCAGCTTCTGTTCGCGCGCCAGCGCCATATGCGTGGCCGCCAGCGCCTCGGACATCGAGCGCGCCTCGGAGCTGACCCGGTGCGAGTAGGCCCCGATAAAGACAATGGCGATGATGATCGCGGCCCAGTTGCCGAACAGAAGAATGTCGGGGATTTGCAGGACCAGGCCAATCTCGGTCCGCAGGGGCAGGTGAAACTCAGCCAGAAGGGTGGCCAGCGCAATTGCCACGGCCCCCACGATCAGCGTTGAGCGGGTACTCATGACATTTGCCGAGATCGTGACCGGACCCAGCAACAGCAGGGCAAAGGGATTGTTCAATCCGCCGGTCAGATACAGCAGGATCGCCAGTTGAAACAGGTCGAATAGCACCATCAAGAAGTTCTGGAACTCAGTCAGGCGTTTGTTTTGTGGGAACAGGAAGCTGGCAGTCAGGTTGCCGATCACCGAAACGCCGATCGCCAAGTAACACAGGGTGACCTCAAGCTGCACATGATAGCTGTGCTGAGCCACCGTAATAGCCGTGATCTGGCCAAAGATGGCCACCCAGCGCAGTAGGATAAGGGTGCGCAGCCTGATCCAGCTGCTTCGTTCCTGACCGCCCCATAAACTCTGGTTGGATTCTGCCATTGGTCACTTATGTCCTGTTGCATCGGCTGATCATCTTGATAGGTGTCCCGGCTGATACGATCAACAACCCCTTGCACACGGAAAACGATCATGACCCGCCTGTTTGCTATTCTCGCAGCTGTCGTTCTTGCTATCGGCCTTGGCGCCATGTGGCTTTTGACAATGGGGTCAGGGTCAGATGACAAATACGCCCAATGCCGGTCCAGCCAGATCGCGGGCGGAACGGCGGCGATTGGCGGTCCGTTCGAACTGGTCAATGGTAAAGGCGAGACGGTCACTGACAAGGATGTGATCACCGAGCCGACGCTCGTCTATTTCGGATATACGTTCTGCCCCGATGTCTGCCCCTTTGACATGTCCCGCAACGCCGAGGCCGTGGACATTCTGGCCGAGCGCGGGCAATCCGTGACGCCTCTGTTCATCTCGATCGACCCCGATCGCGACACGCCTGAAGTGGTCGGAGACTACGCCTTCAACCTGCATGAACGTCTAATCGCCCTGACCGGTTCACCCGAGCAGGTCAAGGCCGCCAGCCAAGCCTACAAGACCTACTACAAGGCCCATGACAAAAGCGACGAATACTATCTGGTCGACCATTCCACCTTCACCTATCTGGTCACACCCGAAGATGGGTTTCTTGAGTTCTTCAAACGTGAAGACACAGCGCAGCAAATGGCTGACAAGGTCGGTTGCTTTTTGGACCAAGCCGGCTCCTGACAAGCCGGTTTGACCTTTGGCCCCGCGCTGCTATTACTTCTAGGTAAAGCCAAAGGCATGAAATAGCGGAAAGACTCAACGATGGCAGACAGTTCCCAGCTTGATATCGGCCCCGATAAATCTCTGCTTTTGGTGGATGATGACGAGCCGTTCCTGAGACGCCTTGCCAAAGCCATGGAAAAACGCGGTTTCGAGGTTGAAACCGCAGGCTCCGTCGCTGCTGGCCGCGCCATTTCTACCGCGCGTCCGCCGGCTTATGCGGTTGTCGACCTGCGGCTAGAGGATGGCAACGGTTTGGATGTCGTCGAAGTGCTGCGTGAAAAGCGCCCCGACAGCCGGGTCGTGGTGCTGACCGGCTACGGGGCCATCGCCACAGCCGTCGCCGCCGTCAAGATCGGCGCGACCGACTACCTGTCCAAACCCGCCGACGCCACAGACATCACCAACGCGCTGCTGGCCAAGGGCGACGAACTGCCCCCGCCACCTGAAAACCCGATGAGCGCCGACCGCGTGCGGTGGGAACATATCCAGCGGGTCTATGAACTGTGCGACCGGAACGTCTCGGAAACCGCACGGCGCCTGAACATGCACCGTCGGACGTTGCAGCGTATCTTGGCGAAACGTAGCCCGCGGTAAAAAGCAGAGCTTTCACTCGTCTGTTGAGAGGGTAGTTTTTCAGGCTACTCGCCAGACTTAGGGTAAATGAACCCGTTCACCGGGTACAAACTGCCATATTGCCCCGGCACGCTCTCGACCCGAACCAGTGTCCAGTCATTGTTCTTGGAGACATCTTTCACGCCCATTTTCAACGACACTTTGTTGCGGTGCCAATTGGCGTGGTTCACGATGACGACCCGGTCGCTAACAACATCGGACACGACAGCCACATGGCCCAGAGGCATCCCGCGCGTTGCCCGAAACGACATGACCGAACCGACAGCCGGTTCGTTGCCTCGTTCAAACGCACTGCGCGCTTTGCCCCACCAGTCCTTGGCATTGCCGCGAATTTCGATACCGCTGAGGCTACGTGCGTAGGGCACGCACCAAACCCGTTGCCCTCGAGCCTGCTTTTGCGAGACCTCTTGCAGCGCCATTGACTGACGTTCCGGATCAAGTTGCACATCGGTTGGGCCATGGGCGCAGGCAGAGACTAGACTCAAAAGCCCCACCGCAATTGCGGTTCGCGCGCCGCCGGATAGGCGCGGCCAAGTGGTGTCCGTTTTGCGTTTGCCCGTATTCAAGAATCTTCACTGCCCATTTTGAAGACACGCAAGTTTTAGGGTGACCTGATGTGTTGTGAAAAGAGGCTTGTCAGCGTGCGGCAAGATTTCGCCGGTTCTCTGCTACAACGTTAAGACAAAATGGTGAGATTTTAGGCGAATCTGCAACCGAAGTTTTGATCACTGGACGTTGCCTGAACGTGCACCGCCGAACACTGCGGCTGGTTTTGGTGAAGCGCAACTCGCGCTAGTGTTTGCAACTTGGACTTGCTGTTAGTCTGCGAGCTTACTTGATTACGACATATGGGTTACTCCATTGCCTTTTCTTTTAAGTAGCAGACAAACAACCCCAACAGACCTATGAAGAACCCCCAATTGCCAACCGTCTCAAATGCATGAGACAGCGGATGCGGCGGAAAGCAGTCCTTGCCGCAGCGCAAAGCGATTCCGGTCCAGACTAGCCAAGTACTCGAGTAAACTACGAAGCCAAAGAAAAAGGCAGCCAAGAGCGGCAGCAGGGGTCTGTTCTTGCATCGCGCAGAGTAAGCTTTGGTTCCGATCCAAATAGTCAAGAACAGATACGGCCACACCCAAATGGTGATCGCTGTAACTGCCATCGACCATCGCTCTGCGTTTGAGTCCACATAGCACTTGGTGCAGCCATCAAACAGAACAGCTGAAATGATAAAGCAACAGAAATTCAACGCTATGAAGGACCCGTAGACTAAGAGGCGTCGAACTAAAGCCAGCATTCTCCAACTTTCTACTTAGCCCTCAATCAGCAAAACAAATTGAGTAATTCGCAATGCCGCTCAGTATAGGCCTTTCGCACGTCCACGGGCGGCCTCAGCCTGATCTCCAACCCCTCCATCACCGCTCGATCCGGGCGGCCAAAGAACTTCGTCGCCTCAGCCTCGGAAAAACCTGCGATCTGGGTGGCTTCCATCCAGGCGCTGATCTTGTCGGCTTTCTTGATCTGCCGTTTTACCGATTTCGGCACCTCGGCAGGAAGTCCAAAGCGAATATGGATCGCTGCCGCCAGACGGTCATCCAGTGCGCCGTAGTCCGGGCCTACGGCGGATTTGACGGGTGAGATCATGTCTCCGATCACGTATTCCGGCGCGTCGTGCAGCAAAGCCGCCAGCCGCCATTTCACGGGCGCTTTGGGTGCAATACGGCCAAAAAGCTCTTCGACCAAAAGGGAATGCTCGGCCACGGAATAGGCAAAGTCCCCCGCCGTTTGCCCGTTCCAACGCGCCACAAAGGCCAGGCCATGGGCGATATCCTCGATCTCGATATCGACCGGGGTCGGGTCCAGCAGGTCCAGCCTGCGGCCCGACAGCATCCTCTGCCATGCGCGGGGTTGTGTTGGCACTTTGCGGTTGCTCGAAATTTGGTTCTAGGATTCGGACACTTTAATTCTGTTTCATCTAGCTTCAAGTCTGAACCCAGTCTAAAACTAACCTGTTGATTGATCTATCGAAATGATTTCGGAAACCCTTGAAAGAAAGTTAACGCAATGTCTAGACGTGATGATCATATTTCTTTGCTTTCTACGACAGCAAATACGATTGCACTAGCTATTGTCGGTATAGGTCTGATCACCCCGCTGTTTGCGGAGGTCAATCCAAACGACTTCGTCGATACCTGGGGCAAGTTTGATTGGGAGTCATCTAAAAAGGTTGCATCTTTAACGGGTTCTTTACCGGTCTCGGTGTATCTATCGTTTGTGAACTGGTATGCGATTGCATTTGGTCTTGGGCTACACGGTGTAGCTCACTTGCTGATCAGGTTAAAAAAGGACGAATGAAGAATGACCTACTTTAGTTTGGTTAGCTTGACCTTTTTTCTTTTGTTTCTTTTGGCTTATCTGGCTATTCGTGTTTCCGAAACCAAGAATTCCAAAAGCTGATTGTGACATCAGTTGATATGATTGAGTGTGCCCAACTGATTTTTGCGGCGTAGCATCCCGTTTTCGGTCATCCACATTGCCACCTGCCCCAAGGGATGCTAGGGGCAGCCGGAACTGTGATTGACCGCAAAAATGGAGCGCCTGATGGCCGGGGACTATATCGTCAAAGACATTTCGCTGGCCGGGTTTGGCCGCAAAGAACTGGATATCGCCGAAACTGAAATGCCGGGCCTGATGGCGCTGCGTTCGGAATATGGTGAAAGCAAACCTCTGAGCGGTGCGCGGATCGTTGGGTCGCTGCACATGACCATCCAGACTGCCGTTCTGATCGAGACGCTGGTTGCTCTGGGCGCGGATGTGCGCTGGGCGTCGTGCAACATCTTCTCGACCCAGGACCACGCGGCAGCGGCGATTGCCGAGGCGGGTGTCCCTGTCTTTGCCATCAAGGGCCAGACGCTGGAAGAGCATTGGGACTACTTGGACAAATCCTTCCTGTTCGACGAAGGCCCGAACATGATCTTGGACGATGGCGGCGACGCGACGCTGTATATCCTGCTGGGCGCTCGTGCTGAAGCGGGTGAAGACATTATCCCCGTTCCGGGTTCGGAAGAGGAAGAGGTGATCAAGAAGCAGATCGCCAAGCGCATGGCAGCTTCGCCCGGTTGGTTCACCAAGATGCGGGATCAGATCCAAGGCGTGTCCGAGGAAACTACCACCGGCGTGAACCGCCTGTATCAGCTGGTGAAAGACGGCCACCTGCCGTTCCCGGCGATCAACGTGAACGACTCGGTCACCAAGTCGAAATTCGACAACAAATACGGCTGCAAGGAATCGCTGGTTGACGGTATCCGCCGCGCCACTGACACCATGCTTGCCGGTAAAGTTGCCGTGGTCTGCGGTTACGGCGACGTGGGCAAAGGCTCGGCCGCTTCGCTGTCCGGCGCTGGCGCGCGTGTGAAAGTGACCGAAGTTGACCCGATCTGCGCGCTTCAGGCTGCGATGGACGGGTTCGAAGTCACCCTACTGGAAGACGAAGTTGCCAGCGCGGATATCTTCATCACCACCACCGGCAACAAGGACGTGATCCGCATCGAGCATATGCGCGAGATGAAGGATATGGCGATTGTCGGCAACATCGGTCACTTCGACAACGAAATTCAGGTGGCCAGCCTGAAGAACCACAAATGGACGAACATCAAGGAACAGGTGGACATGATCGAGATGCCCTCGGGCAACCGCATCATTCTGCTGTCCGAAGGCCGTCTGCTGAATCTCGGCAACGCCACCGGTCACCCGTCCTTCGTGATGTCGGCCTCGTTCACCAACCAGGTTTTGGCGCAGATCGAGCTGTTCACCAAAGGTGACCAGTACGAAAACAAGGTCTACATCCTGCCCAAGCATCTGGATGAGAAAGTGGCCCGCCTACATCTGGATCGTATCGGCGTGAAGCTGACCAAGATGGACAACGAACAAGCGGCTTATATCGGCGTTGCGCCGGAAGGCCCCTACAAGCCCGAGCACTACCGCTACTGATCGCGGATCGGGTATGACCAAACGTTCAGGACGCCGCCGGATCTTGTATCTGGCGGCGTCTTTCTTTTCGATCATTGTATTTCTATTTCTTGTTGGGTCGGCCGGGTATGTGTTGCTGTCGCATCCCAAATCACCGCTGCCCGACCACTGGAATCCTTTGCGGGATCTGACACTGACCGCGCCTGTTACGCCCGTTACCAAATATCAGATGAACCGGGCGCTGGCGGATGAGGCGCAGTGCCGGGCCACACTGTCTGAGGCCGGTGTTGCGTTCTCAGAGATGGAGGATCTGGTCGTCGACCAGAACTGTGGCATCTCCGGACGGGGTGAGCTGTCCCGCTTGGTCAGTGCCCGGATGAACGCGGTCGAGACCCGCTGTACAACGGCCCTGCGTCTGGCGATGTGGGATCATCACGTGGTTCAGCCCGCCGCGCAGGACTTGTTGGGTACTCAAGTACGCACATTGCGCCATCTGGGCAGCTACAATTGCCGCCGGATGCGGACCGCGCAGGGCGAAAACAGTGGTTGGAGCAGCCATGCGACAGCAGATTCGATTGATATCATCAGCGTGGAACTGGCGGATGGGCGCACGCTCAGCCTATTGCAGGATTGGTCCGCGCCGGGACCCGAAGCCGCGTTTCTACATCGGATCGGGAAGGGGGCGTGTGACTGGTTCCGCGTGGTTTTAGGCCCCAATTTCAACCGCCTGCACGCGGATCATTTTCACCTACAAGGCCCCGGTTGGGGCTATTGTCGATAGGTATCCCGGCCCCGCTGAACAGGGCCGGGCCAGGATCAGCGTCCGCTGACCGCGTCGGAAAGCGATTTGAACCGGACGATCTTGTAGATCCCCTTGGAGGCATCCTCGCCATTGTTCAAAACGGGTGAGCGGTGCAACTCGTTAATCGTGGCATAGACATACCCATCCGCACCGATCGAGAACCCGTCCGGCCACGGCAATTCGTCATCTGACTGGAACAGAACCTCATAGCTGCCATCCGGCTTGGTGACGCCCAGTGCATTATCCGTCATCGCGGTGATATAGACATTGCCACCGGTATCCACGGTCGAACCATCCGAGATCGGCTTGTCGCCATAGCGCTCGACCTGCGCCTCAAGATCGGCATCCGATAGGCTTTCATCCAGCAATGCCGCCGTGGGGATACGGTACATCGCGCTTGCCGTCATCGGGGCGAAATAGACCCAGGTATTGGTCGGATCGACAGTGATTGGGTTGATGCCGATTTTGGCCGGATTGCCGCCCAGCGTGATCTCACGCCCGTCAATCACCATCGGGGTATCCTCGGGGATCGTGTATCGGGACCCTTCCAGAACGCGCCGCGCGCGGCCCGTCTCAAGATCAACCACGATGATGGCCGAGTTCTGACCGTCACCCGTATCCGAGATGTAAATCGCCCCATGATCGCGGTCGACTGCAAGGTCGTTCAGGAACGAGGTCGGCCGCGCGACCGGGGCACCGATATAGTGGATCGCGTGCAGCGTCTCGGTTTTGGTGTCCCAACCGACAATGCGCCCGGTCTGGTTTTCACCCTGACCGTCCAGCATCCACAGAATACCATCGCGATCTGCACGCAGGCCCAAAACGCCGTTCAACCCATCGGCATCATCTTGTGGGGCGCGGGCCCAGTCCTCGGTCGGGTAGGGCTTGGTTGATCCGTCGGGCATCACTTCGACCACGCGTAACTCGGGCCCGTAGAATTCATGCACCGACATGAACATGCGCCCATCCGGTCCAATCGCCAGATTGCCCGGAGGCATGGCCTTCTCGAACTCAAGATACGTTTCCAATTCGGCTGCCGCCGCGGGCAAAGCCAGCGCCAAGGCGCATGTAGCTGCATAGAGCGATTTCATCGGGTCCTCCTCTGATGTGCCCGATCAGATACCATTTGAAATTTTCTCGGATAACTGGCTCAATTTCGAAACCAGTGTTAGGAATCCTCGAATGTACCATGTGAACGATCTTCTGACCTTCGTCTCTGTCGCCAAAACTGGAGGGGTCGGATCGGCTGCAAAGGCGCTGGGCATTTCGGCAGCGACGGTCAGCCATCGGATCGGGAAGTTAGAAGAGGTGCTGAACCTCAAACTCTTTCACCGCAACAGCCGCCGGGTGCAACTGACCAATGAAGGCCTGATCTTTCTGGATCGGATCGAGCCTGTGTTGTCTGATCTGCGAGAGGCCGAATTGGAGGCCGGAAGCGGCAAGGGGGCGCTGCGCGGCCATCTGCGTGTAACCCTGTCGCCGTGGATCTTGTCCCGGTTCATCATGCCGTTGATGGACAGTTTCCAAGAGGATCATCCGGACCTGACGATCGAGTTTCTAGCTGTCGACCGCTATGTCTCTCTGGTGGATGAGGGCGTTGATTGCGCCATTCGTGTCGGGCAATTGCCGGACAGCACGCTGAAGGCGCGCAAGCTTTGCGACAATGACCGGATCATCTGCGCCGCGCCGGGTTTCATTGCACGATACGAGATGCCCAAATCCGTCGAAGACCTGCGCAAGATGCGTTGGGCGTGTTTGCCCTGGCAGACGCGGTTCGACACCCATGAGGGGCAACTGTCCGTCACGCGACGTATTGCCGTTTCCAACTCGGACATGTTGACCGAAGCCGCAGTGCAGGGGCTGGGGCTGGCGGTCAAATCCCGTCTGGCCGTTCAGCGAGAGTTGCAGCAGGGCACGCTGGTCGAGGTTTTGCCCGGTGCGTTGAAATCCCCCTCTGCACCAATTGCCTTTGTTCACGCGGGCAGCAGTACTCCGGGGCGCAAAGTTCGCGCGTTTTCGGACCTTGCAGATCGAGCCTTTCAAGGCGCGCGGCAAAGGCGCTCCTCCGCTTAGGGGGAAAGCGCGGAATTTTTCCCTTTGTGGGAATAAGAGGAATGGCTAGGCTTCCGGCACCTGTTTTTAGGATTTGAGTAACCGCAGCCAGGACTGCTGATAGGGAGACTTTTTATGGGAAAACGCGACGATCTGATCGCCAAATACGCCGATGATCTGAAAAACAAATGCGGCATGGATGCCGATATGGACCTGCTAACCAAGGTCACAATCGGTTGTGGCCCGGCGATCTATGACGCCGACGCGTCGACCGTGGCAGCCAGCCAGGATGGAGAGCTGGAGACTGTCAAAAACAACTTCCTCATCAAAAAGCTGGGTCTAGCTGACGGTCCCGAGCTGATGGAGGCTATCAACTCGGTTCTGGAAACCTATGGCATGTCCGAGCGCAACAAGTACCGCGCCGTGGTCTACTACATGCTGACCAAGCATTTCGGCAAAGAATCGGTTTACGGCTAAACGTTACGTTTTCCACCCAAACGCCCGCCTTCCCATCGGCGGGCGTTTTTGTTTTGAGTTATATTTTAAGGACTTGGTGTTTGAAGCGGCCTGAGAAAACAGGCTATGGTCCTTATGTGGCCAGGACGGTCAGAACCAACAGATTCCAATACGCGTGTGGTGAGTAGGGAGCACGTGGGGTAGGGAAGGTTCTGCACCGTGTAGGGCCTTCCCTCTATTTTAAAGCGTTTTGCGTTTTGGCCTAGGCAAGGTCATCGAAATGCGCGTTCGACCGCAGGGAGCGGCAGCGTAATTCGATTCAAATCAAACGCAAAGCGATCTAGTCGGCCGCAGTCGAGCCTAGGGCGCAGATCACCCGCCATTCCGCCTCGGTGACCGGCTGCACCGACAGGCGAGAGTTTTTGACCAGCACCATTTCACCCAGACGTTCATCCGCTTTGATCTGATCCAGCGTGACGTGAACTTCAAACGGTCTTACCGCCTTGATATCCACGCATTCCCAACGTTCGTCATCGGTGGTGCTGTCGGGATGGGCCTCAGCACAGACCTCAACGATGCCGACGATCGCCTTGTCCTTTTGCGAGTGATAAAAGAACCCGCGATCACCGATTGCCATTTGCCGCATGAAATTGCGCGCCTGATAGTTCCGCACGCCGTCCCATTCTTCGCCTGCCTCGCCCTTGGCAACCTGCTGGTCCCAGCTCCAGGTCGATGGCTCGGATTTGAACAGCCAGTATGCCATCAGCCAATCACCTTTTTCCAAGGGATCAGTTCGACAGACTGGAACAGGCCTGCCTTGGCATAGGGATCATTGTCGGCCCAGCTTTGTGCAGCGGCCAGATCTTCGACATCGAGAACAACCAGCGAGCCGATCATCGCATCTCCGTCCAGCAACGGGCCAGCCTGCGATACAACGCCGGTTTCTTCGATATAGGCCAAATGGGCCGAGCGGTTGTCCAGCCGGGTTTGCAGCGCGCCGGGTTTGTCACGGGCGATGAGGGCGATCAGCATGTTATTCCTCCTTGAGGGGTCGGTTGAGCAGGGTTTCGATAGCTTGCGCCACACTGTAGGCGCCTTGGCTCAGGTCGGCCACAGTGGCGCTGATGGGCATGTCCAGACCTTCGGCCTTGGCGATATCGGCCATGGCGCGGGCGGTGGCGACACCTTCGACGGTTGTTGTGGTGTCGAAGGGCTCATTTCGACCCAAACACAGGCCAAAACGATAGTTTCGGGACAGCTCCGACGAGCAGGTCAACACCAGATCACCTAGGCCAGAGAGCCCCATCAACGTCTCTGGCTGTGCGCCGCGCATGAGGGCAAAGCGCTGCATTTCGACAAATCCGCGCGTCATCAGGGCAGCACGGGCGCTATCGCCCAGACCGGCCCCGATGGCAGCGCCACATCCGATGGCCATAACGTTTTTCAATGCGCCGCCGAGTTCCGCCCCGATCACATCGGTGGTGCGGTATAGGCGCAGATTGGCGGTGGTCAGCTCGGATTGCAGTGTTTCGAGCAGATCAGCATCTGCACAGGCCAAGGTCAGCGCGGTCGGCAGGCCACGCGCGATGTCATCCGCAAAGCTGGGGCCAGTCAGAAGCGCTGGTCGTGCATCCGGGATGGTTGCGCGGATCACGGAAATCGGACCGAGGCCCGAGGACAGTTCAATCCCCTTGCAGCACGCAACCAGCGTTTTCCCGGCCAGCACCGCTGCGTGTTCCTGCAGTGCATGGCGCAACTGTTGCATCGGCACAGACACCAGAAGGACATCGTTTGCCGCCGCTACTCCGATATCAGAGGTGACGGTGATGGCATCGGGCAAGGCGACATCGGGCAATCGCCTCTTGTTGATCTGATTGTCTTGCATGGCTTTCGCTTGCTCGGCGCTGCGCGACCACAGGGTGACTGGCCCGTTAACGGCCAGTGAGATCGCCAGTGCCGTACCGAACGCCCCTGATCCGAGAACCGAAACGCTCATGCCTTTGCGCCCTTCTTACCGCTACCCAGCATGGCGGGGCTGGTTTGGTCCAAAGGCCAACGGGGTCTCGCTGTCAGATCCAAACCGTCGCGCGCGCCGGTGCGAAAACGCTCCATCCCAGCATAGGCGATCATGGCGGCATTGTCGGTGCAAAGGGCAAGGGGCGGGGCGGTGAAACGCGCGCCTTTTTCCGCACAAACAGACTCTAACGCAATGCGAATAGCGGAGTTTGCAGCCACACCGCCCGCGACTGCGATCACCGGATCCGAGGGGGTCTCGGCCAGATACATATCCATAGCGCGTCGTGTTTTCTCGGCCAAAGTGTCCACAACAGCCTGCTGAAACCCGGCACATAGATCGGCGCGATCCTGTCGGGTTAGGCCGGTTTTTTCCGCGACGATCTGATCCCGCATCCGCATCAGCGCGGTTTTCAGCCCCGAGAAAGACAGGTCACATCCGGGCCGGTCCAGTAGGGGGCGGGGAAAACGGAACCGCTTGGGATCGCCCTTGCGCGCCTCTGCCTCGACAGAGGGTCCACCGGGTTGCGGCAGGCCCAGAAGACGGGCGGTTTTGTCAAAGGCCTCACCAGGGGCATCGTCGATGGTGCCGCCCAGACGGGTGAATTGCTCGGGTCCGTGGGCGATCAGATATTGGCAGTGCCCGCCCGAGACCAGCAGCATCAGGTACGGAAAGGCTATTCCATCTGTCAGGCGCGGGGTCAGAGCGTGACCGGCCAGATGGTTTACCCCGATCAGAGGCAGGCCGGTCGCCGCACTGATCCCCTTGGCGCACATGACGCCGGACATGACCCCTCCGATCAGGCCGGGCCCGGCGGTGACGGCGATGGCGTCCATGTCGGCTAGTGTTAGACCCGCATCCTTTAGCGCCTGCACGACGCAGATATCCAATTTCTCCGCATGGGCACGTGCAGCGATTTCGGGGACGACGCCCCCATAAGCGCTGTGCAGCTCGGTTTGGCCATGGACAATCGACGACAGCACTTCGGCCCCTTCGCCGTCGGTTTGGCGCACGACGGCGGCGGCTGTGTCGTCGCAGCTGCTTTCCAATCCAAGGACGGTAAGTGTTTGCACCATTGGCGTGATCCGTTGCATCATGATTGCCAAGCGGGGTACCACCCTGCGCGGACGCAAACAATCCCAAGGCCGAAGGCGCCGATAGTTGTATTTGTTGATGACCCGCCCTCGCGCCGCCTCGGAGAGGTTTGTTGCGCAGCTTCCGACCCGCGTCAGATCGCGTGTTGAGGTCATCCATTCCCCCATTCTGGAAATCAAACCGCTGGCGGTTCCGATCTGCACGGCTGAGACGCAGGGGTTGATATTCACGTCTTCCAATGCAGTGAATGCGGCAGCCTCGGCGGGTGTGCGCCGGGATTTGCCTGCCTATAGCGTGGGTCCGACCACGACTGCAACCGCCGAAGGCGCGGGCTGGGATGCGCGTATGGTCGGTGGTACGGCTGAAGAGCTTGTGGCCGGTCTTTTGCAAATCAGACCAACCAGCCCGCTGTTGCATCTGCGCGGCGAACACAGCCGGGGCAACATCGCCGAGCGTCTGACCGAGATGGGCGTAACCACGCGCGAACAGGCGGTGTACCAGCAACTTCTGCTGCCGCTCAGCCCCGAGGCAAAGGCCGCATCCGAGGGCGACAGGCCAGTGATCGCGCCTATTTTCTCACCCCGCACCGCGCGACAATTTGCCGACATCTGGGCGGGCACTGCCCCGCTATGGCTGGCCGCAATCAGCGAGGCAACGGCGGAACCCCTTAAATCCTTGGGGTATGAACGTCTGAGGATCGCCAAGGAACCGACGCCCAAGAAGATGCGTAAGGCCGTTAAAAAGCTTGTGAAACACGCGTTGCGGGTTGAGAGAGAGCCGGGTGCAGATTAACTTGGAACAGTCTGTAGTTCTGGTGATTTTAGAATCGATAAGGGGAATTTGACGGTGGCGGGCAAAAAGAAATCCGATCAGGAACCGGTAGAAACCCCGAAAACAGACGATGTGGTCGAAGATGTAAGCGTTGAACCTAGCGGTGAAACTGAAGGGTCGCCTGTTGACGAAGATGCGCCGAATGAGGGCCTGATTTCCGAAGCCGAAGCCGAAGCCGAAGCCGAAGCCGAAGCCGAAGCCGAAGCCGAAGCCGAAGCGTCCGTCGAGCCGTCGGAACCTATGCAGGCCGATGAGAAACCCGCTGAACCAACCCAGGAACAACGGGGCGGATTTGTTCCGGCCCTGATAGGTGGTGTGATTGCCGCGGGCCTTGGCTTCGCGGCGGCTCAAACGGGGCTGATCTCGTCTGGTGGGTCGGATAACTCGGACGTGATTGCGGCGCTTGAATCGAAGCTCTCGGAACAATCCGATCAGATCGAAGCGCTGACGAAGCAACTCTCGGATGCGCCAGACGTGTCGGGCCTGACGGATCAGGTTCAGGCGCTATCGCAAAAGCTGGACCCAGTTGACGCAGATCTGACCGCCGTGAAATCCAGCGTCGAATTTCTGACCGGCCAGATCGCGCCCCTGGCCGACCGACTGACCGAGCTTGAGAAGGCGCCCATTGCTGCAAATACCTCGACCGAAGCGACCGCTGCTTTTGAAGCAGAACTGAAAAAGCTGCAGGACTCACTGGCGGCGCAGCGCGGAGAGGTCGAAAAAATGGTCGCCGATGCACAGGCGCTTGAGGCGAAAGCAACGGCCGAAGCGCAAGCCGCGACCAATCTCGCCATTCTGTCCCGCCTGCATGGACAGTTGGATGCCGGTCAGCCCTACTCGGACCTTTTGGGCGAACTGCAAGCGGGAGGCGTGACGGTGCCTGATGCGCTCTCAATGCCTGCAGATAAAGGGGTTGAGACGCTTTCGTCCTTGCGGGCCTCGTTCCCTGCGGCGGCGCGTACCGCTTTGGCGGATGCGCGGGATGCGGACAAAGGCACGGGCGTGATCGCCTTTTTGCAACGCCAGACCGGCGCGCGATCGGTGACCCCTCAGGATGGGGATGGTCCGGATGCTGTGCTGTCGCGTGCTCAGGCGGCCTTGGCCGATGGTGATGTCGCTACTGCCCTGACTGAGTTGAAATCCCTGCCAGAGGCGGCGCAGACCGCAATGGCCGACTGGGAACAAGCCGCCCAGACCCGGGTCGCGGCGGTTGAAGCTGCCGATACGCTTGCTTCCGACCTGAACTCGAACTGAAGGACCTGCCATGCTGTGGTCATTGTTTAAGATCCTTGTTTTTGTTGCGATTATCGGCCTTCTGGCTTTGGGTGGTCACTTCCTGATGCAAACCAGCGGCGGGGTTCAGATCACCGTCGCCGGGGTAGAATACACGCTGGGGCCGCTGCAATCGGTGATCGCGCTCGGTTTGCTGGTCTTTGGCGTCTGGTTGTTCTTCAAACTGCTGGGCCTGCTGATCGCGACGCTGAAATTTCTCAACGGCGATGAAACCGCCCTGTCGCGCCATTTCGACCGCAGTCGCGAACGGCGCGGGTATGAGGCGCTGTCTGACGGTCTCATGGCGTTGGCATCGGGCGAGGGTCGCAGGGCGATGGCCAAGGCTTCCAAAGCGGAAAAGCTGCTGAACAAGCCGGAACTGACCAATTTGCTGGTCGCACAAGCGGCCGAGATGACGGGCGACACCAAAAAGGCCTCGGAAACCTACAAAAAGCTGGTGACCAATAGCGCCACGCGCTTTGTCGGTGTGCGCGGTATCATGAAACAGAAGCTGGCCGAGGGCGATGACGAAACCGCGCGCAAATTGGCTGAGAAAGCCCTGGCGCTGAAGCCGCGCCATGAGGAAACGCAAGATGTCTTGCTGAACCTACAGACCAAAGCGCATGATTGGGCCGGAGCGCGGTCGACTCTGACGTCGAAGCTGAAAGCCGGATACCTGCCGCGCGATGTGTTCAAACGGCGCGACGCGGTTCTGGCCCTGTCCGAGGCCAAGGGCATTCTGGAAGATGGCGCAAGCGTTGAGCAACAAGAACAAGCCATCGAGGCCAACCGTCTCTCACCCGATCTCGTCCCTGCTGCCGCCATGGCTGCGCGGGCCTATATCGAAAAAGGCAAACCGCGCGCGGCCACCAAGATCCTCAAGAAAGCGTGGGAGGTTCAGCCCCACCCCGACCTCGCCCATGCTTTTGCTGAGATTGCGCCGGACGAGTCGGCTCAGGACCGGATCAAGCGGTTCACCGCGCTGACCCGTATCCACCCTGAGAACATGGAAACCCGCCTGATTCTGGCCGAATTGAACATCGTCGCCGAGGACTTCCCCGAAGCGCGTCGCGCGCTGGGCGATGTGGTCGAAAAACAGGCCGATGCTCGTGGATACACGTTGATGGCGGCCATCGAGCGCGGCGAAGGTGCCTCGGACGCTGTTGTTCAGGGTTGGCTGGCCAAGGCCTTGACCGCACCGCGTGGGCCGCAATGGGTCTGCGAGAACTGTCACGACATTCAGCCCGAATGGGGCCCGGTCTGCCAGAATTGCGGCAGCTTCGATACGCTCAGCTGGCAGACGCCTCAGACGCCCGAGATCGCCACAGCCACAGGCGTTCATATGTTGCCTTTGATTGTGGGCGCGCTGGAAGATCAAACCCCGCCTAGCGAGGAGCCTGAACAGGAAGCGTCTGCAGAAGTGATCGAGCTGAACGCCGACACGGTGGATGAAACCGTAGAGAAGCAGGCCTGACCCAAACGGCCTGATCTTTTCCGGCCCACAGCGGCCTTGCAATGGACAAAATTTTTGGCTCCGCCCCCATGGCGCGCTGTTTTGGCGTGGTTAACGCCAGTGTGACGGGTTTCACTGACTTACCGGTAGCATTTGCCGCATTCTTTCGATGAATCGACCAAGCGTTTTAGACTGAGGAGAAACCAAATGAAAATTGATGAAAAAGGCCTGGATAAATTTGAGAAAGAGGCGGACAAACTCGCGGCGGCGATTGTCCAGCAATCCAAAATCATCGACCAGGCGGAAAAGGCGTCTCCTGTCGCGAAGAAAACACTGGCACCGTTGAAAAAGGCAATTGCAGTGGCGATGAAGCAAGGCAAAGCTGCGCAGAAGGCCATTTCGACTGCCAAGAAGAAAAAGTGTATGGACGAAAAGGCCAACAAAGACCTTCTGGTTCAGGTTTCGAAAGCTGCCAAGACTGCATCGGCGGCCAAGAAATTGATCGGTCACGAGGCAACGCATGTGGTGCAACAGGCCGTCCCGAAAGCGAAGCCGAAGGTTATGGAGAAGACCTTCGAAGAAAAGCTGAAGTTTTGGCAGAACCTGGAAAAGCAGACAAAATAGATCGAAGGCACTGGCCGGGCCTGCGCAAAAGGGAATTTTGCGAGGCTCGCAAGGCATGTCTTTTCGTTAGGCCGTACATCCGATATCCTGAAACCGATAGTCATCGACTTGATCAGAGCGACCACCCAATTCGAAGCATAAGTGTTTCGAATCTACAGATTGTTCGCAATCAGAGTGCGCGTCAGTCCGTATTCTTGGTACAGATATAGCAAAAGGAATTGATAGACGGGGACCAATATTAGCTCAACACCTTTGAAATGGTAGTATTGATTGTCTTTCGCGCGTCTTCAGAGGCATCCCAATATGCTTGGTAATTGTTGACTGCGTCTTGAAGGCCAAAGCTCTGCTTGGCGAGAGCGACTGTTCGTTTCACATACTCTTCGGAAGCGAACGACCCAAGACAAGTTTCTTGAATCGATCCAAATCTAGACCGTTCGACCGCTACTTGAGCACCAGCGCACAAGAGCACATGCAATCGCATACAAGAGGAATACTGCCACTCCGCGCTCTGCCGCATATCGAGATTGACCTTGGCACGTGAAATAAAATGCTCGCGTCTCAAACTTGACCAAGCTGCGGGACCAACCTTGACTTCGCCCTTCTGCCCGAGCTGAGTTAGAAGGTCTTCGCGATGTGGTGTCAGAGAACCAGTGAAAAGGAAATCAACGTCCTTGTTTTCAAGAACTTGGAACGTATCGACCACTCTTTCGTCAATTGCTGCTGTCGGAAGGTGGGACACAAATCCTTCAGTGCCAAAGAAGTCCCGGTAAACTGTAAATTGGGACTGATCGATGCAAAAAACGCCATCAACAACATCACAGACACTTTGGAAATTGTCGTACCGCCGTTCCCACTTCTCGCGATGGATGTAGTGGGCATTCTTTTTCTTTTTGCCCCTTTTGCGCTCCAAATACCGGCCAAGGCGAGAAAGACGCGGTTTTTCTGAGAAGTTGTTGAACGACCCATTGGTCAGAAACTCTGTAGCGACACAATAGATGCGAGTCCCTGGGGTACGTGAGGCAACAATTATTTTTTCCCGAAAAGAGTCGTTGAAGTTCTCGATTATGATATTGGTGCTACGTTCAACTGGGTCAGAGCACAGACGCGGCCGCGCGCCTTGAATGGAAATCGCCTGCATCAAATAGAGAAGAATGTCATCTATCTGATAAGATAACTCACCATGGTTTCCGTAAACGATATTCACAACTTTCGTCACTGGCGCCAACTTCTTTCTGTCAAAACCGCGTCGGACTTTTATCTTGGCAATACAATCATCCTAGCGCCCTCTTTGGCTAGGCTGATAGCAAGAACCCATCCTCAAATGGAGGGTGACCGTAAGAGGCCGTCTTTCAGTCGCGAGAGTGCTAGTGACAAGTTGTGGCAGGTGTAAAATAGGAACAAGAGTAAAACGGCGAAATGGACAGTATTCTTGGCAACTTCATTAAAATAATTTAGCGCTGCCAGTGAAATGGTGCCCAGGAGAGGACTCGAACCTCCACGTCCATACGGACACTAGCACCTGAAGCTAGCGCGTCTACCAATTCCGCCACCTGGGCAGGTGTCGTGAGGGGGCGTTTAAGCCCAGCGGCGGGGAGGGTCAACCAGATTCGGACAGATTTTTGAAAGTTTTTTGAACCACGCCGCTCGGCCCCTTTTCACAGCGGGTCTCGATGCAAGACGCGCGGCGATTTGATGCCTTGTTTCAAAGGGGTTCGGGCGCTACTTCTACGTCAGAGCCACGCAGCAGGAGCCATCGAATGTCGAAACTGGTCACGATCTACGGAGGGTCAGGGTTTGTCGGGCGCTACATCGCGCGCCGTATGGCGGCCAAGGGGTGGCGTGTCCGAGTCGCCGTGCGACGCCCGAATGAGGCCATGTTCGTGAAACCCTATGGCGTTGTGGGTCAGGTCGAGCCAGTGTTTTGCAACATCCGGGATGACGCCTCGGTGCAGTTGGCCATGCAAGGTGCGGATGCGGTTGTGAATTGCGTGGGTGTTCTGAACGAACTGGGCAAGAACGGGTTTGATGCAGTGCAGGCCGAAGGGGCCGAACGCATCGCGCGTCTTGCGTCCGAGAATGGCGTGGAGCGGATGGTTCATATCTCGGCCATTGGTGCAGATGCCGAGTCGGCCAGCGCTTATTCCCGCACCAAAGCTGCGGGTGAGGCCGGAGTTCTGGCTCATATGCCCGATGCAGTAATCCTGCGCCCTTCGATCATTTTTGGTACCGAGGATCAGTTCTTCAACCGGTTCGCCGCGATGACGCGGTTCGGGCCGTTTTTGCCTCTGGTCGGGGCCGAGACGCGGTTTCAACCGGTCTATGTGGATGATGTGGCGCAGGCGGCCGAGCAGGGTGTCTTGGGGAAAGCGGCCTCGGGCATTTATGAGCTGGGCGGTCCTGAGGTGAAAACCTTCCGGGCTTTGATGCAGCAAATGCTGGAGGTCATTCATCGGCGCCGTGTGATTCTGGGCGTGCCGTTCTTTGTCGCTAAGATCATGGCCGGCGTGTTGGACATCTTGAAGTTCGTCAGCTTCCAGCTGTTCTCGAACCCGATCCTGACGCGGGATCAGCTCAAGAACCTTCGACAGGACAATGTGGTTGGTGACAGCGCCAAGGGTTTTGCCGATCTGGGGATTGCGCCTACGACGCTGGACGCTGTTCTGCCGGAATACCTGTGGAAATTCCGACCTTCAGGTCAGTATGACGACATTCAGAACTCGGCCAAAAACCTGCGGACCTGATCAGCTATAGGCGATCACCAGCAGGATCGCGCCCAGAACGACGCGATAGATGACATAGGGCGTGAAGCTGACACTGCGGAGCAGGCGCATCATCAGGCTGAGGGCCAGCAGGGCCGACATAAAAGCAAAAAGGGCGGCGATCGCTCCGTCTTTGGCCAGTTGCGCGTCGGCTTGGTGGATCACGTCAAGGGACAGCAACACGCCTGAGGCGATGATGGTCGGGATCGACATCAGCATGGCGAGGCGCGCGCCCTCTTCCCGCGTATAACCCAGATGCCGTGCCCCGGTGATGGTGATGCCCGACCGGGATGTTCCCGGAATTAAGGCGATAGCCTGCCAAAGGCCCATGATTGCTGCGTCACGCAGGCTCCAATCGGCGGCGATCTTGGTCTGGGGGCCTTTCTGGTCCATCCAGTAGAGCAGCAGCCCAAACAGTAGCATGGTCCAGCCGATGACGGCGATGGATCGTAGTGCCTCGGTCAGGCCGGTCAGGTAAAGGACCAACCCAGCGAGGACAGTTGGAATCGTTGCCACGATCAGGCCTAGCGCCAGCCGTGCCTGAGCTGTGTCGGTGCGCCCGGCCAGCGCCGCAGGCAGCCCGCGGATTGCTTGTTTGACGTCGGACCAGAAGTACAAAACAACCGCGCCCAGCGTGCCCACATGAACGGCGACGTCGATGGTTTGGCCCTGATCCTGCATCCCGGTCAGGTTAGGCAGCAAGATCAGATGGCCGGACGAGGAGACAGGCAGAAATTCAGTAAGCCCCTGAATGATCGCCACGAGAATCAAGTGAAAGAGACTCATTTACCCTGCCGCACTGCCATCAAATTGCTTTGAGTTCATGGGTATTCTGGTGGTGTCGAAAAGGAAAGATGATAGATAGGTCCGTATCGGACTTAAAAATAGAAGAAAAATGGAAAGAATTTTCACGTCAGCTTATATTTTTCCTAATTAGGTCAGTATGTATGACTTTTCATATCCGGGGCGATCTCATAAAGAGATGCTTCCTAGCCAATTCATGGAGTCGGACCCGTGGCAAAGCAACCGATGTTGAAATTTGTGCAGATTGACCGTGTCATGCCTGAAAAGCGTGCCGCCGATGACCGCAAAGAAGACTTTGACGAAATCTACGCGGAATTCGCATCGGCCAAGGCTGCAGAACAAGCCAGTCGCTGCAGCCAATGTGGTGTGCCCTATTGCCAATCGCATTGCCCGTTGCACAACAACATCCCCGACTGGCTGCGCCTGACTGCGACAGGCCGTCTGGAAGAGGCATACGCGACCAGTCAGGCCACCAACACATTCCCCGAGATCTGTGGCCGAATCTGCCCTCAGGACCGCTTGTGCGAGGGCAATTGTGTGATTGAACAGTCCGGTCACGGTACGGTCACCATCGGGACGATTGAGAAATACATCACCGACACAGCATGGGACAAAGGCTGGGTGAAGCCCGTCGTTCCGACCGCTGAACGCGGCGAAAGTGTGGGCATTATCGGTGGAGGCCCGGGCGGTCTGGCCGCAGCCGACATGCTACGCCGTGCCGGTATCCAAGTCACAGTCTATGACCGCTATGATCGTGCGGGCGGCCTGTTGATGTATGGTATCCCCGGCTTCAAGCTCGAGAAAGACATCGTCCAGCGCCGCAATGACCTGTTGGCCGAAGGTGGGGTAGAGTTCGTTTTGAACTGCGACGTGGACGCCGCCAAATTTGACGAAATTCGCGCCAAGCATGACGCCGTGATCATCGCAACCGGCGTTTACAAGTCGCGCGAACTGTCCATGCCGGGCAGCGGATTGACGGGTATTGAGAAGGCGATCGACTTCCTGACCGCCTCGAACCGCAAAAGCTTTGGGGACGCGGTCGAAGATTTCGACAATGGACGCCTGAATGCCGAAGGTAAAAAGGTTGTCGTTATCGGCGGTGGCGACACGGCGATGGACTGTGTGCGCACCTCGATCCGTCAGGGCGCGACCTCGGTCAAATGTCTGTACCGCCGTGACCGTGCCAACATGCCCGGCTCGCAGCGTGAAACGCAGAACGCCGAGGAAGAAGGCGTGGTGTTCGAATGGCTTAGCGCGCCAAAAGGTTTTGTCGGTGATGACAAAGTCTCCGGCGTTATGGTGCAGAAGATGCGCCTTGGACAACCGGATGCGTCAGGTCGTCAGGCTCCTGAGGTTATCGAAGGTGCCGACTATGTCGAGGATGCCGATCTGGTGATCAAAGCGCTGGGTTTTGAGCCAGAAGACCTACCAACCCTGTTCGGCCAGCCCGATCTGCCGGTCACGCGCTGGGGCACCATCAAAGCGGCCTTCCAGACCGGTGAGACCGAGATGGATGGCGTCTACGCCATTGGTGACATCGTGCGCGGCGCTTCTCTGGTGGTCTGGGCGATCCGGGATGGCCGTGATTGTGCCGATGCCATCATCGAGCGGTTCAATGCCAAGGCGGTGGTCGCAGCCGAATAACTGCCATCGTCGAAGTTCAACATTTTCCCAAAGGGATACGCGTTCGATCCAGAACGCCAGCCAAAGACCAAAACCAGGGATCCGGCAATCCGTGCCCCCTTGGAAGCAGGAGACAGCGAATGACCAAATTTGATGCCGATTGGGTGCGCGCCGAGGAAACCAAGCGCAAGTGGATGGCGGAAAACGGTCTTTATTCCGAAGAGGAAGAGCATTCCTCATGCGGTGTGGGCCTTGTGGTGTCCGTCGACGGTAAGCCATCGCGCAAGGTCGTGGATGCGGGGATCGATGCCCTCAAGGCGATCTGGCACCGCGGCGCTGTCGATGCGGATGGCAAGACAGGTGACGGCGCGGGTATCCATGTTCAGATCCCGGTCCCGTTCTTCTACGACCAGATCCGCCGTACCGGCCATGAACCCAACCTGGACGAGCTGATCGCCGTTGGTCAGGTCTTCCTGCCTCGCACCGATTTCGGCGCGCAGGAAAGCTGTCGAACCATCGTGGAAACCGAAGTTCTGCGGATGGGGTATTACATCTACGGTTGGCGTCACGTGCCGGTTGATGTCACCTGCCTGGGCGACAAGGCCAACGCGACCCGTCCTGAAATCGAGCAAATCCTGATATCGAACTCGAAGGGCGTTGACGAAGAGACGTTCGAGCGTGAGCTGTATGTCATCCGTCGTCGCATCGAAAAAGCGGCTGCAGCTGCTGGGATTTCTGGGCTTTACCTAGCGTCGCTCTCCTGCCGCTCGATCATCTACAAGGGCATGATGCTGGCCGAGCAGGTTGCGGTTTTCTACCCTGACCTGATGGACGAACGCTTTGAGTCGGCCTTTGCGATCTATCACCAGCGCTATTCGACCAACACCTTCCCGCAATGGTGGCTGGCCCAGCCGTTCCGGATGTTGGCACACAACGGTGAGATAAACACGCTGAAGGGCAACATCAACTGGATGAAGAGCCATGAGATCCGTATGGCCTCCGGGACCTTTGGTGACTATGCCGAAGACATCAAGCCGATTATCGCAGGCGGATCGTCGGATTCGGCCGCATTAGACTCGGTTTTTGAGGTTCTGGTGCGCGCGGGCCGCTCTGCGCCTATGGCGAAAACCATGCTGGTGCCGGAAAGCTGGTCCAAGCAGGCGGTTGAGCTGCCGCAGGCGTGGCGTGACATGTATTCCTACTGCAACTCGGTGATGGAGCCGTGGGATGGTCCCGCCGCTCTGGCCATGACCGATGGCCGCTGGGTCTGTGCCGGCCTCGACCGAAATGGTCTGCGCCCGATGCGCTATGTGGTGACCGGCGATGGTCTGGTCATCGCGGGATCCGAGGCCGGAATGGTGCCGATTGATGAGGCCTCCGTGACTGAAAAAGGCGCCCTGGGTCCGGGTCAGATGCTGGCCGTGGATATGAAGCGCGGCAAGCTTTACCGGGACAAACAGATCAAGGACAAACTGGCCCGCGCCCTGCCGTTTGGTGAGTGGGTCAATAAGATCAATGATCTGGATGACGCCCTGGCCGGCGTGACCGAGACAGCCATGTTCCGCGGAGAAGAGCTGCGCAAGCGTCAGATCGCGGCGGGATACTCGATCGAAGAGCTGGAGCAGATCCTCGCGCCGATGGCCGAGGATGGTAAGGAGTCACTGGCTTCGATGGGGGATGACACGCCCTCGGCTGTACTCTCCAAGCAGTACCGCCCGCTGAGCCATTTCTTCCGTCAGAACTTTAGCCAGGTGACAAACCCGCCCATCGACAGCCTGCGGGAATACCGCGTGATGTCGCTGAAAACCCGGTTCGGTAACCTGAAAAACGTGCTGGACGAAGATAGCAGCCAAACCGAAATCGTTGTGCTGGGCAGCCCCTTTGTTGGCAACGCGCAGTGGGACAAACTGGTTGAGACCTTCGGCTCTCCTCTGGCAGAAATCGACTGCAGCTTTGAGCCCGGTCGTGGCGCGCTGAGCGCCGCCTTGGCCCGTGTTAGAGCAGAAGCAGAGGAGGCTGTGCGCTCGGGCGCGGGGCATCTGGTGCTGTCGGACATGAACTCGGGCGAGGGCCGTGTGGCCATGCCGATGATCCTGGCGACCAGCGCGGTGCACTCGCATCTGACACGGCAAGGACTTCGGACCTTCTGCTCGCTGAACGTGCGTTCGGCCGAATGTGTTGATCCGCATTATTTTGCGGTTCTGATCGGCTGTGGTGCAACCGTTGTGAACGCCTATCTGGCCGAGGATTCGCTGGCCGATCGGATTGACCGTGGTCTGCTGGAAGGCACGCTGACCGAGAACGTCGCGCGCTATCGCGAGGCCATCGATCAGGGTCTGCTGAAGATCATGGCCAAGATGGGCATCTCGGTGATCTCATCCTATCGAGGCGGTCTGAACTTTGAGGCCGTGGGTCTTAGCCGTGCCATGGTTGCCGAGTACTTCCCCGGTATGACCAGCCGGATTTCCGGCATCGGTGTCACGGGTATTCAGGCCAAGGTCGAGGAAATCCATGCCAAAGCGTGGGACAATGGCTTGGATGTGCTGCCTATTGGTGGGTTCTACAAAGCCCGGCAATCGGGCGAGACCCATGCTTGGGAAGCGACCTCGATGCACATGATGCAGATGGCGTGCAACAAGGCGTCATACGAGCTGTGGAAGCAGTATTCGGCCAAGATGCAATCGAACCCTCCGATCCATCTGCGTGATCTGATGGACTTCAAACCGCTGGGCAAACCGGTGCCGATTGAAGAGGTCGAATCGATCACCTCAATCCGCAAACGCTTTGTCACTCCGGGCATGTCGTTGGGCGCGCTGTCGCCCGAGGCGCACAAGACGCTGAACGTGGCGATGAACCGGATTGGCGCAAAGTCTGACTCGGGTGAAGGTGGTGAAGACCCGGCGCATTTCGTGCCCGAACCGAATGGCGACAACCCGTCGGCCAAGATCAAGCAGGTGGCCTCGGGCCGGTTCGGTGTGACAGCCGAATACCTGAACCAATGTGAAGAGCTTGAGATCAAGGTCGCCCAGGGTGCGAAACCCGGTGAGGGTGGTCAGCTGCCCGGCATGAAGGTCACCGACCTGATCGCGCGTCTGCGGCACTCGACCAAAGGTGTGACGCTGATCTCGCCGCCGCCGCACCACGACATCTACTCGATCGAGGATCTGGCGCAGTTGATCTACGATCTCAAGCAGATCAACCCGCGTTGTAAGGTAACGGTGAAGCTGGTGGCGTCCTCGGGCGTGGGCACGATTGCTGCCGGTGTGGCCAAGGCGAAAGCGGATATCATCCTGATTTCGGGCCACAATGGCGGTACGGGTGCATCGCCCGCGACCTCGATCAAATATGCCGGTCTTCCGTGGGAGATGGGCCTAACTGAGGCGCATCAGGTTCTGGCGATGAACAACCTGCGTGACCGTGTGACCTTGCGGACCGATGGTGGCCTGCGGACCGGTCGCGACATCGTCATGGCCGCGATGATGGGGGCCGAGGAATATGGCATCGGCACCGCAGCGCTTATCGCGATGGGCTGTATCATGGTGCGTCAGTGCCAGTCGAACACCTGCCCGGTCGGAGTGTGTACGCAGGACGAAAGCCTGCGCGCCAAGTTCACCGGCAACGCGGATAAGGTCGTCAACCTGATCACCTTCTACGCGCAGGAAGTGCGCGAGTTGCTGGCCAGCCTCGGCGCGCGTTCGATTGATGAGATCATAGGTCGGGCCGATCTGCTGGATCAGGTCAGCCGTGGCTCGGCGCATCTGGACGATCTGGACCTGAACCCGCTACTGATCACTGTCGATGGCGCGCATGACATCGTCTACAACCGTGACAAGGACCGCAACGCGGTGCCTGATACGCTGGACGCCGAGATCGTGCGCGATGCGGCGCGGTTCCTGAAAGACGGTGAAAAGATGCAGCTGTCTTACGCGATCCAGAACACGCACCGGACCGTGGGGACGCGCGTCTCCAGCCATATCGTTCAGAACTTCGGTATGCGGAACACGTTCCAGGACGACCACCTGCATGTGAAACTGCAGGGTTCGGCCGGTCAGTCGCTGGGGGCCTTTGCGGCTCCGGGGCTCAAGCTGGAAGTGTCGGGTGACGCCAACGACTATGTCGGCAAAGGTCTGTCGGGTGGCATGATCGTTGTCCGCCCACCGCAGGTCAGCCCGCTGAAGGCAGATGACAACACGATCATCGGTAACACCGTTCTGTACGGCGCAACCGATGGGCAGCTGTTTGCCGCTGGTCGTGCAGGTGAGCGGTTCGCGGTGCGGAACTCGGGCGCTAAAGTGGTGATCGAGGGCTGTGGATCGAACGGGTGTGAATACATGACCGGCGGTGTCGCGGTGATCCTGGGTGATATCGGGGCCAATTTTGGTGCGGGTATGACCGGCGGCATGGCCTATCTGTATGATCCGGAGGGCAAGGCGCAGGCGTTGATGAACATGGAAACGCTGGTGACCTGTCCGGTGACCGTCGATCATTGGGAAGATCAGTTGAAATCCCTGATCGAGCGTCACGCGGCGGAAACCTTCAGCCGGAAGGCCTCGGACATCCTGCAGCATTGGGATGTGGAAAAGGCGAACTTCCTTCAGGTCTGCCCGAAAGAGATGCTGAACAAGCTCAGCCATCCTCTGACGAACGAAGTGGCTGCTGTTCCAGCCGAATAAGTCGGGTGCAGAGATAAACAAGAAGGACCCGTGTTTCTGAAGTGGAACGCGGGTCTTTTTGTATTTCGCGGCGGACACAGTCGTGCGGTCCAATCCGCCGATCCGGAATTCCGCCGTTCCCAAGACCGGCGCGGCGGCGTATAGCAAAACCATGGCAAAGAAAGCAGCCCGCAAGAAAAGCGGCAGAAAAAGTAAGGCAGGCAAGGGGCAAAAGACACGGTCGCTCTGGTCCCGTATCCGGCGATGGATGGTCTATTCAGCGCTGGGCGTTGCAGCGTTTCTGGTGGCTTTGGTGCTGCTGTATTCGGTCGTGAACCCTCCGATCACGCATACGATCTGGTCCGAATGGCGTCGCCTTGGAAAGGTAGAGCGCGAGTGGGTTCCGATGGATGAGATCGCTCCGATCATGGCGCGTTCGGTCGTGGCGGCTGAAGATGCAAATTTCTGCTTACACTGGGGCTTTGACGTCGAAGCCATTCGTGACGCTTTGGAGGGTGGCGGGACCCGAGGGGCCTCAACCATCACGCAGCAGGTGGTGAAGAATGTCTTTCTGTGGCAGGGGCGCAGCTGGGTGCGCAAGGCGATGGAAACCACGATCACGCCAGTGGTTGAGATTTTCTGGAGTAAACAGCGCATTCTTGAGGTTTATCTGAATGTCGCTGAAACCGGGACGGGCCTGTTTGGGGTTGAGGCCGCGGCGCAGCGGAACTTTGGCGTCAGCGCGGCGCAACTGACCCCGACGCAGGCGGCACGGCTTGCAGCGATTCTGCCCTCACCCCGCAAACGCTCGGTGACGGATCCGTCGGTTTTCACCCGCAGGCGGGCGGCGGCCATCCTGCAAGGGGCGGCTACCATCCGCGCAGATGGTCGCGCGGATTGTTTCGAGGATTGAATCCCACGCCCTGCCAAGGCTAAAGCTGAGGGGTACTCATTGGTTTGATTGGAAGTCCATGGCGCGTTTGTTTCACGTTCCCCTCTCTCCCTACTGTCGCAAGGTTCGGCTGTCTCTGGCCGAGAAGAAGATCGAAGTTGAGCTGGTCGAAGAGCGTTATTGGGAACAAGATCCGGATTTTCTGCGCCGAAACCCGGCTGGCAAAGTGCCGGTGTTGCGGTTAGACGGGCAGATCATGTCCGAGAGCGCGGCGATTTGTGAGTATATCGAGGACACGCGCCCAGAACCGCCCTTGATGCCCAAGACCGCCGAAGCGCGGTATGAGGTGCGGCGCTTGGTGGGCTGGTTCGATGACAAGTTTCATCACGAGGTGACCTCGAAACTTCTGTATGAGCGGGTCAACAAGAAGATGACCGGGCAGGGCTATCCGGACAGTAAGAACGTCAAGGAAGGCGCGCGGGCGATCAAGTATCACTTGGACTACATGGCATGGTTGCTGGATCATCGTCGCTGGTTGGCCGGAGATCAGATGACGCTGGCGGATTTCGCGGCCGCGGCGCATTTATCGGCGCTGGACTATATCTCGGACGTGGATTGGAATCGCAGCGCGGCGGTGAAGGATTGGTACGCCAAGATCAAATCGCGGCCGGCGTTCCGGTCGATTCTGGCTGATCAGGTGCCGGGGTTTCGACCTCCGCCCCATTACGCCGATCTGGATTTCTGATAGGGTGGCAAAGGGGGGCTGTCTGCCCCCCATCGCGCCAGAGGCGCGATTCCCCCCGAGGATATTTTTGGCCAGATGAAGAGCGGATCGGGTTTAAAGGAAAAACTGGTGGCGCAGGCTTTGGCCGAGGGGTTTGTCTCGTGCCGGGTGTGTCGGCCATGGGATGTGCCGCAGGTGCCTGCGCGCTTGGAAGCCTTTTTGCAGGCCGGGTATCACGGGCAGATGGGGTGGATGGCCGAACGGACCCATTGGCGCGGAGATCCGGCGGCACTGTGGCCCGAGGCGCGGTCGGTGATCATGTTGGCCGAGAGTTACACGCCCGAGCATGATCCGACCGAAGTTTTGCAGCATCCGGACCGCGCGGCGATTTCGGTCTATGCGCAGAACAAGGATTATCATGACCTGGTCAAAAAGCGGCTCAAGCGGCTGGCGCGGTGGCTGATTGCCGAGGCCGGGGGCGAGGTGAAGGTATTCGTCGATACCGCGCCGGTGCCGGAAAAGGCGTTGGGCCATGCGGCGGGGTTGGGCTGGCAGGGCAAGCACACCAATCTTGTCAGCCGGGATTGGGGCAATTGGGCCTTTATAGGGTCTGTTTTTACGACTTTGGAGCTGCCGTCGGATGAGGCCGAGGTGGATCATTGTGGGTCGTGCCGGGCCTGTCTGGAGGTCTGTCCGACGGATGCCTTCCCCGCGCCCTATCAGCTGGATGCGCGGCGGTGTATTTCCTACCTGACCATCGAACATAGAGGCCCGGTTGACGAAGGCTTGCGTGGCAAGCTGGGAAACCGGATTTACGGCTGCGATGATTGTCTGGCAGCGTGCCCTTGGAACAAGTTTGCTGTGGCGGCCAGCGACATTCGATATGCAGCGCGGGAGGATCTGAAGGCTCCGGCCCTGGCTGATCTGGCGGTTTTGGATGATGCTGCGTTTCGGGCGAAATTCTCGGGTTCTCCGATCAAGCGGATTGGGCGCGACCGGTTTGTTCGCAATGTTCTCTATGCCATTGGCAACTCGGGCAGGGCCGAACTGCGGGCTGTGGCGCAGGGCTTGGCGGATGATCCCGATCCGACCGTGGCTGATGCAGCGCGCTGGGCGGTGGAACAGCTCGGTTAAATGCCGCAAACAGGCTGGACGTGTCGGTCCAAACCGCTACACCCATCTGCAGCGAACAGATGGAGGACCCGATGGCGCTGGCTTTGGGGGTAGATACAGGCGGAACCTATACCGATGCGGTGTTGATCCGGGATGAGCGTGAGGTGATCGCCTCGGCCAAGTCCCTGACAACGCGGGCGGACCTGGCGATTGGGGTCGGCAAGGCGATCTCGGCCGTTTTGGACGAGGCGCAGGTGACGCCGGATCAGATCTCGATGGCGTCTCTGTCGACGACACTGGCCACAAATGCTCTGGTCGAGGGGCAGGGTGGTCGCGTGGCCTTGATCTACATCGGGTTCAAGGAAAGCGATCTTGAGAAGCATGGTCTGAGGGATGCTTTGAAAGGCGATCCGGCGCTTGTCGTGGCAGGTGGACACAGCCATGCGGGCGGTGAGGTCGCAAAGCTGGATGTTGAAGCTTTAGGGGCCTTTTTAGACTCTCACAAAGGGGTTTCTGGCTTTGCCGTGGCGTCGCAGTTCGCGACACGTAACCCTGCGCACGAGTTGGAAGCGGCGCGGATCATAGCCGAAAAGACCGGAGCGCCGGTTACCTGCTCGCACCAATTGTCCGCCAAGTTGAACGGGCCAAAACGCGCCGTTACGGCCGTTTTGAACGCTCGACTGATCGGAATGATTGATCGTCTGATCGGGCGGGCTCAGGATCAGTTGCTGGCTTTGGATATTACCGCTCCGATGATGGTCGTGCGCGGGGATGGCGCGTTGATGAGCGCGGAACAGGCGCGGGAGCGACCGATTGAAACGATTCTGAGCGGTCCTGCGGCCTCGATCGTAGGGGCGCGGTGGCTGACGGGGGCCGAGAACGCTCTGGTCTCGGATATTGGCGGTACGACGACGGACGTGGCGCTGATCCGCGATGGGAAACCCGCGATTGATCCGGCGGGCGCGCAGGTTGGTGGGTTTCGCACGATGGTTGAAGCCGTCGCGATGCGAACTCACGGTTTGGGCGGCGATAGCCAGGTTCATGTCATGACCGAAGGCTTGAAGGGCGGCGTTTTCCTTGGGCCGCGACGGGTGCTGCCGGTTTCACTGATCGCGTCCGAGGCGCCCGAAGTGGTACATGCGATACTCGACGAGCAGCTGCGCTCGACCACGGTGGGCGAGCATGACACACGGTTTGCTCGCCGCGTTCCGGGGGTGCGTGTCGATGGGATCGGTGCGCGGGAAGAGGCGTTACTGGACAGGTTAGGCGATCAGGTCCTGCCTCTCAGCGGACTATTGCGGACGCGGATGGAGAACGGAGCGCTGACCCGCTTAGTGGATCGCGGAATCCTACAGGTTTCGGGGATCACGCCGTCTGACGCCAGCCATGTTCTGGGTCGGGTCGAGGCATGGGACGCAGATGCCGCACGAAAAGCGCTGGAACTGGTGGCGCGCAAACGGGTTGGGTCGGGTGACATGCTGGCAGCGACACCGGAACACCTGGCGCAGATGATCATCGACCAACTGACCGAGCAGACTAGTTTGACCTTGTTAGAGACTGCTTTTGCCGAAGAAGCAGAGGATTTCGGTCTGCCGCCAAAGGAGCTTGCCCGGCATGTCCTGACCCAGCGCGGGTTGGTACAGCACCGAGGGTTGCTGGCGCTGGACGCGGCGTTGAACGTAGATGTGGTGGGTCTGGGTGCCTCGGCCCCCAGCTATTATCCGGCGGTTGGGGAGCGGTTGCGTTGCAAAATGGTTTTGCCGGAACATGCTGGTGTGGCCAATGCCATCGGGGCGGTAGTCGGGCGGCTGACTTTGCGGCGCTCGGGGACCATCACCTCGCCCGCCGAAGGGCAGTATCGCGTTCATCTGGAAGGCGGCCCGAAGGACTTCAACGCCTCGGATGAGGCTTTGGCGCTGCTGGAAAAGATCCTGCGAGATGAGGCGGAAGGGGCCGTGCGCGAGGCGGGTGCTGAAGATATCCGAGTGGTTGTCGACCGCGACATTCGAACCGCCCGTGTTGAAGAGCGTGAGGTGTTTGTCGAGGCAATGTTGACCGTAGAGGCCAGCGGTCGCCCTCGCGTCGCCACGGGTTAACCCCCTTCGGAACCCGAAGGGGGCCAAGCGTTATTCAGCCGCGTCGCGTTTGGGCAGAACCCAATCGGGGCGAGGGAAGTGGCAGGTATAGCCGTTTGGAATGCGTTCCAGATAATCCTGATGCTCGGGTTCGGCGTCCCAGAAGTCGCCCACGGGTTCCAGTTCGGTGACGACCTTGCCGGGCCACAATCCACTGGCGTTCACATCCGCGATTGTGTCCAGAGCCACCTGCTTTTGCGCCTCATCCACATAGTAGATCGCTGAGCGGTAGCTCATGCCAAGATCATTGCCCTGACGATTCGGTGTGGTCGGGTCGTGGATCTGAAAGAAGAATTCCAGCAGTTCGCGATAGGTGATCTGTGTGGGGTCAAAGAAGATATCGATCCCTTCGGCATGGGTGCCGTGGTTGCGATAAGTGGCGTTCGGCACGTCGCCGCCGGTATATCCGACACGCGTGCGGGACACGCCGGGCAGTTTGCGGATCAGGTCCTGCATGCCCCAAAAGCAGCCACCGGCCAGAACAGCGCGTTCGATACTCATTGGATGTCCTCCACATGGATCAGGTATTCGCCGTAACCTTCGTCCTCCATCTCGTCGCGATGGATGAACCGCAGTGCGGCAGAGTTGATGCAATAGCGTAGCCCACCATGTTCGCGCGGGCCGTCCGGGAAGACGTGGCCAAGATGGCTGTCACCGTGTTTTGAGCGGACCTCGGTGCGGATCATACCATGGGTAGTGTCACGAAACTCTTCCACATGCTCATGGATGATCGGCTTCGTGAAACTGGGCCAGCCACAGCCGGATTCGTATTTGTGGGTCGAGGCGAAAAGCGGCTCGCCCGATACGATATCCACGTAGATGCCGGGCTCTTTATTGCCCAGATATGCGCCGGTTCCGGGACGTTCGGTGCCGCTGCGCTGGGTGACGTGAAACGCCTCGGGGGACAGAGCGGCAACAACCGCGGGGTCCTTGGTGTAGCGGGACATGGCTCCTCCGATCAATTGGAATGGTTGAGTAGTATTTGGGCATAAAATTTCGGAAATCAAAATCATATTTCAAACGCCTCGCGCGCATGTGCGGTTGATCCGGAAGCGGGTTTTTACCGTATCCTTAATACCAAGGAGGTTTTGCCATGTTTCGTGTGTTGCTGCTGAGCGTTCTTTTGTTGATCGGCCGTGCTGTGCAAGCGGCGCCTTTGACAGCCGAGTTTGCTTCGATCGACGGGGGAGTCTTGTCCCTAGAGGCATGGCGCGGTCAGCCGGTTCTGGTGGTCAATACCGCATCGCAATGCGGCTTCACCGGTCAATACGCGGATTTGCAGAAGATGCATGAAACCTATGGCAAACGCGGTTTGGTGGTGCTTGCGGTCCCATCGGATTCCTTCAATCAGGAATTGGAAACGGCAAGCGAAGTCAAAGCCTTCTGTGAGATGAACTACGGCCTGACACTGCCGATGGCTGATATCACGCCAGTCAAGGGGCCAAAGGCGCATGCGTTCTACAAGGCCGTTGCGGACCAAACCGGTTTTGTGCCGCAGTGGAACTTCAACAAAATTCTGCTGAATCCAGAAGGTGAGGTTGCGGCTACTTTTGGTTCAGGCGTCAAGCCGACATCGCCGAAGCTGACCCGTCAGGTCGAGGCGCTGCTACCCTGACCAGGCTGACGCGACAGTTGCACCGCCAGAATGCCCAGCGTCGTGATCAAAACACCCAGCGCATCCAGCGGCCCCAGCTTCTCACCCAGCAGAACGGCGGCAATGGCGACACCGAACACGGGGTTGAGAAAGTGGAACGTCGCCGCGCGGGTCGCCCCGATCCGGTTGAGCAGCATGAACCAGATCAACGTCGCCAGAAGACCGGGGAACAGCGTTGTGTAGCTGAACGCCAGAACCAGCGGCACTGTCAGATGTATGCGGATCGTTTCGAAAATCGGGGCTGCGACAAACAGAACCGCAGCACCCACGAACATCTGCAATCCGACCACCATCATGAAATTGCCGCCCGACGTGGCCCCGCGCACGGAGAGAGTCGCGAAGGTCAGGGCGAGGGCTGCGATTCCACAAAGGGCCACTCCGAACAGATCGACACCTGCGCCGATGCGATTGCCCATGATGAGGGCAACGCCAACAAATCCAGCCAGTAGCCCAATAATCCCCAAGGGGCGCAAACGCTCCCCCAGAAAGGCCCAGCCCGCCAGTGCGACAAGCAGCGGCATGGTAGATGCGATGATCGCCGCGACCGAGGCCTCGACTGTTTGCATCGCATAGAAATTCAGACCCAAATAAAGGGCATTTTGGCACACTCCGAACAGTATGGTCGCGCGCCACTGCTCACGTGTGAGATGCCAGGATTGACCCATGGCCCGCGCGATCGCGACGCCGATGATGCCGGAAATCAAAAAGCGCAACGCCAGAGAAAATAGAGGCGATGCATCCGCAACGATGATCCGCGCCGACGTAAAAGCCGACGACCAGATCAGGGCAAAGGTCAGCCCCATTGCGATGGCGCGCAGATCCATTTCCATCTCCTTGGGTGGGCGGTGTGCTTTTCTTAAACGGGTCGTCCGGCAAGAAAAAGGGGCCACCTTCCGGCAGCCCCACATTCTGTCAACATGACGTCGCGGCTTAGCCGTTCACGCTGTCTTTCAGAGCTTTTGCGATGGTCATCTTCACAACCTTGTCGGCTTCTTTGGTGAAGGTTTCACCAGTGGCCGGGTTGCGAACTTGACGCTCGGGGCGTTCGCGGCAGTAGATTTTGCCGACGCCGGGCAGGGTTACTGCACCACCGGCCGAAACTTCGCGGGTGATCAGGCCGGTCACAGCCTCCAGCGCCGCATTCGCGGATTTCTTGTCGGTTCCCATTTCCTCAGCGAGAGCAGCCACCAGCTGAGTCTTTGTCATAGGCTTTGCCATTTCTTGGTCTCCTTAACGTGCCCGATCTATAGGGCCTCACCGCGTAACTGTAACGGGATATTGTGGACGAACACAACGAATAGTAGCGCGGAAAACCCTAAAAATATGGGGAAAACGTTGCTTTTTTACGTCAGAGGAAGGCCGTTTCGTCAAATGAACGCAATTTCCGGCTGTGCAAGCGTTCTAACGGCATGCCGCGCAGATGCTCCATCGCCTTTATTCCGATCGCCAGATGACGGCTGACCTGAGTGGTATAGAAGGACGACGCCATGCCGGGAAGCTTCAATTCCCCATGCAACGGCTTGTCGGAGACGCACAGCAAAGTCCCGTAGGGAACCCTGAATCTGTAGCCATTTGCAGCGATCGTTGCGCTTTCCATATCCAGCGCAATCGCACGGGATTGGCTGAGCCGCTGCACCGGTCCTGATTGATCGCGCAGCTCCCAATTGCGGTTATCGACCGATGCGACAGTGCCCGTCCGCATGATCCGCTTCAGCTCATACCCTTCAAGTTCGGTGACCTCGGCCACGGCGCGTTCCAGCGCCACTTGAATCTCCGCCAGAGGTGGGATCGGGACCCAGACCGGCAGGTCATCGTCCAGAACCTTATCTTCGCGTAGATAGGCATGGGCCAGGACGAAATCGCCCAAGGCTTGCGTATTGCGCAGACCGGCGCAGTGCCCGACCATCAACCAGGCATGGGGGCGTAGTACCGCGATATGGTCGGTGGCGGTCTTGGCGTTCGACGGCCCGACGCCGATATTGACGAGAGTGATACCGGACCCATCCGCTCGTTTCAGGTGATAGGTCGGCATCTGAGGCAGCTTTATCGGCTGCTCAAGCGACGCATCTGCCTCGGTGATCTCGACATTCCCGGTCGAGACAAAGCTGATGTAGCCGCTTTCGGGGTCGGCGAGTTGTTCACGCGCGTAGTTTTCGAACTCGGACACGTAGAACTGGTAGTTGGTGAACAGAACGTGGTTCTGGAAGTGCCCCGCATCCGTCGCGGTATAGTGCGCCAGCCGCGCCAAAGAGTAATCGACGCGCTGAGCGGTGAACAAAGCAAGTGGCCCGACCTCAGTATGATCATGTACGCCATTAACGATATCGTCATTGGTTGTTGTCAGATCGGGCACGTCGAACACATCGCGCAGGGTGAAACCCGCAGCACCTTGATGCGGCACCACCAGATCTGGGTTGTTGGCGACGGCAAAATGAACCGGAATCGGCGTATCGGAGGCACCGATGGTCACCGGCTGGTCGTGGTTCTTGATCAGCAACGCGATCTGCTGCGTCAGGTAAGAGCGGAAGAGGTCAGGTCGCGTTACGGTGGTTGCATGGATGCCAGGTTCCGAGACATGCCCGAAACTCAGGCGGCTATCGACCTGCGCGTAGCTTGAGGTCTTGATGCGAATTTCCGGGTAATAGGCTCTAATGCGGGCCGAAGGGGCCCCCTCCTGCATGGCCGCCGAGAAGCCCTCGCATAAGAAATCCGTGGCTTGATTGTAGAGAAGTTCAAGCCGCGCGACGGCGGCCTCGGGGTCTGTGAAGTCTTCCGCAGCAGGTGTGTCAGGTGTTTTTATTATTGTCATGCCAGGGGTTCCAGAAGGTCTATCTTTTCAAACGTGCGGACATCCACCAGCCCAAGGTCCGAGATCCGCAATTCGGGGATAACAACGAGGGCCAGCAGAGAGTGTTGCATATAGGCGTTGTTCAGTTGACAGCCGCAGGCCTCCATCGCCTCGACCATTTTTTCGGCTTTGGCCGCGACCTCGGCGGCAGGGCTGTCGGACATCAGGCCAGCAATGGGCAGTTCCACCAGCGCCAGTTCCTGACCGTCCCGGAACAGGGTGATACCACCACCGACCTCGGCCAGGCGGTTGGCGGCCAGCGCCATCTGTGAGCGGTCGGTGCCGACGACGATCATGTGGTGGCTGTCATGGGCCACGGTTGAGGCCATCGCCATGTTGCCCTGATAGCCAAAGCCCGAGACGAACGCGTTCGTAACCCCTCCGGTCGCGCGATGGCGTTCCACCAGCGCGATCTGGCAGACCTCGCCCTCCCCCTCGACCAGACCGCCGATGATGGGCAATTCGGCCTTGAGCGCCTTGGTCGGGGCCTGGTTTTCGACAACACCGATGACATTGGCCTGAACCCGGTTCGCGCCTGCGGGGGCCTGGATTTCAAAGTCGCTTTCCGTCAGCTCATGCCCCAGATGCACCGTATTGCGTGCGTTGTTCGGCCAGTTCAGATGCGGGCATTCGACGGTGATGGCGCCGTTCTCAGCAACCACCTGCCCACGCGCAATAACCGTCTCGATCGGCAAATCGGTCAAATCCGAGCTGAGGATGATATCCGCGCGCCGCCCCGGCGTGACCGAGCCGATCTCGCGCTCCAGCCCGAAATGCGTTGCTGTGTTGATCGTGGCCATTTGCAAAGCGACCAGTGGCTCACACCCACAGGCAATGGCATGGCGCACCACGCGGTTCATATGGCCTTCATTGACCAAGGTGCCCGAGTGGCAATCGTCGGTACACAGAATGAAGTTACGCGGGTCCAGACCTTTCTCAGTGACAGCCGTGATCTGGGTCTCCACATCGTACCAAGCCGACCCCAGCCGCATCATCGACCGCATCCCCTGCCGTACTCGCGCGATGGCGTCGGCCTCGCAAGTGCCTTCGTGATCATCCGCCGGGCCGCCAGCTACATAAGCCGAGAAATCAGACCCTAAATCAGGCGAAGCATAGTGTCCGCCGACCGGTTTTCCGGCCCGTTGAGTGGCTGCAATCTCGGCCAACATCTTCGGATCGCCGTTGATCACACCGGGGAAATTCATCATCTCACCCAGCCCGATGATACCCGGCCAGCTCATCGCCTGTGCCACATCCTCGGGCGAGATTTCATAGCCGGTGGTCTCCAATCCCGGGGCCGATGGCGCGCAGGAGGGCATCTGAGTGAAGATATTTACCGGCTGCATCATCGCCTCGTCATGCATCATGCGCACGCCGTCTAGGCCCAGCACATTTGCGATCTCGTGTGGGTCGGTGAACATCGAGGTCGTGCCATGCGGGATCACGGCCCGCGCGAATTCAGCCGGAGTCAGCATCCCCGATTCGATGTGCATATGCGCGTCGCAAAGGCCGGGCAGAATGTAGCGCCCGTTGGCGTCGATGATCTGCGTGTCGGGACCAATGCAGTGGCTGGCGTCAGGCCCGACAAAGGCAATCCGCCCCTCGGCAATGGCGACGGAGTGATCGGGCAGCAGCTCTCGGCTGTGAACATTGACCCATATACCATTGCGGATCACCATATCCGCCGGTTCACGACCTGCGGCAACGGCGATCAAACGGGGGGCGACATCGGGCCAGCTTGGGAAGGGTGTGTATTCCATGGCTCAACTTTCCCGAATGTGTTGTCAGGTGCAACCCCGGTAATCCCGTATCATGAAATCATCACAAATCCCGCCCGCAGCGCGCCAGCGCTGCCCGGCCCAACCAGAGAAGCTGCCCCGCAAGGTGCCGCGACGATGGGCGGGAGAGGCCCTCTCACCCGATCTCGCGACGTATCCAATTGGCAAAGGCCACAGCGCCAGGCGTTTCCTCTGCCTGAGGGGAGAGCAGCAGGTAATACGCCTCTGGCATCTCTGCGCGATGTTCAAAAGGGGCCACCAGCAAACCCTGTTCAATCAACCGGTCTACGATCGTGTCATGCGCAAGGCACAAGCCGCCCCCGGCCATCGCTGCTGACAAGCAAACCAGATAGGTCGTGGCGTATGTTATGTACGGTTTGCCCCATGTTAGAGCCTGATCATCTGCCCAGCTGGCCCAATTCGAAAGCAGGTTTGAACAATCATACAGGGGCTTTTCCTGCAGTGTCTCCAGATCAACACTGAACCCAGGCGCGCAGACTGGATAGTAGTGTTCACGCCGCAGCAACTCTGTCCGGACCGTATCGGCGGGCCTGAGGGAAAAGCGAATCTCGACCGCAGCGCCTTCGGCCATTTCCTGCGGCTCCCAGAGTTCAGTGAAGATGTTCAGTTGCACATCCGGATGCTCAGCCCGAAAGGCGGGCAGGCGCGGGGCCAGCCAGTTCACGGCAAATGTAATGTTGCACTGAACCTGAACCGCGTTTTGCTGAGCGCCCGTTACGGCCTGTGTACCACGCACCAGCGTGCGAAATGCCTCTCGCACGACGGGCAGGTAGGAGATTCCGGCCTCGGTCAGTTCCAGCGCCTTGGGGCGTCGCAGGAACAAGGGCTGGCCCAGATGCCCCTCGAGCGACTTGATCTGCTGGCTTACCGCGCTTTGCGTCATGTTCAGATCGCGGGCGGCGCCGGTGAAAGACAGATGACGTGCCGCTGCCTCGAATGTGCGCAGCCAGCCCAATGGAGGCAGGGAATTCTGCATCTGCATAACCTCACCATAAGTTCTACTAATGGGATAGATGCGTTTTTTTCGTTGGTCAAACTCAAGGACCCAAGGCAGGCTTTGTTCAAACCAATTGCCCTAAGGAGCGTTCCCATGAGTGTCGCCAATCTTCGCCCCAATATCGACCATTGGTCCGAGCGTGTGGACATGGCCGCGACGTTCCGCTGGACCGAGCGTCTGAACTTGCACGAGGCCGTTGCCAACCATTTCAGCCTTGCGGTGAACGAGGACGGCACGCAGTTCCTGATGAACCCCAATCAGATGTATTTCGGGCGAATCCGGGCCTCGGACTTGTTGCTGTTGGATGCCAATGATCCGGATGTCATGAGCCAACCCGGCGCGCCGGACCCCACCGCGTGGGGGCTTCACGGCTCAATTCACCGCCATTGCCCGCATGCGCGGTGCGTCATGCATGTACATTCGATCTTTGCCACCGTGTTGGCGTCGCTTGCGGACAGCAACATGCCCCCTATCGACCAGAACACGGCCACGTTCTACAACCGCTATGTGATTGATGAGGAATTCGGTGGTCTGGCGTTTGAGAGCGAGGGGGAACGCTGCGCCTCAATGCTGTCGGACCCGAAAAAGAAGGTCATGATCATGGGCAACCATGGTGTTCTGATCATCGGCAGCGACCCGGCAGATGCCTTTAATAGACTCTATTATTTCGAGCGCGCCGCCGAAACCTACATCCGTGCGCTGCAAACGGGCCAGCCGTTGCGCGTGCTATCCGATGAGATCGCCGAGAAGACTGCGCAAGAGTTGGATGACTACCCCGATCAAGCCGAGGCGCATCTTCGTGAGATCAAAGCCCTGCTCGATGCCGAAGGCTCGGACTACGCAACGTGACCCATCAGACAGAAGTGACTGCTATGACCGACACTGCTCAGGACCCGGAAGCCGCTCGTTGGAACTATCACCCCGAAGGACCGGTGGGTTTGAACCCTCTATTCACTTGGCCGCCCCGCCCCGCGGCGGTTGTGAAATGGTATGGCGGGGCGTGGTTGCAGATCACCTCGCTGACCCTGTGCATGACACTGGCCGTGATCGCCTATGTCCTGTTCTTCCCCGGATTGGACGCAATGAAGAGTTTCTCGGCGGGATGGATGTTCCGGATTTGGCTGCTGAACATGGTGCCTCAAATTCTGGTCGCGGGTGGTTTGCACTGGTGGCTTTACATGCGCAAAGGGCAGGGCATGTACAAAAAGTTCGATCGCCGTGATCTGACCCGGGACAACGGCAACTTCACTTTCCGCAATCAGGTCCTCGACAATATTTGGTGGACCTTGGGCAGCGCGATGACAGTGGCGACTGTTTATCAGTGGGTGATCTTTTGGGCGATGGCCAATGGTTATGTGCCGACTGTGACATGGTCCAGCGCGCCGGTTTGGTTTGTCCTGTGGATGTTGCTGATCCCCATGTGGTCCGGCCTGCATTTCTATTGGGTGCATCGGTTGGAGCATCACCCGAAGCTCTATAAACATGTCCACGCGGTGCACCACCGCAATGTCAATATCGGGCCCTGGTCGGGAATCTCAAACCATTGGTATGAGAACATCCTCTACTTCACGACCTATTTCATTCACCTGATCATCCCATCGCACCCGCTGCACCTTCTGTTCCATACCTACTTTCAGCAGATCAGCCCGGTTCTGTCCCATTCCGGTTTCGAAAAGCTGAGGGCGAAAGAAACGGATGCCGCCCGCGCTGGCGATTTCTTCCATCAGCTGCACCACCGCTATTTCGAGTGCAACTACGGCACCTCGGAAATCCCGTTCGACAAGTGGTTCGGCACCTATCACGACGGTTCGGCCGAGGCGACGACGCGCACGCGGGCGTTCAAGAAACAGATGTACACCTAACGTTTTTGGTCAAAGACCTGATCAGGTCCTCTCGAACAAGGCGACATAGGCCGTGTCGTCCTTGTTCGGACCGGCCGCGAGATCTCCGTAGATGCGGACCTCGGGCAGGGACAGGTTGATGATCTGGCCCTGCTCTAGCTGCCTGAAGGCGTCGGCAAAGCCCAGTTTTTCATAGTGTTTGGCGTTGATTGAAACGGCAAATTGCGCACCGGGGCGCGCGACGCGCAGCAAGGCGGGCAGGACCTCTGGGCCCAGATGGCCATGGGTGAACGTGCCAGATGACACGATACCCGAATAGCTGTGGCTCGGTACCGGGATACCTTGGGTCAGGTCGGCCTCGATCGCGTCGCGATAGGTGTCCTTGCGCATGGCCTGATCCAGCATTTCGGCGCTGATATCCGTGGCGTCGATCGGCCCAACCCCAAGACTGGCCAAAACCGCACCGCACAGGCCGGTGCCAGCGCCGACATCCAGCACCGGGCCTTGCCCTCCGGCCCGTACAAAGGCGCGGGCGGTATGGATATGCAGCTGATAATCCTCGCGCGCGGCAAAACCGTCATCATAGTCGCCTGCCCATTCGGCATAGAGGCGTTTGTTGTCGTCCGGAGAGGTCAGCGCATAGGCTGCGTGTAGGTCTGGGGTTTTCTGGCTCATGCCTAAAAGAAAGGCGTATCGCGAGATTCGAATCAAGTGAGTCGACGTGGCGCTTGCATCCCCGGTCTGCTCGGATCATCTAGAGGGCATGACGAACACACTGTTTTCCTTTGGTCACGGTTACTCTGCCCAAGCCCTGTCGCGCCGCCTGACGCCCGAGGGTTGGCGCGTTGTTGGCACCACGCGAGATGCTGAGGGTACTGACGCTATTCGCGCCTCGGGCGCTGAGCCGTTGATTTGGCCCGGGGACGTGCCGGATCTGGATGGGGTCTCGCATCTGCTGATCTCAACCGCACCGAAGGAGGATGGCGATCCGGTTCTGGCAGCGCTGGGCACAGAGATCGCCGCGCGCGCGGAGCAGTTCAAATGGGTTGGATATCTGTCGACCACGGCGATCTATGGCGATCATCAGGGCAATTGGGTGGATGAAACCACGCCACCCGCGCCAACAGCCAAACGCGGGCGCTGGCGTTTGCTGGCCGAGGAACAATGGTCGGCCATTCCCGGCCTGCCGATCCATATCTTCCGACTGGCGGGCATCTACGGCCCCGGTCGCGGGCCGTTTTCCAAGCTCAAGGGCGGTGGGACCCGGCGGATTATCAAACCGGGTCAGGTGTTCTCGCGCATCCATGTGGAGGATATCGCACAGGTTCTGGCGGCTTCGATGGCGGCCCCGAATCCCGGCGCTGTTTATAACGTTTGCGATGATGAGCCGGTACCGCCGCAAGATGTGATCGGCTACGCAGCCGAACTGCAGGGCCTGCCGCTACCGCCCGCCGTTCCGTTTGAAGAGGCCGAAATGACGCCGATGGCGCGCAGTTTCTACAGCGAGAATAAGCGGGTTCGAAACAACCGGATCAAGGATGAGCTTGGGGTTAAACTGCTCTACCCCAATTACCGCGTCGGGCTTGAGGCCCTGATGAAGGTCACTGAGCAGCCTTGATCATGTCAGCTGCTTTTTCGGCGATCATGATCGTCGGCGCATTGGTGTTGCCCGAGATCAGCGTTGGCATGATCGAAGCATCCACGACGCGCAACCCTTCGATCCCGTGAACCTTTAGCTCTGGGTCGACCACAGCCATTTCATCCAGCCCCATCTTGCAGGTGCCGACGGGGTGATAGATCGTATCGGCGCGAGCGCGGATATGGCGTTCCCAATCCGCGTCGGTTTCGGCGGTTTCGGTCCCAAACATCTCTTTATGACGGTAAGGGGCGAGGGCGGGGGCCTGCATGATGTCTCGCATCATCCGCGCACCTTTGATCATGGTTTGCAGATCGCGGTCATCGGACAGGAAGTTTGGGTCAATGGCGGGTGCGGCGAAGGGATCGGCGCTGTGAAGGCCAACGGTGCCGCGGCTTTCGGGCCTTAGCTTGCAGATGTGGCAACTGTAACCATGGCCATAGTGCAGCTTGCGGGCGTGATCATCGACCAGCGCAATGGCGAAATGGAGCTGAATGTCGGGACGATCCAGTTCAGGAGAGGTCTTTAGAAACGCAGCCCCTTCGGCAAACGGGGTCGAGGCCATCGACGACCCGGTTTTGCGCCAGCGCAACAAGTGCCCCATCAGGCGCATGCCTGCCATCAGGCCGATGCCGAAATTGTCTGTGTCCTTGGTTTTGTAGGCCAGAATGAAATCCAGATGATCTTGCAGGTTTTTACCAACGCTGGGCAGGTCATGACGGACTGCGATTCCGTGCTGGCGCAACTCTTCCCCGTCGCCGATACCGGACAGCTGCAAAATTTGCGGTGATTGAAGCGCGCCCGCACAGATCAATACCTCTCGTCTGGCCGTGACCGAGATATCTGCGCCTTTTGCTCTCTTTTTATAGATCACTCCGGTCGCGCGTTTGCCGTCGAAGGTCAGCTCCTTGGCATGGGCATGGGTGATGACGGCCAGGTTCGTACGATCCATGACCGGATGCACATAGGCCGCTGCGGCTGAACATCTTTCCCCGTTGCGGGTCGGGTCGCGGAATTGCGTCACCTGATAGAGTCCAACGCCCTCGTTATCGCCGCGATTGAAATCCTCGACGCGGCGGTGCTGCATCTGGCTGGCGGCATCGATGAAGGCATTGGTGATCGGGCGCGGCTCCTTCTGATCCGACACTTGCAGGGGGCCACTATCGCCATGTAGGTCATCTGCACCCTGCTCGTTGTTTTCCGAGCGTTTGAAGTAAGGCAGAACGCTGTCCCAATCCCAACCGTCGCAGCCCAGATCGGCCCAACCGTCATAGTCCTGTCGCTGCCCGCGTATATAGAGCATGGCATTGATCGCGCTGGAGCCTCCCAAGGCTTTGCCGCGCGGCTGATATCCTTTCCGCCCGTTCAGGCCCGGTTGCGGGACTGTCTCGAACGCCCAATTGCTGATCTTGGGGCGTCCGGGAAGGGTCGACACTACGGCGGCGGGCATACGGATGGCGATATGTTTTCCGGGACCACCGGCCTCAAGTAGGCAGACGCTGATGTTCGGGTCCTCGCTCAGGCGACCGGCCAGAACCGATCCGGCCGAGCCTCCGCCGACGATCACATAGTCAAACTCCATCCTGCTGTCCTTATGTCCTGCTCGGGGTCCTTGGCCGCATATTCGGGCCAGACTGAAAGCGAACAGGGAAGAAGACAATCTGCCTGTGGGGGTTGTGACCCAAGGTTACGAGTCGGAGGATCTGTATACCATAGGATTTGGTTATGGTTATTATGAGAAAACAAAACTTATCTCTATGCCTTTGGTTTGCTAGATTTCCCCCGACACAAGGGTGCAGAGTCGCCCTGATGAGTGGGGGCTGCGCCAATTTCGGCGAGCGACCCTTGAAATCCATCAGGGCTACATCTTTCTGTAATCTTGTTCGTTACAGTTAATACCGCGCTGAGCCGCAAGACCTGAGCCAGGATTGGAGATCGATATGGACGGAAGTGATAACCCCAAAGCAGGCGGTTGCCCTGTGATGCATGGCGCTGGCACGCGTTCGAATCGCGACTGGTGGCCCAACCAGCTGAAGCTTTCGATCCTGCACCAGCATGCACCGGCATCGAATCCGATGGGCGCAGATTTCGACTATGAAGAAGAGTTCAAGAAGCTGGACTACAAAGCGCTGAAAGAAGACCTCTATGCGCTGATGACGGATTCTCAGGACTGGTGGCCAGCGGACTACGGTCACTATGGTGGTTTCTTCATTCGGATGGCGTGGCACAGTGCTGGTACGTACCGGACGGCAGATGGCCGTGGCGGCGCCTCGACCGGCAACCAACGTTTTGCTCCGCTGAATAGCTGGCCGGATAACGGCAACCTCGACAAAGCGCGTCGCCTGCTGTGGCCGATCAAGCAGAAATACGGCAACCAGATTTCCTGGGCCGACCTGATGATCCTGGCGGGGAACTGCGCCATCGAGTCGATGGGCGGCAAGACCTTTGGTTTCGCAGGTGGCCGCGAAGACATCTGGGCCCCAGAGGAAGACATCTATTGGGGTTCGGAAACCGAATGGCTGGCCCCGACGGACAACCCACATAGCCGTTACTCGGGCGAGCGTGATCTGGAAAACCCATTGGCCGCCGTGCAGATGGGTCTGATCTATGTGAACCCAGAAGGTCCGGACGGACAGCCCGACGCGCTTGCCTCAGGCCGTGATATCCGCGACACCTTTGGTCGTATGGCGATGAATGACGAGGAAACCGTCGCTCTGGTCGCAGGTGGCCACACCTTTGGTAAGGCGCATGGTGCGGGTGATCCCGATCTGGTTGGTCCCGATCCAGAGGCTGCTCCGATTGAAGAGATGGGCTTTGGCTGGATCAACAAGTTCGGCTCGGGCAAGGGTGACGACACCACCACCTCGGGGATCGAGGGCGCGTGGACGGCCAACCCAACAAAGTGGGACAATGGCTACTTCGACCTGCTGTTCGGTTATGACTGGAACCTGACCAAAAGCCCCTCGGGCGCGTGGATCTGGGAGCCAGTGAATGTCAAAGAAGAAGACATGGCCCCGCAGGCGCATGATCCGTCGAAGAAGGTCAAAACCATGATGACCACCGCCGACATGGCGATGCGCATGGACCCGATCTATGGCCCGATCTCGAAACGCTTCCACGAGAACCCGGAAGAATTCGCCGATGCTTTCGCCCGCGCATGGTTCAAGCTGACTCACCGCGACATGGGTCCGCGTTCAGCCTATATCGGCGAAGAAGCCCCCGCTGAGGAGCTGATCTGGCAGGACAACGTCCCCGCAGTGGATCACGATCTGATCGACGACGCGGATGTGGCCGACCTGAAAGCCAAGATCGCTGCGACTGGGCTGTCGGTGTCCGAGCTGGTCTCGACCGCTTGGGCCTCGGCTTCGACTTACCGTGGGTCGGACAAGCGTGGCGGCGCCAATGGTGCCCGTATCCGTCTTGCGCCGCAGAAAGACTGGGACGTCAACGAACCGATGAAGCTGTCCAAGGCGCTGGGCGCATTGGAAGGCGTTCAGGCCGCGTTTAACGATGCTCAAACCGGTGGCAAGAAAGTGTCCTTGGCCGATGTGATCGTTCTGGCCGGTGCCGTTGGTATCGAACAGGCGGCCAAAGCAGGCGGTCAGGATGTTGAGGTGCCGTTCACCCCGGGCCGGACCGATGCGTCGCAAGAGCAGACCGATGTCGACAGTTTTGCCGTGATGGAGCCAATCGCAGATGGGTTCCGTAATTACCAGAAGGCCGACTATACCGTCTCGCCCGAAGAGCTGTTAGTCGACCGGGCGCAGCTGCTGACGCTATCAGCCCCGGAGATGACGGCCCTTGTGGGCGGTCTGCGCGTCTTGGGCGCGAATTTCGGTGACAGCAAGCACGGTGTGTTCACCGATCGCGCCGGTGTCCTTAGCAACGACTTCTTCACCAACGTCTTGGACATGAGCACGGAATGGAAGCCCTCGGGCAAAGGCGTCTATGAAGGCCGCGACCGCGCCAGTGGTGAGGTCAAGTGGACGGGCACCCGTGTCGATCTGGTCTTCGGTTCGAACTCGCAACTGCGGGCATTGGCCGAGGTCTATGGTCAGGCAGATGCCGAGGGCAAATTCGTCTGTGACTTTGTCTCGGCCTGGAACAAGGTGATGAACGCGGATCGTTTTGATCTGAAGTAGTTGCCTACACCACTCAGGAAACAGCGCCGTCCGAGGAGACTCGGGCGGCGTTTTTGTTAGCGTGTCCTGAACGCATACCAAGCATTGGGTACGATTCCGGCGCTTGGCTGTTCTTTGTCAGCTACCCGCGCGGATATAGGCGGAAAAACCGCCAGTAAAATGAAGCTAACCTGTTGCTTTTATTAAGGTAGGAAACTTTCTGCCGAGAAATTTGAAGTTTTTGCAAAATGGGGGTTGCAGGTCCCAGACCTAATCCGTAAATACCCCTTCACCGGCGCTGCTGAGGCGCTGGGGCGCTGCTGAGGCGGCGGGGACGCTCAGGATAGACTGGGGGCATCTGAGGTTGAGTTTTAG